>DLSX01000036.1:0-7330 GCA_002500765.1 Neorhizobium sp. UBA7851
CGAAGTCGAGCCGCCGGCAAAGCCGAAGCGCGCCCGCCGCAGCAAGAAGGCAATTGAAGCGGAAGCTGCCGCGGCGGCCGCCGCCGAAGCAGAGGCCGCAGTGGTTGCAGAGGTTGTTGCCGAACCGGTTACGACCGCCCCGGTGGTCGAAGCCAAGGCGGAAGAGCCAGTAACCGAAGCTGTTTCGGTTGAAGCTCCGTCCACCGACGAGAAAGAGGCAAAGCCGGCACGCGCCAACCGCGCCTCTAACATCTCGTCGTCGAGCGAAGCCGTGGTGAAGAGTTCCGACGTCAATCCCGCGCCGCAGGGCGAAGAAGATGCGTCGAAGCCGAAAAAAGCCGGCTGGTGGCAGCGCCGCGGGTTCTTCTGAGAACTGCCGATATCGTTTCGGAAAAATGGCCGCTTCTGCGGCCATTTTTTTTGGTCTCGTGAACGCTACCGTTGTCAAAGCGATTCAGGAAAGGCCAGCAAGCCGCTGATTGGCTGACGCAATACATCCCCGGACAGCCTGGCGCTTTACGCAGATGTGAAGCCATTCTTATGTCGCAATAAACATTTTCTGTTTCCCCTATCCGTCGTCTGCCTTAGCCTTGCGCCAGATGATATGCGGGTGGCCGGGATTCGCGTCGCCAAGCTTCAAGAGGAATTTTATGACACGCCTGTTCAAAACGCTCGCCGCCGGCACGGTTCTGGCTGTTTCGCTTGCCTCCGCTCCTGCTTTCGCGCTTGACGACGCCCAGAAAAAGGAAATGGGCGATTTCATTCGCGAATACCTGATCCAGAACCCGGAGGTCATGATCGAAGTTCAGAATGCGCTGGAAGCAAAGCAGCAGGCGCAGCGCACCGACCAGTCGACCAAGGCGGTTACCGCCTACAAGGATGAGATCTTCTCATCCCCGAACGATGTCGTGCTCGGCAATCCCAAGGGCGACGTAACGGTCGTCGAGTTCTTCGACTACAACTGTGGCTACTGCAAGCGCGCCATGAGCGACATGGACGACATCCTTGCCAAGGACAAGAACATACGTTTCGTGCTGAAGGAATTCCCGATCCTCGGCCCTGATTCCATGGCGGCGCATAAGGTTGCAGATGCCGTGCGTATCCTTGCTCCTGAAAAATACGCCGAATTCCACCGTGAACTTCTCGTCGGCCAGGAACATGCGTCGGAAGCGACCGCCATTTCGGTTGCGGCTGAGCTTGGTGTCGAGGAAGCCCAGATCCGCAAGACGATGACTGAAAGGCCGAATGACGAGATCGTTCGCCAGGCCTATCAGCTGGCAAACGCGATCGGCATTACCGGCACACCTACCTATGTCGTCGGTGATGAAGCGGTATTCGGCGCCGTCGGCCTCGAGCAGATCGAGGAAAAGGTCAAGAATGTCCGCTCCTGCGGCAAGGCCAGTTGCTAAGACGGGTTGGCTTGCCACCTGCCCTTAACGGATTTCTCACCGATCAGTGGACCAGCGGCGTTTCGGCGCGGCGGGGGCTTTCCCTTGCCGTCCTACCGGTCTATAGGTGGCCGCTGAATTCGGATGGAACATAAGATCGGTATGAGCAAGACGGTTTTCGTCCTCAACGGCCCCAATCTCAACATGCTGGGCAAAAGAGAGCCCGGCATCTATGGCGGGCAGACGCTGGATGACGTTAAGCAGCAATGCATTGCGGCGGGCAAGGAACTTGGTTTCGATGTCGATTTTCGGCAGAGCAATCACGAAGGCACGCTGATCGACTGGATTCACGAAGCCGGCGACAAGGCCGTCGGCGTCGCCATCAATGCCGGTGCCTATACGCATACGTCGATCGCACTTCATGATGCGATCAAGGCCGTATCGGTGCCGGTCATCGAATTGCACATCTCGAATGTTCATGCACGGGAAGAATTTCGCCATCATTCGATGATCGCGCCTGCCGCCAAAGGCGTCATCTGCGGCTTCGGCACGGCGAGCTACATTCTCGCGCTGCATGCCTTGAAATACACAATCGCCTGACAAGATAGAACAGAACAATAGGGTTTGCCATGTCTGAGAAGAAGAACGGGATCGACAAGGGACTGATCCGCGACCTCGCTGACATCCTCAACGATACCGATCTCACCGAGATCGAAGTCGAGCAGGACGATCTGCGCATCCGCGTTTCGCGCGCCTCGGCCACACAGTACGTACAGGCACCGATTGCCGCCGCTCCTGTCGCCGCAGCAGCTCCTGTTGCCGCCGCTCCGGCAGCCGCAGCACCGGTCGCAGCCGCCGACAACAAGAACGCCGTTACGGCACCGATGGTCGGCACCGCCTATCTTGCGCCCGCTCCCGGTGCCAAGGCATTCATCGAAGTCGGCGCGACCGTCAAGGAAGGCCAGACCCTTCTCATCATCGAAGCCATGAAGACCATGAACCAGATCCCGGCACCGCGTTCGGGCAAGGTCACCGAAATCCTGATCACCGACGGGCAGCCCGTGGAATACGGCCAGCCTCTCGTCATCGTCGAGTAAGGCGCGCTTCATGATTTCCAAGATCCTCATAGCCAATCGCGGTGAGATCGCGCTGCGCGTACTGAGAGCCGCCAAGGAACTCGGTATCGCAACCGTCGCCGTGCATTCCACGGCCGATGCGGACGCCATGCATGTCCGCCTGGCCGACGAGAGCGTGTGCATCGGACCGCCGCCTTCGCGCGAAAGCTATCTCAACATCCACCAGATCGTTGCAGCCTGCGAGATCACCGGCGCTGATGCCGTGCATCCGGGTTACGGCTTCCTGTCGGAAAATGCCAAGTTCGCGGAAATCCTCGAAGCGCACGGCATCACCTTCATCGGCCCAACCGCCGAGCATATCCGCCTGATGGGTGACAAGATCACCGCCAAGCAGACGGCCGTCGAACTCGGCATCCCGGTCGTTCCGGGCTCGGAAGGCGAAGTGACGCCTGAAAACGCCTTGGATATCGCCAAGGAAATCGGGTTCCCGGTCCTGATCAAGGCGACGGCCGGCGGTGGCGGGCGTGGCATGAAGGTCGCAAAGACCGAAGCCGATCTGGAAGAAGCCTTCAACACCGCCCGCACCGAAGCGCTCGCCGCTTTCGGCAATGGCGCGGTTTACATGGAGAAGTACCTCGGCAAGCCGCGGCACATCGAAATCCAGGTCGTCGGTGACGGCGAAGGCAATGCCATCCATCTCGGCGAACGCGATTGCTCGCTGCAGCGTCGTCACCAGAAGGTCTGGGAAGAAGCCAATTCCCCAGCGCTCACGGTCGAGCAGCGGATGAAGATCGGCCAGATCTGCGCCGACGCGATGAAGAAGATGAAGTATCGCGGCGCCGGTACGATCGAATTCCTCTATGAAAACGGCGAGTTCTATTTCATCGAAATGAACACCCGTCTTCAGGTCGAACATCCGATCACCGAAGCGATCACCAATATCGACCTCGTGCACGAGCAGATTCGGGTTGCTTCCGGCGACGGGCTTTCCGTTTCCCAGGACGAGATCCAGTTTCAGGGTCATGCGATCGAATGCCGTATCAACGCGGAAGATGCGCGTACCTTCGTTCCCTCGCCGGGCACGATCACGCATTTCCACGCTCCGGGCGGTCTCGGCGTTCGCGTCGATTCGGGCGCCTATGCCGGCTACAAGATCCCGCCCTACTATGACAGCCTGATCGGCAAGCTGATCGTTCATGGCCGCACCCGCGAGGAATGCATGAAGCGGCTTCGCCGCGTACTGGACGAGTTCGTCGTTGACGGTATTAAGACGACGCTGCCGCTCTTCCAGGATCTGGTCGACAACCCCGATATCCAGAAGGGCGACTACGATATTCACTGGCTGGAAAACTATCTGGCCGGGGCTAACGAACACTGACATAATACACGCCCGGAGCACATCGCTTCGGGCGTTTTCCGTCTCACCCTTCATGCGTCATGCCGATGCCTGAAATGCAAGACAGGTGGATTTATTCGCATCGTATCGGCAGGCCGGTCTCGGCTTCCAGGTCGATGCTGCAGGGAGCGAAATGGCAGGTCGGCGCGGCAGATATTACCCGGCAATCACACCGGACGTTCTGTTGCGAGCCTATTCGATAGGCCTGTTTCCGATGGCCGAAGCGGCCGACGATCCGGAAATCTTCTGGGTCGAGCCGGAAATGCGGGGCGTCATTCCGCTTGACGATTTTCACGTCTCGAAAAGCCTCGCAAAGACGGTCCGCAAAGCGCCTTTCGATATCCGCTACGATACGGCGTTCGACGAGGTGATCGGCATGTGCGCCGAGACGGCACCGGACCGGACAAGCACCTGGATCAACGCAACCATCCGCCAGCTTTATGGCGAACTCCACCGTATGGGGCATGCCCATAGTGTGGAGGCCTGGGAGGATGGCATGCTGGTGGGCGGCCTCTACGGCGTCTCGCTGGGCGCGGCATTCTTTGGCGAGAGCATGTTTTCACGGCGAACCGACGCTTCGAAGATCTGCCTCGTGCATCTGGTGGAGCGTCTGAACCGGAACGGCTTCAAGCTGCTCGACACACAGTTCACCACCGACCATCTGAAGACGTTCGGCGCGATCGATATTCCCAAGGACGAGTATCTTGTGCTGCTGCGTGATGCGGTCGATCGACCGCACCTCCCCTTCTAACCGGACGAGGCGTCCGGACGCCCGTCAGTTCGTAGCGTTTGAAGGTGCCGGGATATCCGACTGCGGCTTGCAGCCGGTCAGCCAGACGTCATAGATCGGATGTTCCACGGCATTGAGGCCGGGGCTGTCGGCAAACATCCAACCGGAAAAGATACGGCGGATTTTTCGGTCCAGTGTGATTTCGTCGACCTCGATGAAACCGTCGATCTTCTGTGCCTCGGTGTCGTCACGCGAGTAACAGACCTTTGGCGTCACCTGCAGCGCGCCATATTGCACCGTCTCGTTGACATAGACGTCGAACGTCGTGATGCGGCCGGTGATCTTGTCGATGCCGGCGAAAACGGCAACAGGGTTGGAAATTCGCGCAGCGAAAGCCTGTTCCGTGGCAAGCAGTGGTGCTGCAGCAACCAGTGCAGCAAGAATGAGTTTGCGTGGAAGAGGCATTATCCGTGTCATATTCATCCCGTCGCGAGCGCTTTCAGCGCCCGATGACTAGATTGCGATTATGGCCAAATGACCGTCAGGGTCAGGCCGATCTCCGGCAGTCTCAGTTGCCGGGCGTCCAGGCGTCATAATCGCCGGTTACGCGCGGGCGCTCGCCTGCACCGGCCATCGAACCCTTGGGACGATAGGCGAGCGAGGAACCGGTGAGGTTTTCCTTATGCGGCTTCTGCCATTCGCGCGGCTTGTAGTCTTCCTGGGACGGCGGAACGTCGGTGCGGTAATGCATCCAGCCATGCCAGCCCGGAGGAATGGCGGAAGCCTCTGCATAGCCCTTGTAGACGACCCAGCGCTTGGGCTTGCCCCAGGATGCCATCGGGCCTTCGTAATAGATGTTGCCCATCTCGTCTTCACCGACCTTCTTGCCGTGCCGCCAGGTGAAGAAACGCGTCCCAATCGTCTGACCGTTCCACCAGGTGAATATCTGCAGCAGAAGTGCTTTCATGGGGTATTCCGTCGCTCTGACAATAGCCGAATGGGACTTGTGGACGCCGAAAGTGGCTATCCTGCTTATGACGCCTGCCGCCGGTCCTGTCCAGCGATTCTAGGTCGTGATCCTAGCGGAGCTTCATCTTGAAGCCTGCATGACTCCTGGCGAAGCCCAGACGCTCGTAAAACCGATGCGCGTCGGTACGGCTGATGTTGGAGGTGAGCTGCACCAGCCGACAATCGCGGCGCTTCGCCTCCTCCATGGCATAATCGATCATCTTCGCGCCGATTCCGCGACCGCGCATGTCCGGCCTTGTCTGCACCGCCTCGATGATCATCGACAACGAGCCGCGTCCGGTCAGGGTGCGGTTGAAGAGAATCTGAAAGGTGCCGACGATCTCGCCCTCCAGTTCGGCAACAAAAAGCTGCTCGTTGCCGGAATGGTCGATCATGTGGAAGGCGCGCAGATAGTCTTCATAGGCGGAAGGATCCGTCGTGTCGCCATGGCCGCCGACCTCATCTGCCGCGAAGATGGCGATCAGGGCGCCCAGATCCTCCTCATGCGCCCGTCTGATATTCAGTTCGCTCATTGGATTGGCCTCCCCCTCGTCCCCGATCAGTGCTGCTGCAGCCGCTTTTCCATGATGATGGCGGGCAGACCGGAATTTGGTGCTCCCCACTCCTCCATTCGGTCCACCTCGGAAAAACCGAGGCGCTCGTAAAAGGACATGGCGCGGACATTCGGAAGGGCAACCTCGACGCGCATGATTTCCGCATCCGGGAAGCATGTTTCCATCTCGGCAAAGAGATCGCGACCAATGCCCTCGTTCTGGCATGATGGGCGAACGTAGAGCTGGTGCAGCATCACGGTCTTGGCCATCTTGGGATACATGGCAGCATACGCAATGCCGCCGAGCTTGCGGCCGTCATCCGCCACAAGAAATTCACCCTCGCGCTTGCCGATGCGAGAGCGGATCGCATTCGCGGAATTCCAGCCGCTCACCATTTTTGCGACCTGATCGGCCCCGTAGAACGGATCGTAGGCAGAATGGAACGTCTCCGCCAGCAGGACGCGGATTTTCTCCACGTCCTCTTCGCCGGCGGTTCTCACGAAGAACAAGGCCTATTCCTCGATGCCGAGCTTGGCCTTGACCAGAGCCTGCACTGCCTGCGGGTTGGCCTTGCCGCCGGTGGACTTCATCACCTGGCCGACGAACCAGCCGGCAAGCGTCGGCTTGGCCTTGACCTTCTCGACCTGATCCGGGTTGGCGGCGATGATCTCGTCAACGGCCTTTTCGATCGCGCCGGTGTCGGTCACCTGCTTCATGCCGCGGGCTTCGACGATTTCCGCCGGATCGCCGCCTTCGTTGAGCACGATCTCGAACAGATCCTTGGCGATCTTGCCGGAGATGGTTTCGGCCTTGATGAGATCGATGATGCCGCCGAGCTGGGCGGGCGAAACCGGAGTCTCTTCAATGTCTTTGCCGAGTTTGTTCAAGGCGCCCAGCAAGTCGTTGATGACCCAGTTTGCGGCAATCTTGCCATCGCGGCCCTCGGCAACGGCTTCGAAATAATCGGCAATCGCCTTTTCCGACACCAGAACCGAAGCGTCATAGATCGACAGGCCAAGCTCAGCAACAAACCGCGCCTTCTTGTCGTCCGGCAGTTCGGTCAGGTCGGCGCGCAGGGCGTCGATGAAAGCATCGTCGAATTCAAGCGGCAGCAGGTCCGGATCGGGGAAATAGCGATAGTCGTGCGCGTCTTCCTTGGAGCGCATGGAACGGGTCTC
>DLSX01000036.1:7361-11349 GCA_002500765.1 Neorhizobium sp. UBA7851
GTTGACGTTCTTGATCTCGCAGCGGGTGCCGAAAGCTTCGCCCGGACGACGGACCGAGACGTTGACATCGGCGCGCATCGAACCTTCGTCCATGTTGCCGTCGCAAGTGCCGAGGTAACGCACGATCGAGCGCAGCTTGGTCATATAGGCCTTGGCTTCGTCCGAAGAGCGCATGTCCGGCTTTGAGACGATTTCCATCAGGGCGACGCCCGAACGGTTGAGGTCGACATAGGACATGGTCGGATGCTGGTCGTGCATCGACTTGCCGGCATCCTGCTCGAGATGCAGGCGTTCGATGCCGATCTCGATATCCTCGAACTGGCCCTGACGGTCGGGACCGAGCGAGATGACGATCTGGCCCTCTCCGACGATCGGATCCTTGAACTGCGAGATCTGGTAGCCCTGCGGCAGGTCGGGATAGAAATAGTTCTTGCGGTCGAAGATCGAACGCTTGTTGATCTGCGCCTTCAGGCCGAGACCGGTGCGCACCGCCTGGCGGACGCATTCCTCGTTGATAACCGGCAGCATGCCGGGCATCGCGGCATCGACGAGCGAGACATTGCCGTTGGCCGGTTTGCCGAATTCGGTCGAGGCGCCGGAAAAGAGTTTCGAATTGGAGAGGACCTGAGCGTGAACCTCCATGCCGATGATCACTTCCCAATCGCCGGTGGCGCCAGGAATGAAGCGTTTCGGATCAGGGGTACGGACGTCGATCAGGGTCATCTTGGGCTCGTCTCATGCGTGAATTCTTCGAAGTCGTGAGGTAGAACAAATGCCGTGGTGGCGCAAGCGAATGCAGCGAAATGGGCTGATTCTGCCACATGTTGCATGTCGTAATGATTGAGTTTCGAGATCGATGAGCCTGAATTCGCAGTTGCCGCTTTTTGTCCTAGCCGTCGCCTACAATCTTATGGTCTTCGGCATATACGCCTGGGACAAGCAGGCAGCACGCAATGGCGACTGGCGGGTGAAAGAATCGACGCTGCTGTTCCTGGCTTTTGCCGGCGGCGGAGCCGGCGCCCTTGCCGCACAACGGCTTCTGCGACACAAGACACGCAAGCCGCCCTTCCCTATCGCCCTGCCGCTGTTTTTCATCCTGCAGATCGGAGGGTTCATAGTTGCGATAGCGGCATCGGATAGAGCGATCGCGGTTCTGGACAAACTCGGTTTGAACTAGAATTCCTGCCCGTAACTGACGCTTGGCGGCGCTTCGACCAATATTTTGGAGAGGCCGACAGACTGCACATCCCGGTCTATCTTGGGGGAATAGGCGACCGACAGCCAATGAATGACGTAGCCGTGCTTTTCGAAGAAGCCGATCGCCTCGTTATTCTGCGCATGGGTTTCGATCCGCGCCTTTTCGAAACCCTGACGGACGATCTCCGCCTCAAGCTCTTCGAGCAGTTCCCTGCCCAGACCCTGGCCCTGATATTGCGGGTCGATCCAGAAATCGGAAATCAGCTCGTCGAGATGTTCGCGCGCCGCCCAGCCGGCGACGGTTCCAACATGTTCGATGACGGTGATGGTCAGCCAGGAGGAACGCGTGAAATTGACGAAGGCCTCGCGGGCACTACCGCGCATACCGGCCATCTCGCCGATGGCCTCCATCGCCTTCTCCCAGGCGCGGAAACCGATTTCGGCCAGAACATCTACATCTTCTTCCCGTGCGTTGCGCGTCGTCGCCATGCTTTCCCCTGCCATGCCGACAGTAGAACATCATGACCGACATCTGGCTAGCGGGAATGGTCCCACCGCGGTGGATCCACCATCAAAATCCACGTCCAATTGCGCCTGTCGCCAGATGCTGCCGACCTTCAGGAACTTGACCACCTTCGGTAACGCGTTTAACCCGGAAGAGCATTTATGGAGTTTTGATGTTCTCGTCCCAAGAGGCCCGTTGAGGGGCCGGTAGCCGTCAGGCATCCGGCCCAGACAAAAGCGCAGCCCCGACACCCGCAAAGGGTTTCGGAGACGTTTTTGTGCGCTCCCCGAAGAGCGCTTTTGCGGACATCAAAACAATGGATATTTCCCGCGCCGAACAGCGCATTCTCCATCTGCTCGCCCAGGGCGGCCGGATCGAGATCACACGCGACGACGATCGCAATATCGAAATGCTGCAACTCTTTACCCGCGAAGGATGGATATTTTCGCGCCTGGATCTCGTCACCTTCCGCAAGCTGAAGCAGAAGAAGGCAATTAGATCCCTGAACGGCAAGCCTTACAGAATCACCGAACGTGGACTGGTTCTCGTAAGAGCCGAGCAGGATAACAGATAAGCGATAGTGGCCGGCCTTCCAGCGGAGGGTCGGCCTTTACCGTGCCGACAAGGCTGCCCGCATCCCCGCCCATTCATCGGCAACCGAACCTGTCGCGACGGGTTTTCCGGCGCGGCGATACCAATAACCGGCGTTCCAGTCATCGCCTTCGATGCGGTGGCAGAGCGCATGTCCCCAGTCGAAAGCCTGCTCGCCTTCGTGCTGCTGGCAGAGATTATGCACCTCTTCCCAATCGGCCCCCATGTCAAAACCGGCGGCTGCCAGACGGTCGAACGCGGCGATCAAGTCGTCCATTTCAGGGGTCATCACACGCTCCCGGGCTATCTGTCAGGTCAGTGACTGTTCCAGATGAACCTTTTCCAGATCCATCCCCATGCTCTTTGAATATTCGATGCCACGCCAGACGATTACAAAACCGCAGCGCTGATAAAGCCTGATGGCACCGGCATTTCTGGCATGAGTGTGAATGGTCGCTGCAGCGTGACCTTCCGCCTTAATGCGGTCGATCGAATGCAGAACCAGAGCCTTGCCGACGCCTTTGCCCTGATGATCCGGAGAAACCCACACGTCGGAAATGTAATTCGGCGCGCCGTCCCGGGCTGCCCAGCCGACGACTTTGCCATCAAGGTCCGCGATCCAGACTTCGCCTTTGGTTTCGCCCGCAAAAATCTCGTAGGCCTTGCGCGTCCGCTCCAGCACGCCGGCGGAAAGATCGATCCCCTTGAAGGCATCGCTGGAATTCCAGGCAGCAAAACCGACTTCGCCGACCACATTGTGATCGGCGACAATCATCTTTCGAATTTTCAGGCCGCTTACCACCACTTGGCCGGCGTGAACCTGCCGGCAGCCTGTTCGATCACATGGGCGGTGCGGAAGAGCGTTTCTTCCTCGAACGGCTTGCCGATCAGCTGCAGGCCAAGCGGCAGGCCCTTCTTGTCGAGGCCGGCGGGAACGGCAATGCCCGGAAGACCGGCCATGTTGACCGTCACCGTGAAGATGTCGTTCAGGTACATGGCGACCGGATCGGCTGCGAGGTTTTCATCGGCGATACCGAAGGCAGACGACGGTGTGGCCGGCGTCAGGATCGCGTCGACACCGGCGTGGAAGACGGTTTCGAAGTCGCGCTTGATCAGGGTACGGACCTTCTGCGCCTGCAGATAATAGGCGTCGTAATAACCGGCCGACAGGACGTAAGTGCCGATCATGATACGGCGCTTGACCTCGGTGCCGAAACCGGCAGCGCGGGTCTTTTCATACATGTCGGCAATGTCCTTGCCGTCGACGCGCAGGCCGTAGCGAACACCGTCATAACGGGCAAGGTTGGACGAGGCTTCTGCCGGCGCCACGATATAATAGGCAGGCAGGGCGTATTTGGTGTGCGGCAGGGTGATATCGACGATCTCGGCACCGGCGTCCTTCAGATAGGCAATGCCTTGGCTCCAGAGTGCTTCGATCTCTTCCGGCATGTTGTCGACGCGATATTCCTTCGGAATGCCGATCTTCATGCCCTTGACCGACTGGCCGAGTGCGGCTTCATAATCCGGGATCGGCAGGTCGACCGAGGTCGTATCCTTCTTGTCGACGGAGGCCATCGATTTCAGCATGATCGCGGCATCACGCACATCGCGGGCGATCGGGCCAGCCTGGTCGAGCGAGGATGCGAAGGCGACCGTACCCCAGCGCGAGCAACGGCCGTAGGTCGGCTTGATGCC
>DLSX01000018.1 GCA_002500765.1 Neorhizobium sp. UBA7851
TGCGGTAAGGCCGAATTCGGCGCCCGGCATGCGCTTTCCGCAATCGTCATGCACGACGAAATCGATCACCATTTCGCCGCGCTCCCGGTCGATGCTGCGGATCGTGTAATAGCGCACGGCGATCTCGTCTTCGCCTTCCGGCCAGCCGATGCGCCCATCGGCAAGCGTTTTCGGCCAGATCGGATCGCGCCCCTTCGGCGGCATCAGCAGGCGCACATGCAGGCCCTCGGTCGTGTCGAAGCGGGCGGTATCGGCACAGGAGACGGTAAGCCGCCGCATGCGTGGCGTGATGTTCTCGGCAGAGACGACGGTGATTTCGCTGAGATTGGCAAGCTTTGCCGGCTTCGGCTGATCGGCCCATTCGAGCGTCAGCGGATCGTCGCCGGCAAACATGAAGAGATGTTCTGCAATGATGCCGCGCGTCATCGACAACATGTCTTCGGTCGAACAGGCAAGCTTGATGTCGAGCTGTTCGCTGACCCGCGAAATATAGGCCTCGCCGATCTCGCTCGACAAGGTCACATGGTCGCCATCGCGAAACACCTCTGCATGGTCGACAAAATGCTCGCAGATTTCCGCCAGCATCTCATCTGCATCGACCGGAATGGCCGTGCCGGTGAGGATGAATTCCCGATGTGGAAAGGATGCTGCGTTCACGATCGTTTCTCCATGCGCGACGGGCCGTAATAAACAAAAAGGAAGGCCCACGCGGGGCCTTCCTGATTAAGTTCACTGGAGTTGTCAACTTGGCGTTTAATATAGCCGACTTACCAGACCTTGCTGAGCTTGAAGCCCACGGTGCGGGCTTCGCCGTATCCGCAGAAGGACGTGGTATTGCAGCCCGCGACATATTCCTTGTCGAACAGGTTGGTCACGTTAAGCGCAGCCTTCCAGTCGTTCTTTTCGTAGCGGATACCGGCATCGAATACGGTGGCGTCGTCAACGCGGAAGTTGTTCGTGTTGTCCGCCCACGATTTACCGCGATATCGCACGCCGGCTCCGATGCCGAGACCTTCAAGCGCCCCGTCCGTAAACGTATAATCTAGCCAGAGGGCGGCCTGTGAATTTGGAACCAGCAAAGGGGTATTACCTTCTAGCGCGGTGTCGAGCTCGTTCTTTGTGAACTCCAGATCTGTGTAGGAAGCCGATGCAATGACCTTCCAGTTCTGGTTCAGATTGAACTTGCCTTCCAGCTCGATACCCCGCGAACGAACCTCACCGAACTGGTTGGTTGCACTGACGACCGCGCCTTGAGGAGTGGTAATCGTGTAGTTCTGTTTGTCAATCTGGAAGAGCGAGGCAGTCAGGACGCCATCGACCCAGGTGGGCTCGTATTTGACGCCGATCTCGTACTGTTCGCCTTCTTCGGGCTTTGCAGCTTCGCCGTTCACTGAACCAACAATGGGGCTAAAGAACGTCGCAACACTTGCGTAAGGCGTGACGCCGTTGGCAAACTCGTAGGCGATGCCCGCGCGACCACTCCAGGCTGTGTCTTCCAACGACGAGGCGGTACCCGCGCGACGGTCTTCCAATTCGCTGTCGAGGTAGTCGAAGCGGCCATTCAGCGTTACGATCCAGCCGTCGCCGAACTTGATCTGGTCCTGTGCGTAAAAGCCGACCTGGTTGACTGTGTAAACCTGATGCACAAATGGCGTGAGCGGTGGAATAGGGAAGTTGTAGGGTAAATTATTCGGGTCGACAGGAGTTGGGTAGCCAAGCCACGGCGTCGCCAGCTGGTCATTGTCCAGGCGATAGTAGCGGTAGTCTATGCCGGCCATCATCTTGTGGCTTGCACCGCCCAGATCGAATTCGTTCTCAACCCGGTTGTCGATGTTGAAAGCGTTCGCTTCCGAACGAACGTCGTCCGCATACATCAGAATTGTCGCATCATCCTGCGAATCGAAGTCGAATGGGTAGAGTTGTCGTTCCCGTTTATCGAGACGCGCATACCGCAGGTTCTGGTTGAATTTCCAGCCTCCTTCGAATTCGTGCTCAAAATCGTAACCAATCATCGCCTGCGTCGTGCGACCGATATCGAAGTCTGGATCTCCCAGGTAGACATCGCGGTCGAGCTTGCCGAAGAATGGATTGGACACGACCGTACCGGAATAAGGCAGAAGCCCGTTTGACGTATGCGTCTGATCGAGGTGGCTAACGTAAGCCCATACATTGAGACGGGTCGCATCGTCAGGCTGGATCGTCACCTGCGGCATGATGAAGCCGTGGAAATCCTCTTGTTCGTCAGAATAGCCGTCTCCACCGGATAGCTTGCCGGTTAGACGGTAGCTGGCGATGTCGCTGCCGCCAAGCTTGTCGGAAAGATCGAATGCGCCATAGCCTGATCCGTTACTGTCTACGCCCAGCTCCGTGTAAAAATATGGCTGTGTGGTTGGCTGCTTGCGCACCAGATTGACGACGCCGCCTGCATTGGCGCCACCGAGCAGAACCGCTGCCGGTCCTTTCAAAACTTCGACACGCTCAAGCATGAAGGCATCGAATTGGAAATTACCGAAGGCGTGGCTGGTGATTCCCATATTGTCGAGTGACATGCCGGTCTGGCTGGCATCGAAGCCGCGAACATAAAGCCAGTCAGTGTCAGGGTCCGAGCCGAATGGCTGTGCGAAAACCCCCGGCGTGTAGAGCAATGCCTGGTCGACCTTGTCGACAACGCCGCGGTCGGACATCTCTTCCGTGCCGATAACCGAAACCGACTGCGGGATCTCGTTGAGTGGCGTATCCGTCTTCGAACCGGTCGTCGTCTGCTTGGCGACGTAACCGTTGACCGGGCCGGTGCCGCTCTGTTCGCCGTCGCCCTGGATGACGATTGGCGCGAGTGCCGTGCCGCTCTGGTTCTGAGCCTCCTGCGCCTGCGCGCTCCAGGCTGCCATGAGCCCGATTGCTGCAACGCCGGTCCACAGACCTGCTTTCTTTACGCCCGCACTCATTGCGGAAGACTTCACAGTTCTCTTCATTCTTTGCCCCACTCGCGCCGCTTTATATGCGGTAATCTAATAAGCTGAGTGGTTAACTCAGATTTGATTTGTGCGCTTGTTCTTAAGTGTGAGACTTGAACGATCTTGGGCAAAGTGCTCGGTGTTGCGCGTTTGCCCGCATGTTTTATTCCGACTGTGACTTTTTCCACTGCGACGGCGCCAGACCCACATGTTTTCGGAACACGCGGGAAAAATGCGCATGGTCCGAAAACCCCGTTTCGGCAGCGATTTCGGTCAGCGGTTGGTCACCGGATTTCAGCATGCCCTTGGCACGGGACAGCCGTGCATTCATCTGCCATTCGTGCGGCGCCATGCCGGTCGACGCCTTGAACGAATGGGAGAAATGCGATTGCGACAGGCCGGTCAGCACCGCCAGTTCTTCCAGTCTTATATTGCGCAGGCAATGCTGTTCGATGAATTCGGTGGCCCGCTTCAGCTGCCAGGGCGCAAGCGCGCCCCGTTTCCGCGGTTCGGACTTGGCGAGCTTCAGCACGTCGATCAGCAGCGCCAGCGCCAGCCCGTCGCCATAAAGATCATGCAGCGGATCGGGATTGGCGATTTCGGCGGCGATCAGCTCGGCAAGCGCCATGACCCGTTGATCGGCAAAGACGAGTTGCGGATCCTTCAGCCGGCGCGGATCGAGATTGTCGCCCAGCCTGCGGCTCATCGTGTCAGCCTCGAAATGAATGTCGAGATGGCGGACATATTGCACGTCCCTGATGTCGATCCACAGATCCATCTCGGCGGGAATATAGGAGATCGGGCTGACGCTGGCATCCTGCAGCATGCCGGTTTCCCGCGGGCTGCGCTTCAGTGTCGGCCGGCCCTGTCCGCGTTGGTCGAGAAGAATGAACAGGCGCGGATCGCGCGCAACGTAATAACCGCCCGCATAGGCGGCGCATTCGACATCCCAGAGATCGGCGGTAATTCCGTTCCAGTATCGCCGGCGCAGGCCCCCAACAACCGAAAAGCCTTCGATCTGGTTGCGCATTCTCGGCTGAAACGTCATGCTCCGACCCCGCGGCTCCATTCTCGTGCAAAAGGCACGAGTAAAACTATTCTTCTTTTATCAAGTTTATCGGCAGCCTTCAACCGTGGCGAATCGGACGCCGATCGCCGCACTTCTTTCGTCAGCCACCGTGCTGGGCCGAATGCAGGCGGTTATAGGCGCCGCGCCGCGCGATCAGTTCCTGATGCGTGCCCTGTTCCAGGATGCCGCTGCCGTCGATCACCACGATCCGGTCGGCGCCCTGAATGGTGGCCAGCCGGTGGGCGATGATCAGCGTCGTGCGCCCGACAGCGAGTTCCGACAGGGAGCGCTGGATCGCCCGCTCGGTTTCCGTATCGAGCGCCGATGTTGCTTCGTCGAGGATCAGGATCGGCGGGTTTTTCAGGAACATGCGGGCGATTGCCACGCGCTGTTTCTGGCCGCCCGAAAGTTTTACGCCGCGTTCGCCGACGACCGTGTCGAGCCCGTCCGGCAGGTCGGCGATCATCTCTTCCAGCCGCGCCCGGCGTGCCGCGTCCATGATTTCCGCATCGCTGGCGCCGAGGCGTCCATAGGCGATGTTTTCGCGCATCGTCCCGCCGAACAGGAACACGTCCTGTTGCACGATGCCGATCTGCTGGCGCAGCGACGCCTTGGTCATCTTGCGGATGTCGATCCCGTCGATCGTTATCGAGCCGCCGGAAACATCGTAGAAACGGGGAAGAAGCGAGCACATCGTCGTCTTGCCGGCACCGGAAGGGCCGACGAAAGCGACGGTCTCTCCGGGCAGGATCGACAGGCTGACATCCGTCAGGATCGGTTTTTCGGCGCTGTAGCCGAAGGAGATGTCGTTATAGTCGATCGCCCCCTTGAGCGCGCCGACCGCCACCGCATCCGCTGCATCGGCAATATCCGGCTCCGTATCGATCAGCTCGGCAAAGCGGCGGAAACCGGCAATGCCCTTGGGATAGGTCTCGATGACCGAGTTGATCTTTTCGACCGGGCGGAAGAACACGGTGACGAGCAGCAGGAAGCCGATGAAGCCGCCGGCGGTCAGTTCGCCCTGCAGCACGAACCAGGCGCCGGCGATCATGACGATCATCTGTGTCAGCCGCATGCTCATGTAACTGAGCGAGGTGCTTGCCGCCATGATCTTGTAGGCCTCGAGCTTCACGCGGCGATAATTTTGGTTGTCCTCTTCGAAGAGCGCCCGTTCATGCGGTTCGTTGGCAAAGGCCTGCACGACGCGCATGCCGCCGACATTTTCCTCGATCCGGGTGTTGAAATCGCCCACCCGCTCGAACAGCCGGCGGAAATTGGCGCTCATCCGCGCGCCGTAGCGGCTCGTCACCCAGGCCGTCAGCGGCACGACCAGCGCCGTGATCACGGCGAGCTTCCAGTTGACCGAAAGCATCAGCGCCAGCGCGCCGATGAATGTCATGATGGCGATGAACAGGTCTTCCGGCCCGTGATGGGCGACTTCACCGATCTCTTCGAGATCCTTGGTCAGCCGTCCGACGAGATGGCCGGTCTTGTGGTTGTCGTAATAACGGAAGGAAAGCTTCTGCATGTGGTTGAAGGCTTCCCGGCGCATGTCGGTCTCAATATTGATGCCGAGCATGTGGCCCCAATAGGTGACCACCACCATCAGGCCGGTATTCATCGCGTAGCAGATAAGCAGCGCGATCGAGGCGATCACGATCAGAAACCATTCCTGCGTCACCAGAAGCCGGTCGATGAACAGCTTGACCGCCATGGGAAATCCGAGTTCCAGCAGGCCGGATAGAACCGCGCAGCTGAAATCGAGAATGAACAATCCCTTGTAAGGGCGGTAATAGGCGAAAAAACGGGAAAGCATCACGGCATCTCTGGAATGTGGTGCGGCGACGGGTCGCCAGAAAGGAAGCAGCCAAACTTGAGCCGCATCCTCCATATTCGAAAAAGATCGTGTTCGGAAAGTCCAAATCGGTCGGGCTGGCGATCAAAACAGACCGCCATGCCCAGGTTTTCAATCGCCGCCGGCCATGAATTTCCATTGTCCGTCGGGCGAGATCCCCAGGCGATAGAAATTGTAGTTGCCGGTCTCTTCCATGCCCATCAGGTCACCGGCGGTGACGATGCGCAGCAATTCGACGCGTTCAGGCGCGGTGAGATCGGCAAGCGGCTTGCCGGTGAAATATGGCCAGACATAAGCCTCGTCCGGTGTTCCGGCGTCGAGTCGCGCGGCGCCCGTTGCCAGGATGTCGAGCATGATCGCGAGGATTTCCTGGCCTTCCTGATCGCCTGAAAAATTCTTCAGCGTATCGATCGGATCGTCGCTCTCGTTATTCATGATCTGCGGCGGTTTCGGCGTGCCTTCGATCAATGGCCGCAACCGTTCGATATCGCCGGAGGCGGCCGCTTCCACGAGCTTTTCGCGCATCGCCTTTACCGGCGCGGGCAGGGTGGAAAGATCGCGAATGATCTGTGCCGAAGCCTGATCGGCAGTTGCCGCCGAAGCGGCTCCACCGGGATTTGCATCCGTGCCATCTGTCTTTTGCGTGTTTTTGTCGTCTGTGGCCGGTGTCGTGTTCTCGGCGTCGTCCTGGCCTGCCTCGCTGTCAGGCGAAAGCCCGGGCCGCGTCTCTGCAGCACCCTCGAAAGCCTGTATCAGCGGCGTTTCCCGAGGCGTAATATTTTCGGCGGCAGGCGCAATGCCTCCGTCCGAAAGTGCAAATGCGTTCGCAGCAACGCAGAATATTGCCGCCGTTGCCAGCAGCCGGATCGTGACGGATTTGAACGGGGCGTTCCGCATGGGAAGCTCTATTATTACTGAATATTGCGTTCGGGAGAAAACTCGCCGGCCAGCATGCGCTGACGAAGTGATTCGAGCAGGGCTTCAGCGCCTTCCTCACCGCGCTGGCGAATCGTTTCGCGCATGGCAAAGGCAATCGCTGCGTCGGCGATGATTTCCGGCTCGATACCGTCTGCGCGTCCGTCTGCCCAGGCGTCGTTCTGATATTCGAGCGCGACCTGCATCTTTTCGTGGACGATCATGTCATCGATTTCGTTGCGGCCTGACTGCATACTGAACTTTCCTCGGTGCCGGCCGATGAGGCCGATTTGATTACTGCGCCGTTAAGAACTTTATCAGCCTTTTATCGAAACGACACGCCTTCCTGACGAAAGAGGTAAATAATCCGCTAATTTCCGAAGCGGGAGGTTATTTCCGTCGCAAGTGTTGCGCCTTCGTTACGGTATCGCTCTTCCGCCGTGCGCGCTGCAAGCGTGCAGGATGTGTGCACGGCAGCAAAGGAGCGGTATCCACGATTATAGGCCGCCGTCAACCGCTCGCGCCGCGTCGGCTCGTTTGCCGCATCGGAATCGAGCAACTGCCGCATCGTCCGGCGCCAGTCCTCCTGTGGCGCTCCGCACAATTCCCGCAGGTAGCTGATCGACCCCAACACCTCGGAAAGCCGCAAAAGCGGGCCATCATAAGCGGCGGGGGCGGGGGTTTCAGCCGGTGCGGATTGTTGTGCCGGAGCCTTGCTCTCGACCGCAGGCTTCTTCGGCGCCTGCGCGGCAAGCGGGGAGGCGATGGCAAGCAGAAGCGGCAG
>DLSX01000047.1 GCA_002500765.1 Neorhizobium sp. UBA7851
CCGGCACCTTCTCCCCGTTCTGACGGGGAGAAGGACATTTGCCGCACTCTCCCTGCCCCAATCGAGGCAAGTCCCCTCTCCCCGTTTACGGGGAGAGGGTTAGGGTGAGGGGCAAATCCGAGTGCATCGCCACACTCTCACCCGAACTGCTGCCAGATCGTCTTGTAGTCGCAATATTTGTCGATCGCGTGCACCGAACGATCCCGCCCGAAACCGGACTGCTTGAAACCGCCGAACGGCGTTGAAAAATTCGACATGTCATAAGTGTTGATCCACACTGTCCCCGCATGCAGCGCTTCCGAAAACCGGTGCGCCCGGTCGATGTCCCTGGTAAACACAGCGCCGGCAAGCCCGTAGATCGTATCATTGGCGAGCCGCAACGCCTCCTCTTCCGTATCGAAAGGGATCGCCGCCAGAACCGGCCCGAAAATCTCCTGCCGCGCCAGGCTCATATCGTTTGTCATGTCGACGAATACACCGGGAGAAATGTACCAGCCGCCGGTCTCGGACATCACCCGCTCGGCCCCGAAAGCCCGTCGCGCGCCTTCTTTTTCACCCGCCTCGATCATCCGGAGCACCTTTGCCATATGCTCTTCCTCGATCAATGCGCCGATCTGCGCCGAAGGTTCGAACGGATGCGCCAGCGCGATATCGTTTTTCGCCACCGCCTCGATCTTTTCGATCAGCCTCTCCTGCACCGAACGCTGGACGAGAAGCCGCGTGGAGGCATGGCAGGTCTCGCCGGAATTGTAGAAACAACCCCAGGCAACGGCGGAAGCGGCCGCATCGAGGTCGGCATCCGCAAACACGACAAGCGGCGACTTGCCGCCGAGTTCCAGCGCCACGCGCTTGACGTTGGATTGCGCCGCGTAGGCCATGATCAGCTTTCCGACCTCGGTCGAGCCGGTAAAGGCGATCATGTCGACATCCATATGCAATGCCAGCGGTTTTCCCGCCTCCTCGCCATAGCCGGTAACGACATTGAAGACACCGGCCGGAAGCCCCGCTTCGACCGCCAGCGCCGCCAGCCGGATCGCTGAAAGCGACGATTGCTCCGCGGGTTTCAGAACCACCGAATTGCCGGCGGCAATCGCCGGCCCGAGCTTCCAGGCATCAATGATCATCGGATAGTTCCACGGCGTGATCGCCCCGATGACACCGAGCGGCACCTTGCGCACCAGGGCCCGCGCGTTTGGCCCGGTCGGCGCGATCTCGTCATAAAGCTTGTCGATCATCTCGGCATAGAACTGGATACCGTCGGCACAGAGCCGAACGTCGACATTCAGCGACGCCAGTACCGGCTTGCCGACATCGAGCGTCTCCAGCATCGCAAGCTCCTCGACATGGGCGCGGATCAGTTCGGCCCATCGCAACATGATCTTCTTCTTCTCGAGCGGCTCCTTCCCTCGCCAGATCCTGCTTTCGAAAGCCGCCCGTGCTGAGGCGACGGCCATATCGATATCGGCTGGCCCGCCCCGCGCCAGAACCGCACCCGGCTTGCCGTCCATCGGGCGGATGCGGGTAAAGGTCTCGCCGGACACGGCATCGCGATACTCGCCATCGATGAAATGCCGCCCTTCCAGCTTGAGACCGGCAAGAACGTCCTCCCAATATGGCCGGCTGTAGATCTTGGTCATCACAGTACCTCGTCAAGGCGTTATCGCCAGAGCCATCATCTTCGCGGCAAAGACTTCGATATCCGCGTCTGTCACCTCGTGAATGGTCGAGCGACGCATCGGTTGATTTTCAGGCGCCCGCATCTCTTCGGCCAGATCCTCGGCAGAAAAGTCTGCGAACGCCTTCGGCAAGGCTCGCTCGACACCGCAGCGATCCATCAGCTCGGAAACAAAGCCGGGCAGTTGGGCCGCCTCGGATAGGCCGATGGCGCGCGCCGCCTCGTTGAGATCGGGTGTCTCTCGCTCGACAAGCCAGGAAAGCGTCGCCTCGAAACCGAGCGCCGTTGCAAGACCGTGATGCACGGCGCCAATCCCCGCCAGCGCGTGGCTTATATTGTGGGCGATCGCCGTACCGCAATTGTCGATGGCGATACCGGCATAACAGGACCCGAGCTGCACTCTTCCACGCGCCTCAATATTTCCCGGTGCCTTGACCGCCGCTTCCAGCGAGCCTGCGACCAGCCGCATCGCTTCATGGGCATAAAGCTTGGCACCCGTATGAGCATTGCGATTGGTCGCGGCCTCGAAGGCGTGAATGAAGGCATCCATGCCGCACCATGCCGTCAGATGCGGCGGCAGCGAGATCGTCAGCTCGGGATCGAGCAACACCAGATCCGCCTTGGTCTGTGCACCCCAGATCCAGAGTTTCTTGCCCGATGGCCCGGCGAAGATATTGGTGGCGGAAGTCTCCGACCCCGTCCCGGCGGTGGTCGGCACCATGATCTTTTTCAGCGGATTCTTTGGCAGGGGATTGGCGGCCAATGCGTAAAACATCGGATCCTCGCCCGACGCGCCGCAGCAGGCCGCGATCTTGGCAATATCCAGCGCTGAACCGCCGCCGACGCCGATCACCACATCTGCACCCGCAGCTATAGCGCTTGCGTCCTGCAGATGCTGAAGCTTCGGCTCGCCGGAAAATTCAGAATAAAGCCGTGGCTCGATTCCGGCATCCGCCAGTTGCCCCGCAAGCTCCTTCGCCAGGCCTCGCGCAGCGAGAAAGCCGTCCATGACGACGAGAACAGCGCGTGTGCCCTCTAAGTTTCTGACCATATCCACAAGGCTGCCGAAAAGGCCGCGCCCGAAGCGGATATCGGGAATGAAAGAGGTGGAGAACTGCATGACGGCCCGCGACGGTGAAACGAACAGGCACACTCTGCATCACAATCTCAGCTCTTCAAATCCGTCGAAATCTCGGCATATTTGATAATCTGGGATCATGGAGGAACAGATGCTGGACCGCATACCGCTGGAGGCTTTCCGGGTTTATGACGCGGCCTGCCGCTTCATGAACTTTTCCCGCGCCGGTCGCGAACTGCATATCACCCAGGCCGCGGTCAGCCGCCGCATTCAGGGTCTTGAGGAACAGCTCGGGGCAAAGCTCTTCACCCGCCGCGGCCGCAACCTTGCCCTCACTGCGGAAGGTGAACGTCTGGCCCAGCGGGTTCGCGCTACGCTGGAATATCTGGAAGAGAGCCTCGAGCCCTTTCGCGGGGGCGGATTGGAGACCATTTCCATCGCTGCCAGCGGCTCGGTCTCGCATCTCTGGCTCGCCAAACGCCTCAAGGATTTCGACAACGGCAATCCCTCGGTCTCCGTCCGGCTGCTGACGACCGACGCCCCTTCCGAACTTGCCTCGGAAGCGAATGATCTGGTCATCTTCTACTCCACCGGCGAACACCCGCGCTGGAACCTGACGCCGCTGCTGAAGGAGGTTTTGGTGCCTGTGGCGTCGCCGGAATTCATCGAAAACCACAGGCTGGACCCCGCTGCGATCCGGCCTGATGAAATCGCGGGTCTCGATCTGATCGACTACGAACGATTTAACGCCCACTGGATCTCGTTCCGCCAATGGTTCGCGCGGCTTGCCGATCCGCCAAAGGCGCGCATTGCGCCTCGCCTCTCCTTCTCCACCTATTCGCTGGCAATCGATGCCGCTTTGCGCGGCGAAGGCGTCACACTCGGCAGCATCGGTCTCATCGCCGATGAACTGGCATCGGGCGCTCTCATCGAACTCGGATCGCAGCGCCTGGAAACCGGTTACGGCTACCACCTCGGCATGCCGCGCTATCGCTCGCTGACGCCGGGAGCGGCCCGGCTGCATCAGCATCTGCTGTCCGGGTTGTAGTGCCAGAAACCCTAAAACGCAAAAAGCGGCCCGCAAGGACCGCCTTTTCAAACCGGAATGTCGGGCAGATTAGGCCGCGACAACGATACCGTTCAGCTGCGTCAGGTCCGTCAGGAACTGCTCAAGACGGGTCTTGTGCTCGTCGCCGGTCGCCTTGCCAAGTTCGGCCTGCGTGGTTTCGATGCGACGCTGCAGCGTATCTGAGGTCAACTCGTTGGCCGGGATCGCGGCATCCGCCAGCAGCGTGCAGCTATCCGGCAGGATATCGGCAAAACCGCCGAACACCACGTATTTGTTCACCTGTCCGGAAGCGAGCTTCACCGTGACAACACCCGGCTTGATCGTCGTCATCGTCGGTGCGTGTTCGGCAAGGACCGTCATTTCTCCAAGCATGGCCGGGATAACGACTTCGGAGACCTTTTCCGAAACGTAAAGGCGCTCGGGCGAAACCAGTTCAAAAATGAAAGCGTCGGCCATGAAGGTCCACTTCCCCTTAATTCGCAGGCAATTGGCATATCCTGCACAAAATCGCGTGCCTTATGCAGGTAGAATGACGCGCCGGTTGGTCCGGCGCGCCGTTCCGTTTTGATTTTTAAGCGGCGGCTGCCAGCTTCTTGGCCTTTTCCATCGCTTCTTCGATCGAGCCGACCATGTAGAAAGCGGCTTCCGGCAGGTGGTCGTATTCGCCGTTGACCAGGCCCTTGAAGCCCTTGATCGTGTCTTCGAGAGCAACCAGCTTGCCCGGCGAACCGGTGAAGACTTCGGCAACGAAGAACGGCTGCGACAGGAAGCGCTCGATCTTGCGGGCGCGGGCAACGGTCATCTTGTCCTCTTCGGACAGTTCGTCCATGCCGAGGATGGCGATGATGTCCTGCAGCGACTTGTAGCGCTGAAGCGTCGTCTGAACCTTACGGGCGATCTCGTAATGCTCTTCGCCGACAACCAGCGGGTCGAGCATGCGCGAGGTCGAGTCGAGCGGGTCGACGGCCGGGTAGATACCCTTTTCAGCGATCGAACGGGACAGAACCGTCGTTGCGTCCAGGTGGGCGAACGAGGTTGCCGGTGCCGGGTCGGTCAAGTCGTCGGCGGGAACGTAGATGGCCTGAACCGAGGTGATCGAACCCTTGGTCGTGGTGGTGATGCGTTCCTGCATCGCGCCCATGTCGGTGGCGAGCGTCGGCTGATAACCAACGGCCGAAGGAATACGGCCGAGAAGAGCCGAAACTTCCGAACCAGCCTGGGTAAAGCGGAAGATGTTGTCGACGAAGAACAGAACGTCCTGGCCCTTGTCGCGGAAGTCTTCAGCGATCGTCAGACCGGTCAGAGCAACACGAGCACGTGCGCCCGGCGGTTCGTTCATCTGGCCGTAAACCAGCGCAGCCTTGGAGCCTTCGCCGCCGCCGTGCTTGTTGACGCCCGATTCGATCATTTCGTGGTAAAGGTCGTTACCTTCACGGGTACGCTCACCAACGCCGGCGAATACGGAGTAACCGCCGTGTGCCTTTGCGACGTTGTTGATCAATTCCATGATCAGAACGGTCTTGCCGACGCCGGCGCCGCCGAACAGGCCGATCTTGCCGCCCTTTGCGTAAGGCGCGAGAAGGTCGACGACTTTGATGCCGGTGACCAGGATCTGGCCTTCCGTGGACTGCTCGACATAGGCCGGAGCGTCCTGGTGGATGGCGCGCAGATGCGTGCGGTCCATCGGGCCTGCTTCGTCGACCGGCTCGCCGATGACGTTCATGATACGGCCGAGCGTGTGCTCGCCGACCGGAACCGAGATCGGAGCGCCCGTATCGGTGACCTTCTGGCCGCGGACGAGACCTTCGGTCGAGTCCATGGCGATGGTGCGGACCTGGTTTTCACCAAGGTGCTGCGCGACTTCGAGAACCAGGCGGTTGCCATTGTTCTCGGTCTCGAGTGCGTTGAGGATCGCCGGCAGTTCGCCGTCGAACGCGACGTCTACGACAGCGCCGATAACCTGGGTCACTTTGCCGAGGGACGAGCCCGTTGCGGTAGCCATGATTCTTACCCTCTTCTTTTCGGTCAGAGCGCTTCCGCGCCCGAAATGATTTCGATGAGTTCCTTGGTGATCTGCGCCTGGCGCTGACGGTTGTAGGACAACGTCAGCTTGTTGATCATGTCACCAGCGTTGCGCGTTGCATTGTCCATAGCGGACATCTGCGCACCGTAGAAGGAAGCGTTGTTTTCGAGCAGTGCCCGGAAGATCTGCACTGCGATATTCTTCGGCAGCAGGTCTTCGAGGATTTCCTCTTCGCTCGGCTCGTATTCGTAATGGACGGACGAAGCCTCGGAAGGCTCGACGACCTCGAACTTGGCCGGGATGATCTGCTGCGCGGTTGCGACCTGCGAGATCACCGACTGGAAGCGGGCGAAGAACAGCGTTGCAACGTCGAACTCGCCGGCATTGAACATGTCCAGCACCTTGCCGGCGACTTCGTCAGCCTGGACAAATCCCAGCTGCTTCACTTCGCGGAAGGTGATGTAGTGAACGATGTTGTCCTTGAACGAACGGCGCAGAACGTCATTGCCCTTGCGACCGACCGTCAGGATCTTGACGGTCTTGCCCTGGGCGATGAGCTTCAACGCGTGATCGCGCGCCATGCGAATGATCGAGGAGTTGAAACCGCCGGCAAGACCACGCTCGCCGGTGGCAACGACCAGGAGATGAACCTGGTCCTTGCCGGTGCCGGAAAGCAGAAGCGGTGCACCCGCATTGCCGGCATTGGCGGCCGAAAGGCTCGCCAGTACCTTGTTCATCCGCTCTGCGTAAGGACGAGCGGCTTCAGCCGCTTCCTGCGCACGACGCAGCTTCGCCGCGGCGACCATTTTCATCGCCTTGGTGATCTTCTGCGTCGCCTTGACGGAGGCGATCCGGTTTTTCAGATCCTTAAGTGAAGGCATCCGTTATCGGTCCTTAAGCTAGATCCGTACGTTTAAGCGAAAGACTTGGCATAGGCGTCGAGCGCCGACTTGAGCTTCGCCTTCGTGTCGTCCGAGATCTGCTTCTCGGTGCGGATCGTGTCGAGAACGTCCTTGCCTTCCGAACGGAGGTAGGAGAGCAGGCCCTGTTCGAACTTGCCGACGTCGGAAACCGCGATCTTGTCGAGGTAACCGTTGACGCCTGCGAAGATCACGGCAACCTGTTCTTCCGTCTTCAGCGGCGAGAACTGCGGCTGCTTCAGGAGTTCCGTCAGGCGAGCACCGCGGTTGAGCAGGCGCTGCGTCGAGGCATCGAGGTCGGAACCGAACTGGGCGAAGGCTGCCATTTCGCGATACTGGGCAAGCTCGCCCTTGATCGAACCGGCAACCTGCTTCATCGCCTTGACCTGAGCGGCCGAGCCGACGCGGGAAACCGACAGACCGACGTTAACGGCCGGACGGATGCCCTGGTAGAACAGGTCGGTTTCGAGGAAGATCTGGCCGTCGGTGATCGAGATCACGTTGGTCGGAATGAAGGCCGAAACGTCGTTACCCTGGGTTTCGATGACCGGCAGAGCCGTCAGCGAACCGGCGCCGCGCTCGTCGGAGAGCTTGGCAGCGCGCTCGAGCAGACGCGAGTGGAGATAGAAGACGTCGCCCGGATAAGCTTCGCGGCCCGGAGGACGACGCAGAAGCAAGGACATCTGGCGATAAGCGACGGCCTGCTTGGAAAGGTCGTCATAAGCGATCAGCGCGTGCTGGCCGTTGTCGCGGAAATATTCGCCCATGGCGGCACCGGCGAACGGTGCGAGATACTGCATCGGAGCCGGGTCCGAAGCGGTAGCAGCGATAACGATCGAGTAAGCCAGTGCGCCGCGCTCTTCGAGAACCTTGACGAACTGGGCAACGGTCGAACGCTTCTGGCCGATAGCGACGTAGACGCAGAACAGCTTGTCGTTTTCCGGGCCGTTGTCGTGGATCGGCTTCTGGTTCAGGAACGCGTCGAGAATGATGGCGGTCTTGCCGGTCTGGCGGTCGCCGATGACGAGTTCGCGCTGGCCGCGGCCAACCGGGATAAGTGCGTCGATGGCCTTGAGGCCGGTCGACATCGGCTCATGAACCGACTTGCGCGGAATGATGCCGGGAGCCTTGACGTCGACGCGCGAACGGCGGGTCGCGTTGATCGGGCCCTTGCCGTCGATCGGGTTGCCGAGCGCGTCGACGACGCGGCCGAGCAGTTCCGGACCGACCGGAACGTCGACGATGGCGCCGGTCCGTTTGACGGTGTCGCCTTCCTTGATCGAACGGTCGGAACCGAAGATAACCACGCCGACATTGTCGGATTCGAGGTTCAGAGCCATGCCCCGGACGCCGCCCGGAAACTCGACCATTTCACCAGCCTGCACGTTGTCAAGACCGTAGACGCGGGCAATGCCGTCACCAACGGAAAGAACCTGGCCGACTTCCGAAACTTCGGCATCCTGGCCGAAATTCTTGATCTGGTCCTTGAGAATTGCGGAAATTTCCGCTGCACGGATATCCATCAGCCGACCTCTTTCAATGCAAGCTTAAGGGTGGAAAGTTTGGTGCGAAGGGACGTATCGATTTGACGCGAACCGACCTTGACGATCAGGCCGCCGAGGATCGACGGATCGATCGTAACGGCGATAGTTACGTCCTTGCCGGTTACGCCCTTCAGCGCCGACTTGAGTTCTTTTTCCTGCGTTGCGGTCAACGCATGAGCCGAAGTGACTTCGGCGGAAATTTCACCGCGATGCGCAGCGGCGATCTCGCGATAGGAGCGGATCATGCCGGGCAGAGCGAAAAGGCGGCGGTTGCCGGCCACGACCTTCAGAAAGTTCAGGACGGTCACGGAAAGGCCGGCCTTTTCGGCAACGGCACTGACTGCCTTCTGCTGCTCTTCGGCAGAAAAGACCGGGCTCGCCACCAGGCGCCGCAGGTCTTCGCTCTCGTCCATCAGCGCCTGGAACCGATCGAGATCGGCACCGACTGCATCAATGGAACCGGCTTCCGACGCAAGTTCGAAGAGCGACAGAGCATAGCGCTCTGCGACACCGGAAATAAGCGGGGATGTTTCAGCCACAGGCATAGTTTCCCTGAATTACACCCCAAGTACCAAGCCCGAAAAAGACGATCGGGCAAGACCTTGAAATTTATTGAATTTCCATCGGAACCCGCAGAGCCTCCGCTTGCCGTTTCCAACGTTCGCGGTTCGTCTAGCATAGGATGTAGGGACTCGCAACACGCCTGCGCGCCGAAAAAGCCCTCCCGTCAAAGGGATGCAGACTTTATTCGCAGCTTTCACCCGCAATTCCGGGCGATAGGCATCGGAGAGCAGCCATATGCGACATTAGATGTAGCCGAACACATAGGCGAGCGGCGCCGCGGACAATACACCTTCAAGTAGAAAAAACGCAATATTCTGCGGCGTTAAGCCGCGATCTGCGAAGATGGACACCAGTCGGCCCACCGCTCCGAGTGCCAGCACCACGCCCGTTGCCATGTAGAACCAATCCTGCGCCAAAAGCACCGGCAGCACGCCAAGACCGATATAACGTGCGCCTGCGGCCCTGACCGAGCCGTAGCCTTCCGGTCGTATCTCGCCCACCTGGAAGGCCGAAAGCCGCAGGCAGGTGCCCGGAAGCAGGAAGATCAGCAGGCCAAGCAGCGCCGTAACGGCACAGCCGATAAAAGCAACCTGTTCGTTCAGTTCAGTTGGGAAGTAGAATTCCATGCTGTCGCACCCCTCGAATCGCACTGATTCTAGCCAACAGGGTAAACAAGTCGCAAAGATTAGCAGCCCGGCACGAACATCGCATTGTGCGGATGCCCGGCACGGCATGAATGCCGATGGTTACAGGAAGCTCTGCGGATCGATGTCGAGCTGGACCTGAACGGTTCCGCGAACCTTGGGACCATTGCCGAGCATCGATTTCAGAAATGCCTGCATGTCGGAATTGCGCCTTCCATGAACAAGCAGACGGAAGCGATAACGGCCCCGCACAAGCGCAATCGGCGCTTCCGCCGGCCCGAGCACCGCGATGC
>DLSX01000064.1 GCA_002500765.1 Neorhizobium sp. UBA7851
GCGCACGGGCAGGCAATGATCAGGACCGCGACAGCGTTGACCAGGGCAAAGGTCAGCGCCGGCGACGGACCGAACCAGAACCAGGCGGCAAAGGTGAGAGCCGCAACCGCAAACACCGCCGGTACGAAATACATCGTCACCTTATCGACGATCGCCTGGATCGGCAGCTTGGACCCTTGCGCCTCCTCGACCATGCGGATGATCTGCGACAGCACGGTGTTGCCGCCGACTGCCGTCGCACGGATCGCAAAGGCGCCCTTCTGGTTCACGGTGCCGGCGACGACCTCACTGCCGTTCTTCTTGGAGACCGGAATTGGCTCGCCAGTGATCATCGACTCGTCAACATAGCTTTCGCCTTCGACCACCTCGCCATCAACGGGAACGCGTTCGCCGGGACGGACCTCAACGATATCGCCCGACTGCACGGCGTCGATTGCCATGTCGATCGATTTGCCAGCACGTCGCACACGAGCAGTCTTGGCCTGCAGGCCAACGAGACGCTTGATCGCCTCAGAGGTTCGGCCCTTGGCGCGCGCCTCAAGCAGCCTGCCGAGCAGGATCAGCGTAACGATGACGGCTGCCGCCTCGAAATAGACGTTGACCGTCTGTGAAGGCAAAAAGCCCGGCGAGAAGGTCGCCACCAGCGAGTAGCCGTAGGCGGCAAGCGTGCCGACCGCGACCAGCGAATTCATGTCGGGCGCGAGACGCCAGAGGGCCGGCAGGCCCTTGTCGTAGAAGCGGATGCCGGGAACGAACAGCACGAGTGTCGTCAGCACGAACTGGAGATACCAGCTGTTCTGCATGCCGATTGTCGCAACGATCAGCTCGTGCATACCGGGGATCAGGTGGGATCCCATCTCCAGGATGAACACCGGCGCCGTCAGGACCGCCGCGATGGTGAAATCGCGAGTGAGCTCGCGGCGCTCGGCATCCTTCTTTTCCGCACGATCGTCTGCCTCGCTCTGCCCGCCACCGACGTTGACTGCCGCGACAACCTTGGCCTCATAGCCGGCATTTTCGATCGCAGCGATGATAGTGGCAGCCTCGGCCGAACCCTGGATGGTGGCCTTCTCGGTGGCGAGATTGACCACGGCATTGGTGACGCCCGGAATGGCCTTCAAGGCCTTCTCGACGCGACCGACGCAGGACGCGCAGGTCATGCCTTCGATGGCGACTTCAAGCGAAGAGGCCGCTGCAGGCGCGGTGAAGCTTGCCGGAACGGTATAGCCGACATCTTCGACAGCCTTGACAAGGGTGGCGCGGTCGACGGCAGCGCTGGCAGTGATGCTGGCCTTTTCAGTCGCCAGATTGACGACAGCGTTCGAGACGCCCGGAATGGCTTTCAGAGCCCTTTCGACGCGACCGACGCAGGACGCGCAAGTCATGCCCTCGATAGGGAGAGATATTGCTGCGCTGGTTATGTCCGCAGCTCGAACAGGGGCATTCATAGCCGCCTCCTTTGTGGGTCAGAATTCGAGTTCGGACATACAAATGGTCCTTCCAACCATGGGAAGGTCAAGAGGCAATCTTCCGACGGACGAGCCCTTGACCTTACCACCGTTGGAAGCCCCACCTTCCGATCCATGAGAGCGAACCAAGGAGACTTCTCATGGAACTCAGAATCGAGGGCATGACCTGCGGCGGTTGCGCCAAGTCTCTCACAAAGGCGATCCAGTCCGTCGATCCCAACGCCCGGATCGAGACCAATCCGGCCTCTCGCACCGTCAAGGTGGAGACCTCTGCAAGCCAGTCGGCCCTGCAGCAGGTTCTCGAAGAAGCAGGCTATCCGGCAAGCGTAACTGAAGGAGTATGACCATGAACAAGCTGACGCCAATTTTCATCGCAGGTGCCCTGGCCGTCAGCGGCGGTCTCGCGCTCGCCCAAAGCCAGATGAACGACGGCAATGCCATGCCGGGACACAATATGTCCGGCATGGAAATGCCCGCCGACGCGTCGCCATCGACCCAAGCCTACACTGAGGCGATGGACGGCATGATGAAGAACATGATGGTGCCCTATACCGGCGATGCCGATGTCGACTTCATGCGCGGCATGATCCCCCACCATCAAGGCGCGATCGACATGGCCAAGGTCGCGCTCGAATACGGCAAGGACCCGGAAGTCCGCAAGCTTGCCGAAGAGGTGATCGCGGCGCAGGAGGCCGAGATCGCCATGATGCAGAAGTGGCTTGGCGATCGCGGCCAATAGTCGGCCCTCAGTGCCCACGCCGCCACGACATAAAAGGCTCGTGGGGGCGTGGGTGCGTTGCCGGCAAGCCCCAGTTTTTCAGGACGGAAACGAGATCGTCTCGTTCGATACATCGACGCCCATGCCTCATCGCCTCCTCGCTATCGTGCTGACGGTCTTGTCTCTCTTCGCCGCAACAGCTGCGGCGCCGGTTCACGCGTCGAGCATGGCAGCGATGGGTCAGGAGATGGAAACGATGCCTCATTCTTCCGTGGCCCTCAGTGCCTGCGAAGCAATGCAGGATTGTCGGGATGCTCAAGGGTGCAACGCTGACACTGGCCTTTGCTTTCTCATCTGCGCAGGCCTGAAGATCTGGCTTGTCCACGAGCCTGTCGCGCAGGCCACAATCCTTCATGGAGGGATTTGGGTGCTGTCGGAGGCTCCCGGCCTCAAGGGTATCGGCCCTGGACGAACCGATCGTCCGCCCGATGACGGTCTTTCGGAAGTTTAAATTATGTGGCCCGGCACGCACGGGCCGATCCGACTTTTGCGGGAGCAGAGTTCTCCTGGGAGACCGAAATGACATATATTTCAAGACGCGGCTTTCTTGCCGCCGGCGGTGCAACTTTATCCATGGCAGCGCTTCCTCGATTTGCCTTCGCGCAAAGCGCGATGTCGCTGACGGCGGGAAGCCGCGTGCTCGACATCGATGGCCGGGCGGCCACGGTGTACGGTCTGGAAGGACCCAAAGGACAGGGATTGTTTCTGAACCCTGGCGAGCGGTTCAGGGTCGACTTGACCAACAGCCTCGATGTTCCGACGCTGATCCACTGGCATGGCCAGGTCCCGCCGAACGACCAGGATGGTGTGCCAGACCTGCCCCGTCCCGTGCTGCAGCCGGGCGAGACGCGATCTTACAATTATGAACCGCTCGAAGGCACATACTGGATGCACGCGCATATCCCGCTGCACGAGATGAACCTGCTCGCCGCTCCGCTGATCGTCCGCAGCGCCGAGGACGTCAAGGCCGACCGACAGGAGGTCGTAATGTTCCTCCACGACTTCTCGTTCAAGGCGCCCGAAGAAGTCATGCAGGAAATCACCGGCGGCAGCGGTGCCGGGCACGACATGAACGCCATGGGCGGTTCGTCGCCTGGAGCGTCGAATGACCATTCCGGCATGCAGATGGGTAACTCCTCCATGTCGATGGACATGTCCATGTTGGACGGCATGACCATGGATCTCAATGACTATGATTGGGACGCCTACCTGACCAACGACCGCACCCTTTCCGACCCCGACGTAGTGCGGGTGGAAAAGGGTGGCCGGATCAAGCTGCGCGTGATCAACGGCGCGGCGGCCACTGTGTTCTGGATCGATACGGGCAAGGTGTCTGCCCGGCTGGTGGCCGTGGATGGCCATGCGATCCAGCCTCTCGAAGGAAACCGCTTCGGCGTTGCCATGGGCCAACGTCTTGATCTGGAGCTGGACCTTTCAGGTGAGGGCGCGTGGCCGATGCTGGCGTTGCGTGAAGGCGCAAAAGAACGCACCGGGCTCATCCTCGCCACCGCAGGCGCCGCAGTTGATAAGATTGCCGCACTCGCGGACGAGAATTCCCCGGCCTTCGATCGCGATATGGCCCAGGAGCTCAAGCTGCGCGGACTGGAAAGCTTGCCGGCACGCCCTGCGCAGAGCAGTCCCATGGTCATGCTCGGCGGTTCGATGCAGCCCTATGTCTGGACAATCGACGGCAAGGTCTGGGGCGAGCATACGCCGATCGTCGCGAGGACGGGCGAGCGGGTGGAGATCATGTTCCATAACACGTCGATGATGGGGCACCCCATGCATCTGCACGGCCATGTCTTTCAGGTCGTGGACATCAACGGCAGACGCATCGAAGGGGCTCGCCGCGACACCGTCTATGTGCCGCCGATGGGCATGGTCACGGTTGCCCTCGACGCCGGCGAGGCCGCGCGCTGGATGCTGCATTGCCATCACATGCCGCATCTCCAGACCGGCATGATGACCGAATTTGCCGTGTCCGCATGACGTGGGCCCGGCGCCGGTCCGCCCCGGCCCCGGGGCCTTTCTCTTCTTCCCCGTCTTTGCGGCGGCATTTGGCATCCCGCTCCGCTGCCTTGCGATGCGCGATCCTAAATCGTGCGGGCGCATGTAAAAGTCGAGACCAAAGACGATTCATGGGATTGCCTCAGTCGAATCCGATCACGTTCGACACGCAGATATCTCCATGCCTTAGAATATCTGGAACTCGAGTGACTCAGCCGGCCAGTCGAGGCTCTCTCCAATTGTTTTGTGAGGAAAGATGGCGCAAGGAAACAATACAGCACAGCCGGTTCATGCGGACGGCGAAGGGCACGAGCATGGAACGACGGTAACCGCCGGCAACGAGCGTCGTATTCTTTATGTCTTCATCTTCACAGCTGGATATGCGGCGGTACAGGCCATCGGCGGCTGGCTATCCGGCTCGCTCGCGCTGATCGCGGATTCCGGACACATGGTGTCCGACGCGGCCGCGCTGCTTCTGGCGCTGATCGCCTATCGCGTGGCGCGCCGTCCCGTGGACTCTACGCGAACCTATGGTTTCCATCGCGTTCGCGTTCTTGCGGCCCTCGCCAACGGCGCGACCCTCCTTCTTCTCGTGGCCTGGATCACTTGGGAAGCGATCAGCCGCATCAATCAGCCGGTCGAAGTGCTTGCCGGTCCGATGCTCATCGTCGCGACCGTGGGCCTGCTCGTAAATCTGGCAGGCGCCTGGATCCTCATGCAGGGAACAAAGGGCGACAGCAACCTGCGGGGAGCGTTCCTGCACGTGGTCGGCGACCTGCTCGGTTCCGTCGGCGCGATCGCTGCGGCCATCGGCATCATGTTGACCGGATGGACGATCCTCGACCCGATCCTGTCGGTGTTGGTGGCGCTTCTGGTGGTGCGGTCGGCCTGGACACTCGTCAGCGAATCCGTGCGGGTCCTTCTGCAGGCCGTGCCCCGCGGCCTTGATGCGCGCAAGGTAGAGGCGGAGCTTGCCGAACTCCCGGAGGTCGCAGAGGCCGGACACCTGCATGCCTGGACACTGACCGACGACACAGTCGTGGCCACGGTTCATGTGACACCAGCGGCTGGGATCGATCCTCTGAACTTACCGAGCCTCGTCGCAGGTCGCTTGAAACAACGTTACGACATCGACCACGTTACCGTTCAGATCGATCCGCCTGGCAAGCTCGGCGTAGCCGATACGATCTAAGTCCACGGGACCGCCAAAGGCGCCTCCGCCTCGGTCTGGTGTTTCGCCGTGAACATGTATTGCTGATCCGCGCCCCGTGTTACGGCTGGCAGGCCGTCCCAATGTATGCGGAAGCAGCGATTGGAGGTTGTTTGTCCGGCTTTTACCTAGGCAGGGTTCCATGAAGCAGCCGAATAAGGGGGTCTCAGCCTGGAATTGTCGAGTTTTAGAGCATTTTTGGCCTTGTCGCAAATTCTTCAGG
>DLSX01000019.1 GCA_002500765.1 Neorhizobium sp. UBA7851
TTCCTGGCGGTCCATGTAATTGCCGATCGCGCCGCCGGCGAGGCCGCCGATCGCTGCACCGATCAAGGCATTGCGGCCCTTGTTGCCGCCGCCGATGACGAGACCGCCGAGTGCGCCGATACCGGCACCGATCGCGGCGCCGCCCGCAGTGTTGGAAACCTTCTGCTCGCCCGTATACGGATCGGTCGTGGTGCAGGCAGAAAGGAAGGTCGCGGCCAGCGCGACGATGGCAAATTTCTTGAGCATTCGAATCGTTTCCCGTCCTAGGTGGTCGCACTTCCTTACCACGAAATGCGGCGAAACAACGAAGGCACTGCATTCTCCCCGTCGTTGGCCACCGCCGGGGAGAAAAGATTGCAACCGTTCATCCTCATGCGGCGGGCGGCAGTATCTCGATATGGTTGCGCATTCCGCTGGCGACGATCTTCGGCACGTCGGGTTCCGTCATCGGCGGAAATGCCGTCTGGTGAAGCTCGGTCCGTTCACCGACATCAACGAAAAATGCCTCGTGAAGGCTGCCCGGCGAATTGATGATCAGCATCCGCGCATCCGTCTCTCCGGGATTGCGGAAGGCATGCACCGTGCCCGGCACGATATGAACCACCTCGCCAGGACCTTTCGGCTGCCATGCACCGTCGAGAAAGAATTCATACTGGCCTTCCAGCACATAAAAGGCCTCGTTATCCGCCTGCCGGTGCATCGGCGCACCCTGACCGGGCGCCGTGCGGTTTTCGATCAGGGTAAACTTGTCATCGGTTACGGCGCTGCGGATATGGAAAGTCAGCAGGTTGCCGAGAAAATGCACGGTCATAGGACCAGTATCGGGGGCATCGACCTTGGCGGCCATCATCGTCTTGTCCTCTGTTTGATTTATGATACGATCGCCTCTTAATGAGACAACTATCTCATAAAGGAAAGATGATGACCGGTCAAGTATTGCGCGAAAACGGGTTTGAGCGAATCAACCAGAAGAAGAGAACCCGAACGGAGTTGCTGAAGACGGCGCGCCGGCTGATCGAACAGGGAACCTCGTTTTCCGTCGCCGACGTCGCCGACGCCTCGGGCATTTCCCGCGCCACCGCCTATCGCTATTTTTCCAGGCCGGAAGACATTTTGCGCGAGGCGGCCCTGGATGCGATCGCCGAACAGGTGCATCTCCCGGACGAGATCGCGAAAGGCGGCACGGTGGAACAGCGGCTGGATGAGATGGTCGGCCAGATCTTTCGGATGGTTGCCGAAAACGAAAGCGTCTTTCGCGCCTTTCTTTCGGCGACGCTGACCGGCGACCAGATCCCGCGCACGGGCCGCCGTCTTCCCTGGCTTTCGCAAGCGCTGAAACCGATCGAAGACAGATTGACCAAACCGGCCTACGAAGATCTGCTCGCCGGCCTATCGCTCCTGACCGGCATCGAGGCGATCATCGTCCTGCGCGATATCTGCGCCATGGATCTCGACAGGGGTGAAAAAGTCGTGCGTTGGTCTGCTCAGGCCATGCTGGCCAAGGCGCTGGCCGAGGCGGAGTGATTATTCCGCCGCGGTTTTCTGACCGAAACGGTTCTCGATATAGTCGATCACCAGCTTTTCGAAATCGCCGGCAATATTCGGGCCTTTCAGCGTCATCGCCTTCTTGCCGTCGATGAAGATCGGCGCCGACGGCGTTTCACCCGTACCCGGCAGCGAGATGCCGATATCGGCGTGCTTGCTTTCGCCCGGACCGTTGACGATGCAGCCCATGACGGCGACGTTGAGCGCCTCGACGCCCGGATATTTCTCACGCCAGACCGGCATGTTCTTGCGAATATCGGCCTGGATCTTCTGCGCCAGTTCCTGGAAAACGGTCGACGTCGTTCGGCCGCAGCCGGGACATGCGGCGACGACCGGAATGAACTGGCGAAAACCCATGACCTGCAGGATTTCCTGGGCCACCTGCACTTCCTTGGTGCGGTCGCCGTTCGGCTCCGGTGTCAGCGAGACGCGGATCGTGTCGCCGATCCCGTGCTGCAACACGTAGCCCATGGCGGCCGACGAGGCGACGATGCCCTTCGAGCCCATGCCGGCTTCGGTGAGGCCCAGATGCAGCGCATGGTTGGAGCGCTCGGCCAGGATCGAATAACAGGCGATCAGGTCCTGCACCTGGCTGACTTTTGCCGAAAGAATGATGCGGTTGCGCGGCAGCCCGATGTTTTCTGCAAGCTCGGCCGAAATCAGCGCCGACTGCACGATCGCCTCATGCATGACCTGGCGGGCAGAAAGCGGCGAACCCGCTTCGGCATTGCGGTCCATCAGCGTGGTCAAGAGATCCTGATCGAGCGAGCCCCAATTGACGCCGATACGCACCGGCTTGTCGTAGCGGATCGCCATCTCGATAATGTCGCCGAACTGCTTGTCCTTCTTGTCCTTGAACCCGACATTGCCCGGATTGATACGGTATTTTGCCAGAGCTTCAGCACAGGCCGGATGATCGGCGAGCAGCTTGTGACCGATATAATGGAAATCGCCGATCAGCGGCACATCCATGCCGAGACGCAGCAGGCGCTCGCGGATTTTCGGCACGGCGGCGGCGCTTTCGTCGCGATCCACCGTGATACGCACGAGTTCTGAACCGGACTTGTAGAGAGACGCCACCTGCGCCACCGTGGCATCGATATCGGCCGTGTCCGTATTGGTCATCGACTGCACGACAACCGGTGCACCACCACCCACGATGACCCCGCCCACATCGACCGCAACGGTCTGACGGCGCGGTTTCGGATCGAAGTCGATGGGTGATGTCATGGTCGGGTCTCGGTGCCTACAAGCAGAGTTGCGTTTCAGGTGGCGTATGTATTGTTGCTTGTCAACCACCGAGCCGTGTCAGTTTTGCGGCATAGGCTTCAATGGTGCGCACTATCCGCGTGACGGGCAAGCCGGGAAACGGCCAGCACGACGACGAGAAAACCCGAGAGCGCCAGGAAGATCGGCGCCAGCTTGGTATGCTCGGCGACGAAGCCGATCACCGACGGTGCAAGCAGAATGCCGGAATATCCCATCGTCGTGACCACCGAAAGCCCGACGCCGGCCGCCATGCCCGGCAGGTTGCCGGCAGCCGAGAACACGATCGGAACCATGTTGGAAATACCGACGCCGGCCAGCGCGAAGCCGGCGATTGCTATCGTGGTATTCGGCGCAAGGCCGATGATCGCAAGCCCGCAGATCGCGATCGTGCCGCAGATTCGAAGCGTCAGAACTGCACCCAGCCGATCGCGAATGAGATCGCCGGCAAACCGCATGATCGCCATGGTGAGCGAAAAGCCGGCAAAGGCGAAACCGGACATGGCAACGGAGGCGCCGAGTTCGTTGCGCATGTAAAGCGCACCCCAGTCGAGGATCGCCCCTTCCGGGATCATACAGAACAACGCGACCACGCCGATCAGCCAGGGCAGCGGCGAGCGCGGCAGCCGGCTGCGCGTCTCGTCCTTTGCCTCATCCGGATGCGGCGCGTCATGCAGCACGATTTTCCAGCAAAGCGCGACCAGCAAGGCAGCAACCAGCGTGACGATGACGGAATGGCTGAAAACGCCGAGTTTCTGGATCAGAAAACCGCCACTGGAAGCACCCAGCAAACCGCCAAGGCTCCAGAAAGCGTGGCAGGACGACATGATCGCCCGGCGCATATGCTTCTCGGTCGCCACCGCATTGGCATTCATCGCCACATCCATGGCGCCGATCAGGCCGCCGAACAGGAAGATTGCCACGGCCCCGCTCCAGATATCACCCGTCACCGACAAAAGCAGGAGCATGGGCGTGGCGAGCACCGCCACAAACCTGGACACGATATTGGAGCCGAACCGGGCAATCTGGCTGCCCGCGATCGGCATCATGATGATCGAGCCGAGGCCGAAAACCAGGATCATCAACCCCAGTTCTTTCTCACTGAGGCCAAGCCGCGAGGCGAATTCCGGAATTTTCGGCGCCCATGAACCCACCATGAAACCGTTCATCAGGAACAGAAGCGCGACACCTGCCCTTTCCTTCGTCACATAGGATGCAAGCGGGCGGCCCGCCTTCTCGATCTCGGACTGGCTCATAGGCTATTTCCTCTTGAAGCGCTTTTTTCGTTGTCTGAGGTGGCGGCATCGCATCGATATGCCTCGACCCCCTGAAGAATTATCTGTTCCACCAGAGCCGCATCCGCATCGGCCTCGAACACGAGCGACAAAGGCGCATGAAGCGCGTGAACATGGAAGGCCGCTCTCAATCCCAATTTGTCCGAGGCAATGGCGGCGAGACTGCTTTTGCTGGCAGCGCAGGCCAGACGCTTGAAGGCGGCGTCTTCGAATATATCCGCCGCCAGACCGTCTTCCAGCGTCAGGCCGCAGGCACCCAGAATGCACAGATCGGGGCGGATTGCTTCCAGTTGGCGGATTGCGGTCGCATCCATCGCCGCGCCCACTGCAGGATCCACCTTGCCGCCGATCATGATCAGCTCGACACCCGGCCGACCGGAAAGTTCGGCCGCAATGGTCGGTGTATTCGTCACCGCCGTCAGCCGAAACCCTTCCGGAAGACTGCGGGCGACCGCAAGATTGGTCGAACCGGCATCAAAGAAAACAACACTGCCTTCGGCAAGCAGCTCCACCACCTTGCGGCCAAGCAGCGCCTTGCGATCAGGCTCTTCGGCGATGCGCGTTCTCAAAGGCACCGTCCGTCCGGCCGGCAGCAGCGCTCCGCCATAGACACGCTCGCATTCGCCGCGCGCTGCCATCTCTCTCAGGTCGCGCCGTACCGTATCTTCCGAAACGCCGAAACTCTGGGCGATATCCTGCGCCGAAACTCGCCCCTTGGCGCGAAGCTCCGAAAGAATGCCCGCCTGTCTCTCGCTGACAAAATGATCCATGCAAAGATCATGCATGAGTCGGCACAAATACGCAATATCGTGCAAAAACACGAAATGTGTCGAAATGCAAAAAGGCGGCCCGCATGACGAGCCGCCTTTTATCCATCACAGTGAGCCTGGCTCAACCGGCGTAAACGACCAGCAGATCCTTGGCGTCGATCTGGTCACCGGCCTTGACAAGCACCTCTGTTATCACGCCGTCCTTTTCGGCATGCAGCGCGGTCTCCATCTTCATCGCCTCGATGGACAGAAGCACATCGCCGGCCTGAACCGTCTGGCCGGAAGATACCGCCACCGTCGAGACCACACCCGGCATCGGTGCTCCGAGGTGTGCCGCATTTCCTGCCTCGGCCTTGCGGCGGATGGCGCCGGAAGCGGCACGATTGCGATCCGGCACCTTTATGCGGCGCGGCTGGCCGTTGAGCTCGAAGAAAGCGGTCACCATACCTTGGGCATCCGGCGCGCTGATCGCCTGGTTGACGATGACCAGCGTCTTGCCCTTTTCGATATCGGCGAACATTTCCTCGCCATCCGCCAACCCGTAGAAATAGGCAGGCGTCGGCAGTACCGAGACCGGACCGTAGGTTTCCGATGCCAGTGCGAAATCGGTGAACACCTTCGGATACATCAGGTAGGAGGCGAACTCGAAGTCATCGACCTTGCGGGAAAGCTTCTCCTCGATGTCCTTGCGCTCCTTGGCAAGATCCGCCGGCGCAAGCAACGAGCCGGGCACCGCGGTGTAGGGCTTTTCGCCCTTCAGCGCCTTTTTCTGGATCGCTTCAGGCCATCCGCCCGGAGGCTGGCCGAGATCACCGCGCAGCATCGAAACCACCGATTCCGGGAAAGCGATGTCCTTGTCCGGGTTCTCGACATCGGCCACCGTCAAGTCCTGGCTGACCATCATCAGCGCCATGTCGCCCACCACCTTGGAGGACGGCGTAACCTTGACGATGTCGCCGAACATCTGGTTCACGTCGGCATAGGTCTGGGCGACCTTGTGCCATTTGGTGTCGAGACCCAGCGAACGGGCCTGTTCCTTCAGATTGGTGAACTGTCCGCCCGGCATTTCATGCAGATAGACTTCAGACGCCGGTCCCTTCAGATCGCTCTCGAAGGCCGCATACTGGTTGCGCACCGCTTCCCAATAGAAGGAAATCTTGCGGATCCATTCCGGATCGAGGCCCGGATCACGCTCCGAACCTGAGAGCGCCTCCACGATCGAACCGAGACACGGCTGCGACGTATTGCCGGAAAACGCATCCATCGCCGCATCGACCACGTCGACACCCGCATCGACGGCGGCAAGCACGGTAGCCGCCGAAATGCCGGACGTATCATGCGTGTGGAAATGGATCGGCAGCGAAGTCGCTTCGCGCAGGGCCTTGAACAGAACCTTGGCGGCCCCCGGCTTCAACAGCCCGGCCATGTCCTTGACCGCAATGATATGCGCACCGGCCTTTTCCAGTTCCTGCGCCAGTCCGACATAATATTTGAGGTCGTATTTCGGCCGCGCGGAATTGCCGAGATCGCCGGTATAGCAGATCGCCGCCTCGCACAGCTTGCCTTCCTCGTTCACTGCATCCATCGACACACGCATGTTGTCGACCCAGTTCAGGCAGTCGAACACGCGGAACAGGTCGATGCCGCCGTTCTCCGAACTGCCCTTCGCTGCCTGACGAACGAAATACTTCACCACGTTGTCAGGATAGTTCTTGTAGCCGACGCCGTTTGCTCCACGCAGCAGCATCTGCAGAAGAATGTTCGGTGCCGCCTCGCGGATCAGCGCCAGCCGCTCCCACGGATCTTCGGTGAGGAAGCGCATGGAAACATCGAATGTCGCGCCGCCCCAGCATTCCAGCGAAAAGAGGTTCGGAAGAGCCCGCGCATAAACGCCGGCAATGCTGGCAATGTCGTGGGTACGCATGCGGGTGGCCAGCAGCGACTGGTGGCCGTCACGCATTGTCGTGTCGGTGATCAGCGCGCGGGTCTCGCCGCGCATCCATTCGGCAAATTTCTTCGGACCCAGCTCATCGAGCTTCTGCTTGGTGCCGGAAGGAATTGTCCCTTCGATGAACGGCAGGACCGGCTTCGAAATCTTGGTCGACGGCAGAGGCCGACCCTTGGTCTCCGGATGGCCGTTGACGGTCACGTCGGCGAGATAGGTCAGAAGCTTCGTCGCGCGGTCGGCGCGCTTCACCTGCTCGAACAGTTCCGGCGTCGTATCGATGAACCGCGTCGTGTAGGTATTGTCGCGGAATTTCGGGTGACCGATGATCGCTTCGAGGAAGGTCAGGTTGGTCGCCACGCCACGGATACGGAATTCCCGCAGCGCCCGGTCCATGCGGCTGATCGCTTCGGCAGGCGTGGAGCCCGATGCCGTGACCTTGACCAGCAGCGGATCGTAGTAACGGGTAATGATCGCGCCCGAATAGGCGGTGCCGCCATCCAGGCGGATACCGAAACCGGCTGCCGAACGATAGGCGGTGATACGGCCGTAATCCGGGATGAAGTTCTGCTCCGGATCCTCGGTGGTGATGCGGCACTGCAGGGCATGGCCGTTTAGACGGATATTCTCCTGCGCAGGAACACCCGATTCCGGCGTGCCGATCGCAAAGCCTTCGAGGATGTGGATCTGCGCCTTGACGATATCGATGCCGGTCACGACTTCGGTGACGGTGTGTTCGACCTGGATGCGCGGATTGACTTCGATGAAGTAGAATTTGCCGGTCTCGGCATCCATCAGATACTCGACCGTGCCGGCGCCGACATAATTGGTCGCCTTGGCAATCTTCAGCGAGTAGCCCGCAAGCTCGGCCCGCTGCGCTTCCGACAGGTAAGGTGCCGGCGCGCGTTCCACGACCTTCTGGTTCCGCCGCTGGATGGAGCAGTCACGCTCGAACAGATGCACGACATTGCCATGGGTATCGCCGAGTACCTGGCTTTCGACATGGCGTGCCCGTTCGACGAGCTTTTCCAGATAGACCTCGTCCTTGCCGAAAGCGGCCTTTGCCTCGCGCTTTGCCTCGACGACTTCACGGGCGAGATCCTTGGGGTCACGGATGGCGCGCATGCCGCGACCGCCGCCACCCCAGGACGCCTTGAGCATCACCGGATAACCGATTTCCTCGGCCATCCGTGCCACTTCTGCAGCGTCGTCCGGCAGCGGATCGGTCGCCGGCACGACCGGCACGCCGACGGAAATGGCAAGATTGCGGGCAGCCACCTTGTTGCCGAGCTGACGCATCGTATCCGGGCGCGGGCCAATGAAGATGATGCCGGCCTCATCGCAGGCATCGACGAATTCCGGGCTTTCCGACAGAAGGCCGTAACCGGGATGGATCGCATCGACGCCGGAAAGTTTGGCCACCCGGATCACTTCCGGGATCGACAGATAGCTTTCGATCGGGCCGAGATCCTTGGAAAGATGCGGGCCGCGCCCGACCTGATAACTCTCGTCCGCCTTGAACCGATGCAGCGAGAGCTTGTCCTCCTCCGCCCAGATCGCAACCGTTTTGATCCCAAGTTCATTGGCCGCGCGAAAGACGCGGATCGCGATTTCGGATCGGTTGGCAACAAGGATCTTTTTTATCGGCAAAACACTCTCCCCAGTGCAGATTTGGATTTGTTGCACCGCAAGAGATCAATATCCCTGAAATTACGCAAGTATAAAGTTGATCGAAAAAGGAGCCTCCGGTTGCACAGATTGCCTCAGGCAATCAGCGCCAGCCGAAATGCCAGTGCAATCAGATGCTGCCGATTATTCGCGCCGAGCTTTTCGTGCAGCCCGTTGATGTACCAATCCACGGTATGGCTGGAAATATCGAGTTCCTTGGCGATCTCGTTGGATGTCAGCCCATTGGCAAGCAGCAGCGTGATTTCCATCTCCCGGCGTGTCAACTGGGCCTCGCTCAGCGGTGCGGTTTCGAAAATCTCCGCCTTGTGGCGAAGCTCCAGCAACTTCCAGAAGACCGCCTTGGCAACTGTATCGAAAAGGCTGATTTCCGATGGCGAAAGATCGACGGACTTGCCGCCGATCGCAAAGCTGCCGATCAGCCCGTTGCGGCCGTGGATGGGAAACAAGTATCCATCCTGCAGCCCATGCCGAGCAGCTTCTTGCAACATCCGCTTCATTCGCTGCCGATGCGGATCAGCCTTTAACGTCAGCAATGCGTCCTTCCAACGAAACGGCCTTTGGGCAAGGCGCAGCCAGCGCAGCGTCGGATCGATCAGCGAATATTTCCGCTGACTGTATAGCTCGGTCCAATTTTCCGGCCACTCGGCGGCCAGAACCGACCGCTGGAGCTTCAGCTGTGGCAATGGCTGGATAAGGACGCTGTAAAAATCAAAGCCATAGCCGCCGACCAGGCTTTTCAGCTGGTCGGCAACCTGTTCCGGTGTTCTTGCCTCCCCAAGCAAGACCAGGAACTGGACAATCATGGTAATATTCAATACCGCCCCCGAGCCCGAACCGGGCATGCCGAATTACTTATGCAACTATCCACGACTATCGCCTCGATTGTTTAGAGCGACGGTTAGGATTCATTGAAACCGTGACGCCAAATCTAGCATTGCGGAATCGATAAACACTACGATTACGTGCATTTCCATTTTTTTACACGACCCACCATACTGACACAATCGACCGTACGATAATGGCTTGGAATCGCCTTGTATTGTCCATAAAGCTCTGTGACCCACATAAGGGCGAAAGTGACTGAAGAGGTTGGACGGTTGACACTATTTCAGGTTTATTGGCGGGCACTTGGCTACCTGGGCAAGAACAAGTGGCGCGTGACGGCTATCGTCATCGCCAATATCGTGCTTGCCGTGATCACCATCGCGGAACCTATCCTGTTCGGCTGGATCATCGATGCCATATCCTCCGGCGGCGCAGTGACCAATGTCCTCATCATATGGGCAGCTTTCGGGGTCTTCAATACGATAGCTTACGTACTCGTGGCCCGTGAGGCCGACCGGCTGGCCCATGGCCGCCGCGCATCGCTGCTGACCGAAGCCTTCGGCCGGATCATCTCGATGCCGCTCTCCTGGCATCACCAGCGGGGCACATCCAACGCCTTGCATACGCTGCTTCGCGCAGCGGAGAGCCTTTTCGGCCTCTGGCTCGAATTCATGCGCACCCATCTGGCGACCGGTGTGGCGATCCTTTTCCTGATCCCGACCGCGATCTCCATGGATTGGCGCCTCAGCCTCGTGCTTCTTTGCCTCAGCATCTTCTACTGGGTCATCGGCGTCGCGGTGATGAAACGGACCAAGGAAGGCCAGGCATCGGTCGAGAGCCATTACCACCAGGTATTCTCCCATGTCAGCGATTCGATCAGCAACGTCTCGGTCCTGCATAGCTACAACCGCATCGAGCTGGAAACCCAGGCGCTCAAGGCCTATACCAAGGACCTGCTCAAGGCCCAGTATCCGGTCCTCGACTGGTGGGCGCTGGCCGGCGGCCTCAACCGGACGGCCTCGACCGTTTCCATGGGCGTCATCCTCGTCATCGGCACCATGCTCGTCCAGCGCGGCGAAATCCGCGTCGGCGATGTCGTCGCCTTTATCGGTTTCGCCAATCTGCTGATCGCCCGCCTCGACCTTCTGCGCCAGTTCGCCACCCAGATTTTCGAAGCCCGCGCCAAGCTTGAGGACTTCTTCGTTCTGGAAGATTCCGTCGACGATCGCACCGAACCCGCCTCTGCCGGCGAATTGCGCGATGTCAGCGGCGAGGTGGAATTCCGCGATGTGAGCTTCGGTTTCGCCAACACCAAGCAGGGCGTCCACAACATCTCGTTCACCGCCAAGGCCGGCCAGACGGTCGCCATCGTCGGACCGACGGGTGCCGGCAAGACGACGCTGATCAACCTTCTCCAGCGGGTTTATGATCCGCAGCAGGGCAAGATCCTGATCGACGGCATCGATATCTCGACCGTCACCCGCAAATCGCTGCGCCAGCAGATCGCCACCGTCTTCCAGGACGCCGGCTTGCTGAACCGCTCGATCAGCGACAATATCCGCCTCGGCCGCGAAGGCGCCACGGAAGCCGACATCATCAAGGCGGCCGAAGCGGCTGCCGCGACCGAGTTCATCGAGGACCGCCTGAACGGCTACGAGACCGCGGTCGGAGAACGCGGCAACAAGCTTTCGGGCGGCGAGCGCCAGCGCATCGCAATCGCGCGCGCGATCCTGAAAAACGCGCCCATCCTCGTTCTCGACGAAGCGACCAGCGCGCTCGACGTGGAAACCGAGGCCCGCGTGAAGGTCGCGATCGACAAGCTGCGCCAGGATCGTACCACTTTCATCATCGCCCACCGCCTCTCGACCGTGCGCGACGCCAACACGGTGATCTTCCTCGACGGCGGCCGCGTCGCAGAAATGGGAAGTTATGACGAACTGAGCCGTCTCGGCGGCCGGTTCGCCTCACTCCTGAGAACCAGCGGCCTGCTCGATGACAGCGACGAGGACGACGCTTCGAACAAGGGCAAGAAGCCTGAGGCCGCGCCGAACCCGGCGTGATCCGGCCTTGAAGACAACATAAAGGCCCGGCACTCACCCGGTGCCGGGCCTTTATGTTTTAACGTCAGGCCTCTTGCTCTGCGCGCAGCAAATCTTCGGCTCAGACCCGAGGCCGACAGTCGGCCAGGCGATCACTTCGCCGGCAGATAGGTCTCGGCCAGCTCGACCCAGAGATTGACGCCAATCGGCAGCGCGTCGTCGTTGAAGTCGAACTTCGGATGATGCAGCGAAGGATCGTTGTCGGTCTTGGCCGTGCCAAGGAAGAAATAGCTGCCCGGTCGTTCCGCCAGCATATAGGCGAAATCCTCCGCCCCCATCATCGGCCGCTCGATCTCGGCGACATTTTCCGCGCCGACCACCTTTTTGGCCAGATCGCGGACAAAATCGGTCTCGGCCGCGTGGTTGACGGTTGCCTCATAACCGCGTTCGTAATCGATCGTCACCGACATGCCGTAGCTTGCCGCCTGGCCTTCGGCGATACCGCGGATGCGCTCTTCCAGCATGTCGCGAACCTTCGGATCGAAGGAGCGGATGGTAATCGCCATCGTCGCGCGCTCGGGGATCACGTTGCTGGCGATCCCGGCATTGAAGGCGCCGACTGTGACGACCGCCTGATCGAGCGGGTGGAGATTGCGCGAGACGACCGTTTGCAGCGCCATGATGATGCTGGCACCGGCAACGATCGGGTCGGATGCCGTCTGTGGTTCGGCGCCGTGGCCGCCACGGCCATTGACCGTGATGCGGGCCTCGTCGACCGCGGCCATCAGCGGGCCGTCCTTGACGAAGACCTTGCCGAAGGGCATGGCCGGATCGTTGTGCATGCCGAAGACGGCATCGCAGGGAAATCTGTCGAACAGTCCCTCATCGATCATGATCTTGGCGCCGCCGAAATTTTCCTCCGCCGGCTGGAAGATCAGGTGGATCGTGCCGTCGAAATTTTTCCGCTCCGCAAGGATTTTTGCAGCCCCCAGCAGCATGGCCGTGTGTCCGTCATGACCGCAGGCATGCATCACACCTTTGTTCTGGCTGGCATATTCGACACCGGTCTCTTCGGTGATCGGAAGCGCGTCGATATCGGCGCGAATGCCGACGGAGCGCGGGCTATCGCCGTTTTTGAGGGTTGCGACAATGCCCGTCTTGGCAAGACCGCGAGTGACCTCGTAGCCATATTCCGCAAGCTTTTCCGCGATGAAATCCGACGTCTTGAATTCTGAAAGGCCGATTTCCGGGTTTTCATGGAGATGCCTGCGGATGGCAATCACGTCGGTCATGTCGTTTGAAAATCGCAGCGTCATCCCTGGGCCTTTCAGTGCTTTCGCGAAGAGAAGGCGCGGATATAGTCTATCGACGGCCAAGCGCCAATCGAACGCTCTCCCGGTTTGCAGTTTTCTTCCGGAATCAATCGCCAAAATCAATCGGTTGAATTCGTTCAGCCTTTATTCAGGCTGCCATGGCTAATGGGGTAGATTGTGTCAATCCGAGCTGTGGCTGGCGATAATTGGTGTCTTTGATTTGCAATATTCGAGCCGGCCTCTATCTCCCTTCGCGCGGATTGCACCGGAACCCGGCGCCATTTCCCAGATGGTGGCGTGATTTTCCGGCGTAGGCCCGAGCAATTTGGCCGATAAACCCCGATCTTTCATTCAGAAGCGTGTCCATGTCCCTTGATACTCCGAAGCCCGGTTCCTCGCGCGAAACAGACGTCAAGCAGATCGATCACAATGATTCGATCCGTGCGACCTATCTGACGATAGAAGACCTGAGAGACTGCGGCGTGCGGCTCGGCCGCGGCGAGGCGCAGGAACTTCCCGGACTGATGTCCTTCGAGTTCTTCCAGCAGCACTCGGACAACGAGAAGGAAATCCTTCGCGTCTATCGCGCAGCAGCGCTTGATGTGGATGCCGGGGCGTCGATCACGCCGGCCGCTGAATGGCTGCTCGACAACTATTACATCGTCGAAGAGGCAATCCAGGAAGTCCGCCGCGACTTCCCGAAAAAGTTCTTCAAGCAGCTGCCGACCCGCGTCATCAAAGGGCAGAAGATGCCGCGCGTGCTGGCGCTCGCCTGGCTCTATGTGGCCCATACCCATTCAGGCGTGAACCGCGAGACGCTGGCCGCCATGGTCGAGGGTTTCCAGGAAAACGAACCGCTTGAGATCGGCGAACTCTGGGCGCTACCGTCCTTCATCCGCTTCGTGCTGATCGAGAACCTGCGCCGTATCGCAACCCGCGTCGACCGTTCGCGCAATATGCGTAAGCGCGCCAATGACGTGGCGGACGAGATCATCCGCCTGAACGACGAAACGGAGAGCGCCAAGGTGCTTGCCGGCGTTGCAGATCTGGCGCGCGACAACACGTTTGCGGCGCAGTTCCTCTACCGCATGCGCAATGCCTCTCAGTCGACGACATTTGCAACCCAATGGATCGAAAAGCATCTGGCGGAAGCCGGTACAGATGCCGAGACCGTCACACAGTCTGAGCAGAGCCGTCTGTCTTCCGGCAATGTGACGATGGGCAATATCATCAAGAGCCTGCGTCTCATCATCGACACCGAATGGAGCGTCTGGTTCGAGGACGTTTCGCAGATCGACAAGCTGTTCCGCGAGCATACAGACTACGAAGCGCTCGATTTCGGTTCGCGCAACGCCTATCGCAACCGTATCGAAAAGCTCGCGCGTCTTTCCAAGCGCAGCGAGGCGGAAGTTACCCAGGCAGCCATCAAGCTTTCGCAGGATGCTGCCGCAAAGGACCCGGATGTGCGCGAGACCAATGTCGGCGCCTTCATCGTCGGCCGTCACCGCAAGGAGCTGGAAGCCGCCGTCGGTTACAATCCGCCGATCCTGCAGCGCGCCGTGCGCGCCTATCGCAAGCTGAACTGGCTGGCGATTGCCGCTCCGGTGATCCTGCTGACAGTCCTGGCGCTGGTGATTACAGGCCATTTCCTGGTCCAGGCCGCGATCCCGTTCATTGTCGTCTTCTTCCTGCTCCTGATGTTCGCGCTTCCGGCGTCGGAAGGTGCAACCGGCCTGTTCAATACGGTCGTCACCTATTTCGTCAAACCGGCGCGTCTCGTCGGCTACGAATTCAAGGAAGGCATTCCGGAAGAGGCAAAGACGCTGGTCGTCGTGCCGTGTCTGATCACCGACCGCGATACGGTCGATGAACTGGTCCGCAATCTCGAGGTCCATTATCTCGCCAACCCGCATGGCGAGATTTATTTCTCGCTGCTTTCCGACTGGCGCGACAGCAAGACCGAGCAAACCGAAGCCGATCTCGAAATCCTCGATTACGCCAAGCGCGAAATTGCAGCGCTCAATGGCCGCTACAAGGATGAAGTCGAGAGTGACCGCTTCTTCCTGCTTCACCGCCGCCGCCTGTTCAATCCGAACGAAGGCGTGTGGATGGGCTGGGAGCGCAAGCGCGGCAAGCTGCATGAGCTGAACCTGCTTCTGCGCGGCGACCGTGACACGACCTATCTGCAGGGCGCCAATACGGTGCCGGCAAACGTCCAGTATGTGATGACGCTCGATGCCGATACCCGCCTCATCCGTGATGCGGCGACGAAACTCGTCGGCAAGATGCACCATCCGATCAACCGCCCGGTTCTCGATCCCGAGACCAATCAGGTGATCAAGGGCTACGGCCTGATGCAGCCGCGCGTGACGCCGTCGCTGACGACCGGCACGGAAGCCTCGGTCTTCCAGCGCGTCTTTTCGGTCGGCCGTGGTCTCGATCCTTATGTCTTCGCCGTTTCCGACGTCTATCAGGACCTGACCGCTGAAGGCTCGTTCACCGGCAAGGGCCTCTATCACGTCGATGCTTTTGAGGCGTCGCTGAAGGGCCGGATCGAGGAAAACGCGGTTCTTTCGCACGACCTTCTCGAAGGCTCGTTCGCGCGTTGCGCTCTTGTCACCGACGTCGAGCTGGTCGAGGATTTCCCGACCCGTTACGAAGTCGAAGTCTCGCGTCAGCATCGTTGGGCCCGCGGCGACTGGCAGCTCATTCCCTATATCATCGATGCGAAGCGGGGCGTGACAGCGCTCGGCCGCTGGAAGATGCTGGACAACCTGCGCCGCTCGCTTACCCCGATCGCCTGGTTCTTCGCGTCCGTGCTCGGCTGGTATTTCATGGACCCGCTCGGCGCGCTGATCTGGCAGATCCTGTTGATCTTCTCGCTGTTCGTCGCTCCGACGATCTCGCTCCTCACCAACCTCCTGCCGCGTTCCAGCGACAATGTCGCCAAGGCGCATTTCTATTCCGTCTGGTCCGACGTGCGTTCGACCAATGCGCAGGTGGCACTTCGTATCGTCTTCATCGCCGATTCCGCCTGCATCATGACGGATGCGATCGGCCGTTCGCTCTATCGCCTGTTCGTCTCCCGCAAGCTGATGCTGGAATGGAAGACCGCCGCCTCTATCCAGTCGGGCGCGCAGGGCAGCCCGACCGACTATTACAAGTCGATGTGGCATGCGCCGGCAATCGCCGTGCTCAGCATTCTTCTCGCCGCCATTCCTGGCGACAATGCCTTCCTGGTCGGCATTCCGTTTGCCATCCTGTGGATCTTCTCGCCGCTCGTTGCCTGGTATGTCAGCCAGTCGGCCGAGACGGAAGACAAGCTGTTCGTGCCGGAAAACGTCTCGGTCGAGCTGCGCAAGATCGCTCGCCGCACCTGGCGTTATTTCGAAATGTTCGTGACGCCGGAACACAGCTACCTGCCACCGGACAACTATCAGGAAAAGCCCAATCCTTCGGTCGCCAAGCGGACCTCGCCGACCAATATCGGCGTCTATCTTCTGTCGACCATTTCGGCGCGTCACTTCGGCTGGATCAGCTTCCTCGAAACCGTCGAGCGGCTGGAGCAGACGCTTGCGACGGTCGAGAAGGCCGACAAGTTCCGCGGCCACATGTATAACTGGTATCACATCGACACGATGAAGCCGCTGATGCCGCGTTACGTGTCGTCGGTCGACAGCGGCAACTTCGCCGGCCACCTGATCGCCATTTCGTCCGCCTGCCGCATCTGGGCGGAAGCGCCGTCCGCGCATCTGCAGGGCAATCTCGATGGTCTCGGCGATGTTGCCGGCATTCTCGGCGAAACGCTGAAGGCACTTCCCGACGATCGCAAGACGGTTCGCCCGCTGCGCCGTCGCCTCGAAGAGCGTATCAACGGCTTTGCCAATGCGCTTGCCTCGGTCAAGCGCGAGCACGAATTCGCCTCGATCCGCATCATCAACCTTTCGGTTCTCGCCCGCGAGATCCAGAAGCTTTCGCACAATCTCGACCACGAGGTTCGCTCCAGCCAGAGCGAGGAAGTGACGAAATGGGCCGCTTCGCTGGTAACCGCCTGTGAAGCGCATATTGCCGACTCGACATTCGATAACGGCAATGTCGAAGAGCTGCGCGATCGCCTCGCGGCACTCAGCGTTCGCGCCCGCAAGATCGCCTTTGCGATGGACTTCAAGTTCCTGTTCCGCAAGGACCGTCGTCTTCTGTCGATCGGTTATCGCGTCGAGAGCAACGAAGTCGACGAAGCCTGCTACGACCTGCTCGCCTCGGAAGCGCGCCTGACCAGCCTGTTCGGCATCGCCAAGGGCGACCTGCCGAACGAGCACTGGTACAAGCTCGGTCGCCATGTCGTGCCGATCGGCGCACGCGGTGCGCTGGTTTCCTGGTCGGGTTCGATGTTCGAATATCTGATGCCGCCGCTCGTCATGCAGGAGCGCCAGGGCGGCATCCTCAACCAGACCAACAATCTGATCGTCAAGGAACAGATGAACCACGGTCGCCGTCTCGGCACGCCATGGGGTATTTCGGAAGCGGCGTTCAACGCGCTCGACCATCAGATGCACTATCAGTACACCAATTTCGGTGTGCCGACGCTGGGTCTGAAGCGTGGTCTCGGCCAGAACGCCGTCATCGCGCCTTACGCATCGATCCTCGCCAGTCAGTACGATCCGACGGCAGCGGTCGAAAACCTTGCCGAACTGCGCGAACTCGGTGCGCTCGGCATTTACGGTTTCCATGATGCGGTGGACTTCACGCCCACCCGCGTGCCGGAAGGCAAGCGCTGCGCCGTCGTCTACAACTATTATGCCCACCATCATGGCATGTCGATTGCGGCCGTCGCCAACGTCGTCATGAACGGGTTGCTGCGCGAGCTTTTCCACGCCGATCCGGTGATTGAGGCGGCAGAACTGCTGCTGCAGGAAAAGGCGCCGCGCGACATTCCGGTCATGAGCGCCAAGCACGAGGAAAAACCGGGTACCGGCGGCGGCGAGTTGCTGCGCCCGGAAATCCGCACGATCACCAGCCCGGCCACCAAGGACCGCGAACTCGTTCTGCTCTCCAACGGCCACTATTCGCTGATGATGACGGCGACCGGCTCGGGTTATTCCCGCTGGAACGGCCTGTCCGTTTCGCGCTGGAAGCCCGATCCGACCGAAGATCGCTGGGGCCAGTTCATCTTCCTGCGCGATACGGCGACCAACGACTGGTGGTCGACGACGACCGAACCGCGTCGTGCGGAAGGCGAGCAGTCGAAGGCGGTATTCGGCGACGAAAAGGCCGAATTCCACAAGACGGTCGGCGACCTAACCAGCACGGTCGAGGTCATCGTCGGCACCGAACACGATGCCGAAGGCCGTCGTGTGACGTTGCTCAACATGGGCACCGAGGACCGCTTCATCGAAGTGACCTCCTATATGGAGCCGGTGATTGCCGGTGATGACGGCGACAATGGCCATCCGGTCTTCTCGCGCATGTTCATCAATACCGAGATCGGCAAGCGCGGTGACGTGATCCGCGCCTGGCGCAACAAGCGCGATCACAGCGAGCCGGACATGCTGGTGGCCCATCTTGCCGCCGACCACGCCGGAACGGATCGCCCGACCGAATATGAAACCGACCGCCGAAAATTCCTCGGCCGCGGCCGCACGCTGTCGGAGGCTGCCGCCTTCGATCCGGGCGCGTCGCTGTCGAATACGGACGGCTTCACCCTCGACCCGATCCTGTCGCTGCGCCGCAGCGTCCGGGTTCCGGCCGGGAAGAAGGTCAGTGTCGTGTTCTGGACGATCGCGGCACCGAAGCGGGAAGACCTCGACAAGGCGATCGAACATTATCGTCACGCTGAGAGCTTCCAGAGCGAGCTGACCCAGGCCTGGACACGGACGCAAATGCAGATGCGCCATCTCGGCGTCACCTCGCAGGATGCGGCCGCCTTCCAGCATCTCGCCCGTTATCTCGTCTATCCCGACATGCAGCTTCGCGCCGACCAGCAGACGCTGCAGGCCGGCATGCAGGCACAGTCCGGCCTCTGGCCGTCATCCGTCTCGGGCGACCTGCCGATCTTCACGCTCCGGATCAATGACGAGGCCGACATGCCGGTCGCCAAGGAAGCGATCCTGGCGCAGCAATATCTGCGCTCGCGCGGCGTCGTTTCCGATCTGGTCATCTTCAACGAACGGGCTGCAGACGGCGCGCAGGACATGCAGCAGTCGATCGAGCAGATGGCGACCCGCATGGGCCAGGAAGGCGGGCGCACGCATGTCTTCACGCTGCGCCGTGATCTTCTGGAAGGTTCCGGCGCCGATGGCCTGATCGCCGCGTCGCGCGTCGTCCTGCATGCCCGCAACGGCCAGTTCGGGGATCAGTTGAACCGTACGAGCACGATCTTCGCGCCGTCGACGGAACAGCAGATCGAAGCCGATCGCCGTCCGCTTCTGAACGGCGAAATCTTCGCCGCTCCCGAAGTCTTGGCCAAGGAACCGACCGATCTCGAATTCTGGAACGGTATCGGCGGCTTCTCTGCTGAGGGCAACGAATATGTGGTTCGCCTCAATGGCGGCCAGTCGACACCGCAGCCTTGGATCAACGTCATCTCCAACGATACGTTCGGCTTCCATGTTTCGGCAGAAGGCGCCGGTTTCTCCTGGGCGGAAAATTCCCGCGACTACCAGCTGACGCCATGGACCAATGATCTGGTCATCAACCGTCCGGGTGAAGGTTTCTACGTATCCGACACGGCAACCAACAAGGTCTATACTCCGTTCGCAGCACTCTCGCGTCGTCCGGAAGTCCTGTTCGAAGCCCGTCACGGCCTCGGCTATTCGGTCTTCTCTTCGGAAGAAGACGGGCTGAAGCTGGAACTGACGCAGACCGTCGACCGGACGCGTCATGCCAAGTTCTCACATATCAAGCTGCGCAACTCCGGCTCGGAAACCAAGAAGCTGAAGCTTTACGGTTACGTCGAATGGCTGCTGGGTGCGAACACGGCAAAGACCGTTCCTTTCATTCTGCCTTCGCGGGACGAGGCGACGGGTACGCTTTTCGCCAACAACGCGTTCAGCATCAATTTCAGCCGCTTCGCCTTCCTCGGCATGAGCGAAATGCCGACCGGCTTCACGGCAAGCCGCCGCGAATTCATCGGTCGTTTCGGTTCGGTACAGATGCCGACTGCGGTGACGGGCGCGTCTTCGCTCAGCGGTTCGCTCGATCTCGACGGCGATCCGTGTGCGGCGCTTGCCTATGACGTGGAGCTTGCTCCGGGTCAGGAAACCGAAGTTACCTTCTTCCTCGGCGATGCCGCGACGAAGGAGGAGGCGGTTGCGCTTTCCGCCGAGTTGAAGACCGTCCGTTTCGACGGCGCGCTTGCGGCAAACCGCGGCTTCTGGAACGAGTTTACCGGTCGCCTGAAGATCTCGACGCCGGACAAGTCGCTCGACAACATGGTCAACCACTGGCTGCCCTACCAGGCGCTCGGTTGCCGCATCATGGCCCGTACCGCCTTCTACCAGGCATCGGGTGCATTCGGCTTCCGCGACCAATTGCAGGACACACTTGCCTTCCTCGTACACGAGCCGTCGCTTGCCCGCCGGCAGATCATCAATGCCGCGTCGCGCCAGTTCAAGGAAGGCGACGTGATGCACTGGTGGCTGCCGCATAACGGCTCGGGCGTGCGCACCACGATCTCCGACGACGTGGTGTGGCTTGCCTATGCGATCAACCAGTATGTCTCGGTCACCGGTGACCAGACCATTCTGGAAGAGCAGCTGCCGTTCCTCTCCGGCCCGATCCTCGAAAAGACGAAGCACGATGCCTTCATCCAGCCCGAGGTGACGAGCGAGATCGCCGATCTTTATGAACATGCGGCGCGTGCGCTGGATCTGGCGATCGACCGTACCGGCGACATGGGCCTGCCGCTGATGCTCGGCGGTGACTGGAACGACGGCATGAACCGTGTCGGCGTTGCCGGCCGCGGCATGAGCGTCTGGCTCGGCTGGTTCCTGGCGGCAGCTCTTCGCGACTTCATTCCTTACGCCGAAGCGCGCAAGGACAAGAAGCGCGTCGATCGCTGGAAGAAGCATATCGACACGCTTAAGGATGCGCTCGAAACCGACGGCTGGGACGGCAGCTATTATCGTCGCGGTTATTTCGACGACGGCACGCCGCTCGGCTCCGCCAAGAGCGACGAATGCCGCATCGACTCGCTTGGCCAGTCGTGGAGCGTGCTTTCCGGCGAAGGCCGGATGGACCGTCGCGACCAGGCGATGGATGCGGTGATGAAACAGCTGGTAGACGAGGACGCAGGCATCATCCGCCTGTTCACTCCGCCGTTTGAAAAGACCCGCCAGGATCCCGGCTATATCAAGGCCTACCCGCCGGGTGTTCGTGAAAACGGCGGCCAGTACACGCATGCAGCCATCTGGGTCGTGCTGGCGCTGGCGCAGATGAAGCGCGGTGACGATGCGTGGAAGTGCTTCCAGATATTGAACCCGATCAACCATGCGCTGACCCGCGAGGCGGCCGATACCTACCGGGTCGAGCCTTATGTCGTGGCCGCCGACGTCTATGGCGCTGGTGACTACCAGAGCCGCGGTGGCTGGACCTGGTATACGGGTTCTGCCGGCTGGCTCTATCGCGCCGCGATCGAGGGCATTCTCGGCATTAAGCGCAATGGCGATCGCCTGACCGTCGATCCGTCGCTGCCGACCGGCTGGAATGGTTTCGAGGCGGAACTGACGATCGACGGCAAGGCTCATGCGATCAAGGTCGCGGGCGACACCGTCACCGTCGATGGCAAGAAGGCCGGCAAGGATGGTGGGTTCCTGCTGTCGTCCAAGTAAGACCTGAGCCAGACCATCACCTGATATCGCATCGCCCCGTAAACCGGATCGGTTTTCGGGGCGATGCTTTTCTAGATCGGCATGGTCCAGCCTCCTTCCGAATGAAGGGCAGCACAAGTGACCGCAACGGGAGATCCCGTCACGGCCGGCTCGAAGGGGAGGCGGGCAGTGCGATAATGGGTGGTGTTGGTGTCAGGCATTCTGCCCGCCCGATCATGACGCGTTCCAAAAGGTTGGCGGATGTGGCGCATTCCGCTTCTGCCTTCCGGTGGAAGCTTTGCCCTGACGGCATCACTTCCCGCGTGACGACCATCATCTCGCGCCGGATATTGATCCGTAGGTGTCCGGTTCGCGACCCGGCCCCCTGCTTGATGACGGGATCAGGTTAAGGGGAAAATTCGAGATGGGGATGAAAGGGGAAGATGTTTTCGGCAAGCGCCTGAATAGAAAAGAAATTTTATACCCCAGCGAGAATTTCCATCCCCGCTGTGCCAGGATTTCTCCCCGGTCAATCAATCTTGCGCGAGGCTCGGTTTAGAACCGGGCATCCGATGTTTTCTCAACTGATTTGTCATCCCAGGAAAGACATCCCGGGATGACGATTCGGGTCTCTTAAAAGATTCCGAGCGTAACAGCGCCCACGAAGACAAAAGCCGCCGCGGCGATTGCCAGATGAGTGGCAGACTGCCAGCTGCCAAGAACCGAGTGACGATGGGAAAGCGATCGTGTCTGAACATTCGAATGCCGCATGATCTTCCTCCAGCTTTTCTTAAGCCACCATTCTCCGGGTGATGACTGATGCTACCTTATCCCTATCAACTTGGTAGAGATAAAGTTCCAAGCTAAACGAACGGATTGGAAAATCCTTTTCCGTTAATGCCTGTATTGCGGCGTTAACGGTTTATTATGCCTCAGGTTCCGATCGACGCCTTTTTATCGCCTCAATCCGGATTGCGCTCGAGCGCCATGCGGAAGATATCGCCATCGACATTGCCGCCGGAGCAGACCGCGATGACCGTATCACCGAGCGTCTCGCCGTGGAAAAGCGCCGCCGCAAGCGCGACTGCCCCGCCCGGCTCGACCACGATCTTCAGCCGGCTGAAGGCAAGCGCCATGGCTTTCAAAGCTTCTGCTTCGGTAACGACAAGCCCGGCGCCGCAAAGCCTCGACATGATTGGAAAGGTTATCTCTCCCGGCTGCGGCGTGATGATCGCATCGCAGAGCGAACCGGATTGCCTGGCGTTCTTTTCGATCTTGCCGGAAGCCAGCGAGCGCGTGACATCGTCGAACCCTTCCGGCTCGCAAGGATGGACTGTGAAGCCGGGTGCCTTTGCCGCAAGCGCCAGCGACACGCCGGAAATGAAGCCGCCACCGCCGGTCGGGACGAGAACGTCCGCCTTTTCGATACCAAGTTCCCCGGCCTGTTCGGCGATTTCCAGACCGACAGTCCCCTGGCCCGCGATCACCAGCGGCTCGTCGAACGGCTTGACCAGCGTCAGGTCGCGTTCGGCGGAAAGCCTTGCGCCGATCGCATCGCGATCCTCGGTCGCGCGGTCGTAAAGCACGACCTCCGCCCCATAGGCGCGGGTGTTCTCGATCTTGATGCGCGGCGCATCGGTCGGCATGATGATGACCACCGGGATGCCGTGCAGCTTTGCTGCAAGCGCCACGCCCTGCGCGTGGTTGCCGGAAGAAAAGGCGATCACGCCTTTTGCACGAACTTCCGGCGGCAGGCCCGAAATAGCCGACCATGCCCCGCGAAACTTGAACGATCCCGTATGCTGAAGGCATTCGGGTTTGACGAAAATCCGCCGGCCGGCGATCTCGTCGAGGAAGGGCGAGGAAAGCAAAGGCGTGCGGCGGGCATGGCCGTCGAGACGGGCTCGCGCGGCTTCGATCATGGCAATATCGGTCATGGAAATCCCTGGGAAGAGAGCGAATGACAAAAGCCTATTATCGCCCCGGACGGAGGTAAAGCGACCGCCGCCAAGAAGATTGTCACCCTGTCAATTCAGAGCGCCTCATTCAGCGCGAAAGCCTCGCGCCGATCTTCACCACCGCCTTGATCGGCAGATGATCCGATGCGCGCCGGGAAAGCGGGGTGTCATGCGTTTCGACCCGGTCGATGAGCCCCGGCCGATTGGCCATGATCCTGTCCAGTGCCAGAACCGGCAGCCGTGACGGGAAGCTCGGCACCGCCGACGGCAGCCCGAAGACAGTAGCAAGCGTATTGAGCGATGAGCGGTCGCCCAGCCGCCACTCGTTGAGATCGCCCATCAGCACGGTCGGCTGCTCCTCGCGCGCCCGCAGAATATCGAGGATCATCCGCGCCTGCTGCTGGCGGGAGCGGTTGAGCAGGCCGAGATGTGCGGCAATCACCCGGAATGTCTTTCCATCCGCGAGATCCAGCTCGGCCATCAGCGCACCACGCGGCTCAAGCCCCGGCAGCTTCACCTGATGCACGTCGCGCACCACTCCTTCGCGGAAGAACACGACATTGCCATGCCAGCCATGCGCGCGGGCGACACCGGACACCGGCACGGGGCACAGCCCCGTTTCGCGCTCCATCCATGCAAGATCGAGAAGCCCGCGGCGTTCGCCGAACCGCGTGTCGGCCTCCTGCAACGCAATGATGTCCGCGCCGATTTCCCGGATCACCTGCGCGATCCGGCCAGGATCGAACTTGCCGTCGACCCCGACGCATTTATGCACATTGTAGGATGCGACAAGCAGACCGGTTTGCGGATCATGCCGGGAATGGATGCCGGTCCCGCGCGTCTTGTGTGCGCGGATCGACGCGATGATGCTTGCCGGCAGGGTTGTACGTTTTTCATGCATCGTCGTCGTTCTTCAAATCACTTCGACGCAGGCCACGCCGACCAAAACCAATCACAGATAGGGTGAACCCAACCAGAGCACCCGTTCAAGCAAGCGTTTTGCAAATGGTCGTGATCTGAGACCATGCAAGTTCACTTCTTCCGCAGAGGAAATAGCCAGATCGATCCTTCGTTCCAGGGCTTGCGCAAATCCGCGGTCGAAAACTTCGAGATCGACCTCGAAATTCAACCTTAGCGACCGGGGATCGATATTGGACGATCCCACATAGGACCAGCAGCCGTCGATCGCCATCAGCTTGGAATGGTTGAACGGCCCCGTTGCCCGCCAGATACGGCAATAGTTTTTCAGCATCTGGTCGAACTGCGCGGTCATCGCCAGATCGACGAGTTTGAGGTTGTTGGCGCTCGGTACGACGATATCGACCGACACGCCGCGCCGCGCCGCGGTGATGAGGGCGGTAATGAGTTCACGGTCGGGAAGGAAATAAGGCGAGACGATCTTGATCGAGGAGCGAGCGATCGAAAACGCGCCCATCAGCATCTTCTGGTTCGTCTCGACACTGCGATCCGGCCCCGAGGATACGCTGCGCATGACTGTCGGCGAACCAGGTTCGACATCCGGCGTCGGCACTTTCCATGCATCTCCCTCCAGCTTCTCGCCGGTCGAGAATTCCCAGTCGGCCGCTGAAATGGCCAGAAGGTCGGCCACGATGGGGCCGGCAACCCTGAAATGCGTATCGACAGCGCATCTATCTCCGCTGAATTCGCGGGAAAACCCCTCGCGGATATTCATTCCGCCGGTAAACGCCTCGGCTCCGTCGATCACCATGATCTTCCGGTGGGTGCGAAGGTTTGCATAGGGAAGGCGCAGGCCTGTGATGACATTGCCGTTGAACACGTCGACGGTCACGCCACCTTCGCGCAGCATGCCGAGCACGCTCGGCACGGAATAACGTGCACCGACCGCATCGACCAACACCCGTACCTCGACACCGCGACCGACCGCGGCACTGAGTGCCTCTATGAACCGGATCCCGATACGGTCGCGGTCGAAAATATAGGTTTCCAGCAGGATGGAACGGATGGCCCGCCCGATACCCTCCAGCATGGCGACATAGGCCGTATCGCCGTTATCGAAGGGCGAGATCGTATTGCCGGTCGTCAGATGATGCCGGGTCACGCGATCACCGAGTATTTTCATGGCCCGGAAACGATAACCGAAATCACGGATCACCTGATCGTCGGTCGCATCATAGGAAGCGAAATCGAAACGTTCGGTCCCCTGCAGCAGCGAGCGCCGGTCACCGATGACGTTGCGGCGGATACGATTGATGCCGGCGATCAGATAAAACGCGGCCCCGACGATAGGCGAGAGCAGGATGACGCCAACCCAGCCGACCGCGGAGCGGACCTCTTCCTTGGTCATCGTCGCATGAACGGCCGCAGACGCGCCGGCCACCACCGAGATAATGAACAGGATGTGCGGCCAGTAGGCATCAAAAAGCGCGATCATGGCGTCCAATATAGGGACGCCATGATGCTAGGCAATGATACTGGGCAATCGCCGAAATCAGCGGTTTAAGCCGCCAGTTCCCTGGCGAATTTTTCCAGGCCACGCTCGACCTTGTCGAACATGTCGTCGACCTGCGCGTCGGTAATGATCATTGGCGGGCAGAAAGCCATCGAATCGCCGATCGCGCGGCTGATCACACCCTCTTCCATCAGATATCCGAACAGTTTGGGGCCAAGCTGCCCGGCTGCAAAACCTTCACGCGGCGCAAGCTCGAAGGCGCCGATCAGGCCGACGCCGCGGGTTTCGATGACCAGCGGATGATCACCGATCGCCTTAAGACGCGCCAGGAATTTGGGGCTGAGCGCCCTGACATTTCCGACCAGATCGCGCTCCTCGATGATTTTGATGTTTTCCAGCGCGACGGCAGCTGCGACAGGATGGCCGGCAGCGGTGACGCCATGGCCGAACGTGCCGATCTTCGCCGATTCATCGGCCAGCGGCTGGTAGACGTTCTCGTTGATCAGCAGCGCCGAAATCGGCTGGTAGGAGGACGAAATCTGCTTCGACAAGGTGATCATGTCGGGCTGCAGCGCAAATGTCGTCGTGCCGAACATCTCGCCGGTACGGCCGAAACCGCAGATGACTTCGTCGGCGATGAACAGGACATCGTATTTCTTCAGAACCTTCTGGATCGCTTCCCAGTATCCCACCGGTGGAACGATGACGCCGCCTGCGCCCATCACGGGCTCGCCGATAAAGGCGGCAACCGTATCGGGACCTTCCTTCAGGATCAGGTCTTCCAGATCTTTCGCGCAGCGCTCGACGAACTGCGCCTCGGTCTCGCCTTCCGTCTTGAAGACGCGATAGTGCGGGCAGGTCGTGTGCAGCACGCGGGCGATCGGCAGGTCGAAGGACCGGTGATTGTTCGGCAGGCCGGTCAGGCTGGCCGAGGCGATGGTGACGCCGTGATAACCCTTGATGCGCGAGATGATCTTCTTCTTGTCCGGCTTGCCAAGCGCATTCGCCCGGTACCAGACGATCTTCATCGCCGTGTCGTTGGCCTCGGAACCCGAATTGGTGAAATAGGCCTTCGACATCGGCACCGGCGAAATCTCGATGAGCTTTTCGGCCAGCTCGACGGAAGGGCTGTGCGTCCGCGCCGTGAACGTATGGTAATAGGGCAGCTTGGCCATCTGCCTGGCCGCAGCTTCGACGAGCCGGCTTTCGCCGAACCCGACGCCGACGCTCCACAGGCCCGCCATGCCTTCGATATATTGATTGCCGGCATTGTCGTAGACATGGATGCCTTCGCCACGCTCGATCACCAGCGCACCGTCGCGTTCCAGCGCCCGTGCATTCGTGTAGGAATGAAGATGGTAGGCCTTGTCACGGGCCTCGATGGAATTGGGCTGGATCGTCACTGGCTGTTCTCCTTTCGCACGAACGCGAATAGGAAATTCATAAGAGGAATTAAGCGGATTTCCAGCCCTTGAATGTGATTTAGTCGAGCCGGCCGTTTAAAATAATTGACGGGCTCATGACCATTTTTCATAGACGCGCTCAACGCACCGTCATGGCTGCGATCGGCGGCTCCGCCTGAGCCGGGATCGGGCTGCGGTATTCCTGCCCCTTGTGACGGCGTTTGAGATCGGCCCATGCCGCCTCTCGCAACTGCTCGCTCGTCATTGCCGCAAGACCTGTGGCAGCCATCACCTTTGCGACGGAAGCCATGCCCTTGTGGGCAAGCGCGCTCTTGCCCTGCGCCACCACCTGCCAGGTGTGAAGCTGGGTGCCGATCGCAAGCGTAGCGCCATAGGCCTGCACCGTCGGCACGACCCAGCTGACATCGCCGACATCGGTCGATCCGCCCATCTGGCGGACCTCGTTGTGAGCCGGCAGGATGAAGTCGGCAAGCGGAATGTCCCGCTGTTCAAGACGCTCCTGCGCCCAGCTGGCGGCCACGTCCTCGGGCGTCAGGGTGGATCGGATCTTCTGAGCGAACTCGACATCCTCGGCATCGAAGGCCGGCGGCCCCATGCTGTCCCAGATGTCCTGCATCGTGTCCATCAGCGGTGTGTTGACCACCAGGTTGGAAACACCGGCAAGCGTGACGGCCTCGACCTTGGTTTCGGTCATCAACGCCGCGCCTTCGGCAACCTTCTTCACCCGCTCGATCAGCGCGAAGAGGCCTGCGAGATCCGGCGCGCGGACGACGTAACGTACCTTCGCATGCGCCTGAACGACATTCGGGGAAATGCCGCCGGCATCCAGGATGGCATAATGGATACGGCAATCGGACTGCATATGCTCGCGCATATAATTGACACCGACGCTCATCAACTCGACCGCATCGAGCGCGCTGCGTCCCAGTTCCGGCACGGCGGCAGCATGGGCGGCACGGCCGGTGAAGGTAAAATCGATGCGGCAATTGGCAAGCGACGTCTCGCGCTGCACGCCGGCAAAGTTGCTCGGGTGCCAGCTAATGGCGATATCGACATCGGAAAACGCACCGTCGCGAACCATGAAGGCCTTGGCGGCACCACCCTCTTCCGCCGGACATCCGTAATAGCGGACCCGGCCGGGCGTACCTGTCTTTTCAAGCCAGTCCTTGATTGCGGTTGCCGCCAGAAGGGACGCCGAACCAAGCAGGTTGTGCCCGCAGCCATGACCATTTGCACCAGCAATAAGCGGGTCATGCTCGGTTGCATCCGCCTTCTGGCTGAGGCCCGCAAGCGCGTCATATTCCCCGAGAAACGCAATGACCGGACCGCCACTGCCGGCCTCGCCCATCACTGCAGTTGGAATATTCGCAACCGCATCGGTAATTCGGAATCCCTGCGCTTCCAGCATTTCGCGATGCGCCGCAGCAGACTGCGTTTCCATGTAGCAGGTTTCGGGCGTTCCCCAGACCTGGTTCGCCAATTCCGCAAACACTTCCGTCTTTCGGTCCACGAGATCCCAGACGAGAGGGAGGTTCGAATTGCCTTCTGTCATCAACAGCCGCCTTGGTTTTTGGATATGAAATGCAGTGAATGCATACCTACCCCTTTCCGACGCGAGCGCAACGCATAATGCAAAGAATTAAGGCTATGCGCATCAATTGGGCAGCGGGGCCGCAGTTGTGATCAAAAGCCGAATCTTACCGTCTCGACAAGCAACCGATAATCGCTATTCTCGCGCGCCACGGGAAGCAGACACGCTGTGCGAGCAGAGCTTCACCGCAAAACAAATATGGTGTGAACAAACAGCGGCCAAGCATGATGTTCTGCATTTCATAGCCGATACGGAAGATTATTCCTTACGCGGCCGAAATGCGTGACGAGGGCAAACCCTGCAGCTTCACCCGAAATGGGGACATATATTTCGACCGGCATAGCCTACGCCTTCCCGGTCAGGAGGTGACGAACACAGGACTTGGCCAAAAGATGCGGCAAAACGCATCATAAATCAGGGAAATCAACCGTGCTGGCGAAACCGGCACAGGTAGGGAGACTATAAATGAAACGTGCACTTACTCTCGCAGCGGCAGCGCTTTTGTCCGCAACGTTCTTTGCCGGCGCAGCCAGCGCCAAGACTTTCGTTTACTGCTCGGAAGGTTCTCCGGAAGGTTTTGATCCCGGCCTCTACACCGCCGGCACGACCTTCGACGCATCGGGCCACCCGATCTACAGCCGCCTGCTCGAATTCAAGCCGGGCACGACGCAGCCGGAAGCCGGTCTCGCCGAGAGCTGGGACATTTCTTCTGACGGAACCGTCTACACCTTCAAGCTCCGCTCGGGCGTCAAGTTCCAGACCACGGACTACTTCACCCCGACCCGCGAATTCAACGCTGACGACGTCATCTTCTCGCTCGGTCGCCAGATCGACGAAAAGAACGCCTGGAACAAGTACATTTCCGGCGGCACCTGGGAATATGCCGAAGGCATGGGCTTCCCGAAGCTGATCAAGTCGATCGAAAAGGTCGATGACCTGACGGTCAAGATCACGCTCAACCGTCCGGAAGCACCGTTCCTCGCCAACATCGCCATGCCGTTCGCATCGATCCTGTCGAAGGAATATGCCGACAGCCTGGAAAAGGCCGGCACCAAGGAACAGCTGAACCAGCAGCCGGTCGGCACGGGTCCGTTCACCTTCGTTGCCTACCAGCAGGATGCGATCATCCGCTACAAGAAGAACGCCGATTATTGGGGCGGCGCTCCGAAGATCGACGATCTCGTCTTCGCGATCACCACCGATGCCGCCGTTCGTTACCAGAAGCTCAAGGCCGGCGAATGCCACCTGATGCCTTACCCGAACGCTGCCGACGTCGAGTCGATGAAGTCGGACCCGAACCTTGAGGTTCTGGAGCAGGAAGGCCTCAACATCGCCTACCTCGCCTACAACACGACACAGGCTCCGTTCGACAAGCCGGAAGTTCGTATCGCGCTCAACAAGGCGATCAACAAGCAGGCAATCGTTGACGCCGTCTTCCAGGGCATGGCAACGCCGGCCACCAACCCGATCCCGCCGACGATGTGGTCCTACAACAACGACGTCAAGGACGACACCTACGACCTCGACGCCGCCAAGAAGATGCTGGCCGACGCCGGCGTCAAGGACCTGTCGATGAAGGTCTGGGCGATGCCGGTTTCGCGTCCGTACATGCTGAACGCACGTCGCGCTGCCGAAATCATCCAGGACGACTTCGCCAAGATCGGCGTCAAGGTCGAGATCGTTTCCTACGAATGGGCCGAATACCTGCAGCGTTCGAAGGACAAGAACCGTGACGGTGCCGCCATCCTCGGCTGGACCGGCGACAACGGCGACCCGGACAACTTCCTCGACACCCTGCTCGGCTGCGATGCTGTCGGCGGCAACAACCGTGCGCAGTGGTGCAACCAGGAATTCGACGCCCTCGTGAAGAAGGCCAAGTCGACCTCCGACCAGGCTGAACGCACCAAGCTCTACGAGCAGGCACAGGTCATCTTCAAGAAGGATGCCCCCTGGGCAACCCTCGACCACTCCCTGTCCGTCGTTCCGATGCGCAAGGGCGTAACCGGCTTTACCCAGAGCCCGCTCGGCGACTTCACCTTCGAAGCTGTCGATATCGCCGAGTAATCTTCGGCCATCACAACTTTTTTGCCGCGGGACGCGTTGCGTTTCCCGCGGCATTTTCTTATGAGATGCCTAAAAATATGGCGGTGACGCCGATATGACCGGGTGCGTGGCTTGACAAAACCCATGAATCCGGCCCGCTCCTTTTCCGCAAAGGCTTAAAATGTTTGGCTTCCTTCTGCGGCGCCTCGCCGTCCTGATCCCGACTTTCATCGGGGTCTCCATAATCGCCTTCTCCTTCATCCGGCTTCTGCCGGGTGATCCGGTGGCACTCCTTTCGGGTGAGCGCGTCATGTCTCCGGAGCGTCACGCGCAGATTTCCGCGCAGCTCGGCATGGACCGACCTATGGTCGTGCAATATTTCGATTATCTCGGCGGCGTCCTCACCGGCGACTTCGGCACCTCGATCGTGTCCAAGAAGCCCGTTCTCGACCAGTTCCTGACGCTGTTCCCGGCAACGATTGAACTGTCCTTCTGTGCTATCATCATCGCCATCGCGCTCGGCATTCCGGCCGGCGTGATTGCTGCGATGAAGCGCGGATCGATCTTCGACCAGGGCCTGATGGGCATCGCACTCGTCGGTTATTCGATGCCGATCTTCTGGTGGGGCCTGCTCCTCATCATCCTGTTCTCCGGTATCCTGCAATGGTTCCCGGTCTCGGGCCGAATCTCGCTGATGTTCTATTTCCCGCAGGTCACCGGCTTCATGCTGATCGACAGCCTGATCTCGGGCCAGAAGGGCGCATTCGCTTCGGCACTCAGCCATCTGGCATTGCCGTCGATCGTGCTGGCCACCATTCCGCTCGCCGTCATCGCGCGCCAGACGCGCTCGGCCATGCTGGAAGTGCTGTCGGAAGACTACGTCCGCACCGCCCGCGCCAAGGGCCTCTCCCCGTTCCGCGTCGTCGGCATCCACGCACTGCGCAACGCCATGATCCCGGTCATCACCACGGTCGGCCTGCAGGTCGGCGTCATGCTGGCCGGCGCCATCCTGACCGAGACGATCTTCTCCTGGCCGGGCATCGGCAAGTGGATCCTCGACAGCGTCTTCCGCCGCGACTACGCCGTCATCCAGGGAGGCCTGCTGCTGATCGCTGCGATCATCATGACGGTCAACCTGATCGTCGATCTGCTCTACGGCCTCGTCAACCCGCGTATCCGCCACTAAGAAGGAGCAAAATCCCATGGCCGACGCCACTATTACCCAAAAGGCCGCGGAGCCCGTCTCCAGCGCCCAGATGCGACGCCAGATGCTCAAGGAGTTCTGGTTCTATTTCTCCGAAAACCGCGGTGCCGTCATCGGCCTGTTCGTTTTCCTCCTGCTGGTGCTGGTCGCGATCTTTGCGCCGCTGATCGCGCCCCATTCGCCGTTCGAACAGTATCGCGACGCGGTGCTGAAGCCGCCGGTATGGGCTGAAGGCGGCACCGCAACCTATATCCTCGGTACCGACCCGGTCGGCCGCGATATCCTCTCGCGCCTGATCTACGGCGCCCAGTATTCGCTGTTCGTCGGTCTTGTCGTCACCACGCTGTCGCTGGTCACCGGCATCATCGTCGGCCTGCTCGCCGGTTATTACCGCGGCTGGCTGGACACGATCATCATGCGCCTGATGGACATGATCCTCGCCGTTCCGTCGCTGCTTCTGGCGCTGGTGCTCGTCACCATTCTCGGCCCCGGCCTCAACAGCGCGATGATCGCCATCGCCGTAACGCTGCAGCCGCATTTCGTGCGCCTGACGCGTGCAGCCGTAATGGCCGAAAAGACCCGCGACTACGTGACGGCTGCCCGCATTGCCGGCGCAAGTCCGCTGCGCCTGATGTTCCGCACCATCCTGCCGAACTGCACCGCGCCGCTGATCGTCCAGGCGACGCTGTCCTTCTCGAACGCCATCCTCGATGCGGCGGCTCTCGGCTTCCTCGGCATGGGCGCCCAGCCGCCGACACCGGAATGGGGCACGATGCTGGCCGAAGCCCGCGAATTCATCCTGCGCGCCTGGTGGGTCGTCACCTTCCCCGGCCTTGCAATCCTCATCACCGTTCTTGCCATCAACCTGATGGGCGACGGCCTGCGCGATGCGCTTGATCCGAAGCTGAAGAGGTCCTGATCATGTCGCTTCTCACAATCGACAATCTCACCGTCGAATTCGAAACCGCCAATGGCTGGTTCCGGGCCGTCGATGGCGTCTCGATCTCGGTCGACAAGGCCGAAGTGCTTGCCATCGTCGGTGAATCCGGCTCCGGCAAGTCGGTCTCCATGCTTGCCGTCATGGGTCTTCTGCCCTGGACGGCAAAGATCACCGCAGACCGCATGCTGTTCGAAGGCAAGGATATCCAGGCACTCAGCGGTGCCGAGCGGCGCAAGCTGATCGGCAAAGATATCGCCATGATCTTCCAGGAGCCGATCGCCAGCCTCAATCCGTGCTTCACGGTCGGCTTCCAGATCGAGGAAGTCCTGCGCATCCATCTGGGTCTGGGCAAAAAGGAACGCCGTGCGCGCGCCATCGAGCTGTTCAAGCAGGTCGGCCTTCCAAACCCGGAAGAACGTATGAACGCCTTCCCGCACCAGATGTCGGGCGGCCAGTGCCAGCGTGTGATGATCGCCATCGCAATCGCCTGCAACCCCAAGCTCCTGATTGCCGACGAGCCGACCACCGCGCTCGACGTGACCATCCAGAAGCAGATCCTCGATCTGATCATGGACCTGCAGGCACGCACAGGCATGGGCCTGATCATGATCACCCACGACATGGGTGTGGTGGCAGAAACCGCCGATCGCGTCGTCGTTCAGTACAAGGGCCGCAAGATGGAGGAAGCCGACGTGCTTTCCCTGTTCGAAAGCCCGAAGAGCAACTACACCAAGGCGCTTCTGGCAGCCCTGCCTGAAAACGCCACCGGTGACCGCCTGACCACGGTGTCCGCCTTCTTCGACGGCAACCCGGAACCGGCACCTTCTGCAGGAGCATCGGCATGAGCGACACCAAGACTAGCGATATCATGCTCGAAGTCCGCGACATCAAGCGTGACTACGAACTACCCGGCGGCTTCATGAAGCCGAAGAAGACCCTCCACGCCGTCAAGGGCGTCTCCTTCAAACTGGAACGCGGCAGGACGCTGGCGATCGTCGGCGAATCAGGCTGTGGCAAGTCCACGCTGGCCCGCATGATCACCTTCATCGACGAGCCGACATCCGGTGAGCTGATCATCGACGGCAAGACGATGGATACGCGCCCGGGGCACCTCACCTCGGAAATGCGCCAGAAGGTTCAGATCATCTTCCAGAACCCCTACGGTTCGCTCAATCCGCGCCAGAAGATCGGCGACGTCCTGGGTGAGCCGCTGGCGATCAACACCGACCTCTCCGCCGCCGAGCGCCGCAATCGCGCCATCGAGATGCTGATCAAGGTCGGTCTCGGCCCGGAACACTATAACCGTTATCCGCACATGTTCTCCGGCGGTCAGCGCCAGCGTATCGCCATTGCCCGCGCGCTGATGATGAACCCGAAGCTGCTGGTGCTCGACGAACCGGTATCTGCGCTCGATCTTTCGGTCCAGGCACAGGTTCTGAACCTGCTCGCCGACCTGCAGGACGAATTCAACCTAACCTACGTCTTCATCAGCCACGACCTGTCCGTCGTGCGTTACATCGCCGATGAGGTGATGGTGATGTATTTTGGCGAGGCGGTCGAATACGGCACGCGTGATGAAGTGTTTTCCAACCCGAAGCACGAATACACGCAGACGCTTTTCAAGGCGACGCCGAAGGCCGACGTGGAATCGATCCGTGCGCGTATCGCAGCGAAGAAGGCCGCTTCCGCGGCCTGATGCATAAGGGGTGGGGCCGCGAAAGCCCCTCCCCCCGCCTCCGCTTCGCTCGGCGCACCCTCTCCCCGCACGCGGGGCG
>DLSX01000030.1 GCA_002500765.1 Neorhizobium sp. UBA7851
TGCCGGCAGGCGGATGAGGGGCTTTTTGGAGGTGACATAAAATGAATGTTGTCGCGCCTATGACCGATCCCAGCCTCTCAGGCCAAATGATGCCAGCCGCCAAATCGCCCATTCTGGAAATGCGTGGTATTTCCCAGATTTTTCCGGGCGTTAAGGCGCTGGATGGCGTCAATATTTCGCTCTATCCGGGCCAAGTGACCGCCTTGATCGGCGAGAACGGCGCCGGCAAGTCGACCTTGGTGAAGATCCTCACGGGCATCTACGTCCCGAGCGAAGGCGAGATTTTTATCGACGGCCAGCCCGTCAGCTTTTCAAGCGCACAGGACGCCGTCGATGCCGGTGTGACCGCCATCCATCAGGAAACCGTGCTGTTCGACGAATTGTCGGTGGCCGAGAACATCTTTCTCGGCCATGCGCCGCGTACACGCTTCGGTCTGATCGACTGGAGGACAATGAACGCGCGCGCTGCCAAATTGCTGCACACGCTGGAAAGCGAGATCGATCCGACCATCCGGTTGAAGGATCTTTCGATTGCCCAGCGGCATCTCGTGGCGATTGCGCGTGCGCTGTCGGTTGAGGCGCGGATCGTCATCATGGACGAGCCGACGGCCGCCCTTTCCCGCAAGGAGATCGACGATCTTTTCCGCATCGTCGCGGAGCTGAAAAGACAGGGCAAGGCGATCCTGTTCATCAGCCACAAATTCGATGAGGTCTATGAAATCGCCGAGAATTTCGCGGTGTTTCGCGATGGCCGGGCCGTGGGGCATGGGCGGCTTGCCGAGACGCCGCAGGATGCGATCGTGCGGATGATGGTGGGTCGCGACGTGTCTAACATCTTTCCCAAGGTTGACGTGGCGATCGGTGAAACCGTGCTTTCGGTCGAAAACTATTGCCACCCGACCGAATATCGCGACATCTCCTTCGAACTGAAGCGCGGCGAAATTCTGGGGGTTTATGGGCTGGTCGGTGCCGGGCGGTCGGAAATCTGCCAGTCGCTGTTCGGCGTGACGAAACCGTCTTCCGGTCGGCTTGTGCTGGAGGGGGAGGCGCTTTCCATCCGTTCGCCGCGCGATGCGATTGCTGCCGGCATCGTTTACGTGCCGGAAGAGCGTGGACGCCATGGTCTGGCGCTGCCCATGCCGATCTTTCAGAACATGTCGCTGCCGTCACTGGCCCGGACTTCGCGATCGGGTTTTCTCAAAGCTGCCAACGAACTGGCGCTGGCGCGCAAATATGCCGAGCGGCTGGACCTGCGTGCCGCCGCCCTTTCCGTACCTGTCGGTACGCTTTCCGGCGGTAACCAGCAGAAGGTGGTGATCGGCAAATGGCTGGCGACGCTGCCGAAAGTCATCATTCTCGATGAACCGACCAAGGGCATCGATATCGGCTCGAAGGCTGCCGTGCACGGCTTCATCAGCGAATTGGCGGCCGAAGGGCTGTCGATCATCATGGTCTCTTCCGAGCTGCCGGAAATTCTCGGTGTGTCGGACCGGGTGCTGGTGATGCGCGAAGGACTGTCGGCCGGGATATTCGAGCGGTCGCAGCTTAGTGCCGAGGTGCTGGTGCGTGCCGCCACCGGTAATGCGTGAGGAAGCGCAAATGAAAAAACTCTTGAAACACCGCGAACTGCTTCTGGTCGGCATTATCGCCATTATGGTCATTGGCTTCGCAACCCGTGCGCCCGGTTTCGCCACGCCCGGTAATCTTGCCAATATCTTCAACGACACGTCGATCCTGATCATTCTGGCGCTTGGCCAGATGACGGTGATCCTGACCAAGTCTATCGATCTTTCGGTTGCCGCCAATCTTGCCTTTACCGGCATGGCCGTGGCGATGATGGATGCGGCTTATCCTGGCTTGCCACTGGCCTTGCTGGTTGCGCTGGCTGTCGGCATCGGTGCCGTGCTTGGGGCGATCAACGGCATGCTTGTCTGGTGGCTGAGAATCCCGCCGATCGTCGTGACGCTCGGAACGCTGACCATCTATCGCGGCATGGCCTTCGTGCTGTCCGGCGGCGCCTGGGTCAATTCGCACCAGATGACACCCGGCTTTCTGAACTTCCCTCGCCTGCCCGTTCTGGGGCTTCCGCTTCTGTCATGGATGGCGATCGCCATCGTGCTGATGATGTGGGTGGTGCTGACGCGAACGCAATTCGGCCGTGCGACCTATGCTTCCGGCGGCAATCCGACGGCGGCGGTCTATGCCGGGATCGATATCGGCCGGACGCGGTTTTTTTCCTTCACTCTTTCCGGCGCGCTGGCTGGGCTTGCCGGTTATCTCTGGGTGTCGCGTTACGCCGTTGCCTATGTCGATGTCGCGGCCGGTTTCGAGCTCGATACGGTGGCGGCCTGCGTCATCGGCGGCATTTCGATCGCCGGCGGGATCGGCTCGGTCGCCGGTGCCGTGCTCGGTGCGCTGTTCCTCGGCGTCATCAAGAATGCGCTTCCGGTGATCGGCATCTCGCCTTTCGCGCAGATGGCGATTTCCGGCATCGTCATCGTCGCTGCCGTCGTCTTTAATGCCCGCGCCGAACGCAAGGCCGGGCGCATCATTCTGCGCGATCGTGGCGCCAAGGAGGTTTCCGCATGAGCGACACCGTTGCTGAAACCAGGACCCGTTCCGCCATTCCCGATCGGCTGGGCACGCCGGTAAGCCGCCTTCTCGGCAGCTGGGAAGTGCTGTTGTTCGGCGTGGCGGTGGCGATCTTCATCGCCAATTCGCTCGCCTCCCCCTATTTCCTCAATGCTTGGAACCTTTCCGACGCGACCTTCAATTTCACCGAAAAGGCGATGATCGCTTTTGCCATGGCGATGCTGATCATTGTCGGTGAGATCGACCTGTCGGTCGCGGCCGTCATCGCGCTCGCCTCCACCGCCATGGGGGCTGCCGCCCAGATGGGCATCGGCACGCCCGGACTGGTGGCAATCGGCCTCAGTGTCGGGCTTGTCTGCGGTGCGATCAACGGCACGCTGGTCTCGGTGCTGAAACTGCCCTCGATCGTCGTCACCATCGGCACGATGAGCCTGTTTCGCGGCATTTCCTACATCACGCTCGGCGACCAGGCCTACGGCAAATATCCGGCCGATTTCGCTTACTTTGGCCAAGGCTATGTCGTCTGGGTCTTCTCGTTCGAATTCGTGCTGTTCATCGTGCTTGCCGTGATCTTCGGCATCGTGTTGCACGCCACCAATTTCGGCCGTCAGATCTTCGTCATCGGCAATAACGAGTTTGCCGCGCGCTTTTCCGGCATTCCGGTCGAGCGGATCAAGTTCAAGCTGTTTCTGCTGACCGGCCTGATGTCCGGTATTGCCGCAGTCTGCCTCACCTCGCGCCTCGGCTCTACCCGACCCTCGATCGCTCAAGGCTGGGAGCTGGAGATCGTCACGATGGTAGTTCTTGGCGGTGTCTCCATTCTTGGCGGTGCGGGCACGATTGCCGGTGTTGTCATCGCGGCCTTCGTCATGGGGCTGGTTACTTTCGGGCTTGGCCTCCTCAACGTGCCGGGCATCGTCATGTCGATCTTTGTCGGCCTTCTTCTGATCATCACTATCGCGCTGCCCATCGTGGTTCGTCGCATCAAGTTCATGAGCAAGAAATGACTTTGGAAAAATACGCATTCAAGATGAAACTGAACCCCGGCATGGAGGCGGAATATCGCAAGCGGCACGACGAGATCTGGCCGGAGCTGAGTGCGCTTCTGCGTGAGGCTGGCGTGTCCGATTATTCGATCCATCTCGACCGTGAGACAAACGTGCTGTTCGGCGTGCTTTCGCGGCCGGCCGATCATTCCATGGCAAGCCTGCCGGACCATCCGGTGATGAAGCGCTGGTGGGCGCATATGGCGGATATCATGGAGAGCAATCCGGACAATTCGCCGGTGCAGAGCGATCTCGTCACGGTGTTTCATCTGCAATGAGCAATTTCGAACGGATCGCGGTTCTCGACATCGGCAAGACCAATGCGAAGGTGGTGATTTTCGATGCCGTGAGCGGTGCGGAAATCCAGACGCGGCGCATGCCCAATCGGGTTCTGTCAGGCCCGCCCTACCCTCATTATGACGTCGAGGCGCTCTGGTCGTTTCTCATTGAAACGCTTACCGCCTTCGCGAAAGAGCCGGGCTTTGATGCCATCTCGATCACGACGCATGGAGCTTCGGCCGCGCTGATCGATGTCGATGGACAGCTGGCCTTGCCGGTTCTCGATTACGAGCATGAATATCCTGAGGAGATCAGGCGCGCTTATGACGAGATGCGACCGGAATTTGCCGAGACCTTTTCGCCTCGGCTGTCCGGTGGGCTTAATCTCGGTGCGCAGATCCATTATCAGAAGGCTGCGTTTCCAGAAGAGTTTGCGCGGGTGCGGACGATCCTGACCTATCCGCAATATTGGGCCTACAGGCTTAGCGGAGTGGTGGCCAACGAAGCGACATCGCTGGGTTGCCATACGGACCTGTGGAAGCCGCATGAGGCAAGTTATTCCTCGCTTGTTGATACTCTCGGCGTTCGCGATCTGATGGCGCCGGTGCATTCGGCTTTCGACCGAATTGGAACGACGCTGCCCGAGATCGTCTCAGCGGTTGCCCTGCCCCGACCCGTTCCTGTCTTTTGCGGTATCCACGATTCCAACGCGTCGCTGCTGCCTTATCTGAGCGAGCGGGAAGCACCGTTTGCCGTCGTCTCGACGGGGACATGGGTGATCAACTTTGCAGTTGGTGGGGATATCGATCGGCTGGATCCGTCACGCGACACGCTGGCGAATGTCGATGCCTATGGGCGTGTCGTGCCGTCAGCCCGTTTCATGGGCGGACGGGAATTCGAACTGCTGACGACAGAATTGGGTGGGCTGGACCAAGATCTGGCGATCGCCGCCCTGCCGCGCGTCATCGAAAAGCGGCTCATGCTTTTACCCAACATCGTTGCCGGCTCGGGGCCGTTTCCCGATCGGCAGAGGGAGTGGGTCAATGATGAGGGTGCGTCCACGCAGCAGCGCTGGGCTGCTGCCTGCCTCTATTTCGCGCTGATGACGGAGACATGCCTCGGTCTCGCTGGCGCAAAGGGGCCGATCCTGGTTGAGGGGCCGTTTGCGCTCAACGGGCTTTACCTGAACCTGTTGGCTGGGCTGACAGGGCGAGAGGTGCTTGCCGTTCCGGGTTCGACCGGGACGAGCCAGGGGGCGGCTCTGCTGGCGGGCGTGGAGCC
>DLSX01000256.1:0-48169 GCA_002500765.1 Neorhizobium sp. UBA7851
TGGACTGGGCCGCCGCCACGACGGGATCGATGACGAGCGTCGCCGCCAGTGCCGTCATGGCGATCGCCAGCTTGCGCGTTCCGATCACTCCAAACATCAGTCCACTCCTCTTGCGCTCGGACTTGTCATGCGAATTACAGGCCGCCTTTTACTATAAGCGTGCCCGAATGCGCAATCGTTGCGGCAAAACCATGACGGCGCCACCGGGGACGCCGTCAATTTTGCGCGATCAATAACGGAAAGTCTGCTGCTCGTCGTAGTCGCTCGTCGAGCCGATATTGACGTCGCCGAGCGTCCGGAAGCTCAGGCGTGCGCCAATGCTCCAGTCGTTTGCCTTGCTCGAGTCGGTCTTCTCTGTATAGGCGATCGTGAAGATCGTGCATTCGTCGGCGTAGCTGAAGCCGAGACCGCGACGCGTGACTTCATTCTCGTCCAGATCCCAGGTCGCCTTGCCGGCGATAGACCAGTTCTCGTTGACCCGGAAACTCATCGTCTTTTCCAGGATATTGGTCGAGCTGGTCGAGCCGTAATCCGGTTGAGCCTCGACCTTGGTGTAGACGAGCTTGCCGGTCACGCGGGGCGTCTTGTAATCGAAGCCGACATCGGTGCGGCGGACATCGAACGTTTCCTTGTCGAACCGGGTGTTCGTCGACAGGCTGAAGCCCTGCGGCAGGTCGATGGCCGCCATCGCGACAAAGTCCGACACGTCGTTTTCGAGACCGGAATTTGCGCCTGCATTGACCAGATCGGCGCTGGCGAACGAGTTGTCGCCGGCGATCTGATAGGACTGGCCGAAGATGCCGCGCAGGCCGACACCATTGTCGAACGACCCGCTGTAACGGATGCCGACATTGGCGCGTGTGCCGCCCTCGATCCGGTCATAGCCGGAGAACTTGTCACGCTCGAACAGGCTGGTTGCGTCGAAGACGAAGCTTTGCGCGTCTTCGTTCGGAAGGCCACCTGCCATCTGCTCGTCGGGACGTGCGTAGATCTGCGCGATCGGCTCGATGATATGGCTGCTGCTGCCCGCGGTGATCAGGAACGGATAGCGGACCTCGAGGCCGGCCGTCGCCATGTAGCGTCCGCTCGGATCGTTTTCCAGTGAACCGTCATAAGGACCGCCGGCACTGGACGAGGTGCTGCGCAGGCCGTCGCCGCGCAATGCCAGCAACGGGGTCAACTGCAGTCCCTGTTCGGTCGTGAACGTGCGCTTCCATTCCGCTTCGGTGGTGAAGCGGGTGTAGCTGCCTTCGAGACCCAGGAAGCGGTAGCTGTCTGTTCCTACGAGGTAGTTGTCGTCTGCCCGACGGGAAAGGTTCGTCAGGTTGGCGTTGATGGACAACTGACCGCCGAACACGGGTTCTGGGGCATACCAGCTATAGTCGAGAACCGGATAGACGATAGCTTGCTGACGTTCCAGCAAGCTGGTTTCCGCATCGTCCTGCTCATCGAAATAATAGCCATGCAGGTCGAAATAGTTCCGCGTGCCAAGACCGGTCAGGTAGACGTCGTTGGTGAACGTTTCCTTGTCGAAGCTTTCGAGACTGTAGGTGCGCGAGAAATTGTTGTCGCTCTGCACCATGACGTCCCAGCCGAACGTCCAGCGCGGATTGATCTGGAATTCACCCTTGGACGCACCCATCACGCGCGTATCGGCTTCCCGATCGGCCGTACCGGCTTCGAATGAGTCGGAATTCCGCTGGTTGATACCGGCGAAGCGGAAAGTGTGCTCGCCGTTTTCGAACCTGTTGCGGATCTCGCCTTCGACAAGCAGACCCTGATTGCTGTAATAGGTCGGGGTAAGCGTTGCGTCCATGCTCGGCGAAAAGACATGGTAATACGGAACGCTGATACCGAACCCGAGATTATCATCTGCGCTGAAGCGCGGGAACAGCAGGCCTGATTTGCGTTCGACGGTTTCGTCTGGAACGGTGATCGGGAACGGCAGTCGGCCAAGCGACATGCCGAACAGCTCGAACTGCGCATTCTCCAGGCGAATCGTACGGGTCTGGCCGTTACGGATCACTCGCTGAGCCTTGACCTGCCAGAGAGGCGCCTTGCCCGGTGTCTGCGCGCAGGGCAGGCAGGCCGTGTAGACGGTATTGTTCAATACCATCACGTCGCCGGTCTGGCGTTCGGCGCTTTCTGCGGCAAGACGCGTATTGTCGGTCGTTTCGACGCGCAGCGAGTTCAGGAAGCCCTGACCGAAATCGTCGGTGACATCCAGCTCCTCGGCGTAGACGCGTGTACCGCCCGGCTCGATGAGTTCGATATTGCCGGACGCCATGACGCGTCCGGTCTTCTGATCATATTCGACCCGCTGGGCGACCATGCGGAAACGATTGTAATAAATCTGCACACCGCCACGGGCGGTCACGCGCTGAGCATCCTGATTATAGGTAAGCTCATTGGCGCGCAGAAGCATCTTCGCGTCTTCCGATTGGACAGGCACGAGTCCTTGTGCATGCACGACATCCGTCGTGGCAACACATACGAACGCAGACACACCCGTCAGCAGAGCGGCGGCAAGCCGTCTTATATTTCCGCGGTTACTGACCGCCACTAGCCGTCCTCCTGATGAAGCAATATCGTAGCCCCCACTGCCGTTGCCACGACGACTGGTATCCAGACCGCCACGAACGGAGGAATCGCTCCGCTGCTTCCGAACGCTTTTACAAGCACGCTGACGACATAAAGCACGAAGCCGGAAACTATTCCACCCAGAATCATGGATCGGGACTGGGCGAAGCGACTGAATTTTAACGAAACTGTTGCAGCAATGAGAGTCATGGCCACAAGCAGGATGGGGAGCGACAAAAGCGAGTGGAACTGGGTTTCCAGCGCTTTGGTTGAGATGCCGAATGATCGGCTGATCTCGATTTTCCGGGAAAGATCAAGGAATGCAACGTTTTCGGGCTGCGATACGCTTTCCTGAAGGTATTCCTGTTTCAGGTTGGTACGAACCTGTTCCGTGGCCTTGCGCGCCGGAATCTCTCCGGGGCGATTCTCCAGAACGTCGGTAAGAAGCCAGTAACCATTTTCGAGTTTTGCTGTGCGCGCATCCTGTCGCATGGTCACGGCGCCACCCTTGTCGAAGTGGAAAACCACCACGTCGATCAGCTCGGCTCCCTGGTCCTTGTAGCTCTTGGCGCCGATGATGACGTCCTCGTCGTCGCTGATCTGGCGAATCCACGGCACGAACTTGCTCGCCTTGGCGCGATTGCTCGACTGTCGCCAGTCGGCCTCCATCGAAACCGATTCGCGCTGGCCCCAGGCGCCGACCGGATTGATGACCAGGATCGTGAAAAGCCCGAGCAGGAAGGAGCCGACGATGAACGGGAACATGAACTGCCAGACGGAAATGCCGGCGGCTCGCGTAACGACCAGTTCATAGCGGCGGTTGAGCGCAATCAGCACCGTCATGCCGATGAACAGGCTGAGTGTCGGGATCGTCTGCTGCAGGATCAGCGGCAGGCGCATGAGCGTCATCGCAAGCGCGCCGAGCACGCTGTAGTCCACCAGGCCTGAAAGCTTGCGCGTCGTTTCGCTGAAGTCGGCAAGGATGATGATCGCGCTGACACCCAGGAGGAACCAGAAGGCGGTGACGATATAACGCTTGAAAAAATACCGGCCGAGCGTGGAGAAGATCATGACGCACCTCCACCGGACTTTGACGATATCTTCAGGCGGCTGAGCAGCATGCTGTTCATACGGCTGATGTTACGAGTGATGGTGCGTGGCATCTGGAGTTGCCGGTTGGTTGCCAGCATATAGGCCGAAACCGCAATCGTTACGATCGGGATCGCATAGACGAGCGGCACGTAGGATGGGCTACGCTCCGTCAGGTTGGTTGCCGAGAATCCGAGCCAGCGCAGGCCGAAGGCGATGACCAGCGCGTATATCATCGGATGGACGCGCGCCTGTCGATGTGAACGGCTGCTGCCGGCGACCACCAGAGACACGAGTGCGAACGAAATCGGATAAAGCCAGTCGGAAAGCCTGCGATGAAGTTCCGAGAAAAACTTGTTGGGTGACCGTTGATACGTCGGGTCATTCGTGTCGGGATCAAGCAGGAAGCCGAGGCCGCGATCGCCCGAAGACATCGGCAGGGCCTCGCCGTCCGACTTGGTCATGGCCGACAGATCGAAGGCGTATGAATCGAAGCGCACGATCGAGATCCGGCCATCCGGCGACTTGCGGTGAACCTCGCCGTCGCGCATCGTCAGCGAAGTGCCGCCCGGATCGACCGAACCTTCCTTCGCATAATAGATGAGATCGAAATTCGGATCGCGGTAATCGACGACGAACAGCCCTTTCAGCAGGCGGCCGGAATGCCGTTCGGAAATCTGCACGTAAAGACCGTCTTCGATGCTGCGGAAGGTCTTTTCCTCGATGACCGAAGAAAGCAGGTCTGCATAGGCCGCGGCGATCATCTGACGCACACCGAGGCGCGACGCCGGTTCGAGGAAGTTCGTCACCGAGAAGGAGACGATGCTGAGCACGATGGCCAGGCCGATGACCGGCTTGTAGATGATGCTGCGACCTGCGCCTGCCGCGTCGATGACCGGCAGTTCCGAATCGTTGTTCATCGCCGTCAGCGTCTGGGTGATGCCGATAACGAAGGCGAAGGGCATGACGACCGGCAGGATGGTCGGCAGGATGTAGCTTGCAAGCAGCATGAACGAGCCGATCGACTGGCCAGTATCCGTGACCAGGTTGATGCGCCCGAGCACCTGGATGGTCCAGATGATGGTCAGCACCGGAATGAGTGCCACCAGGAACATCTGGAATATCCGGCGCAATATGTAAGTTTCGAGAAGCTTCATTCCCGTCCGACATGTTTTGCTGCCGCGCCATCCCGTGATGACGCCGAGCCTATCTATGTGATCGATGAGGTCTTTGCGACAGATGCCACGTCACAAAAATGTTGGCTAGCCGACTTTTATTTTTTGTTGTGACATTTCAAAACCGGTGACATTCGCGCACAGACGTTCTCAGCTACCTTTCTCTGGGGTTGCCTTCGTGGCCGAAAGGGTGAAGATCGAGCCATGTTCTGAAGAAAAGACGTGGAGTGCCAATGTCCGTCCAGCTCAATATCTCCTTTGCGAAATCCTCTTCCGTGGCCGCTTCCCTGGCTGTCCAGCTGAAGCTCTCCGGTGACCAGCCTGCTTCAGGCTCGTCGGAGGCCGATCCCCAGGGGATAGGTGGGCGCGCTGCTGAGATCGCCAAGTTTTCGGCAAAGGCGATGACTGTACTTGAAGTGATCGCTCCGCATGGTTCCCAAGCGGATCGGTTGGCCATCATCGGTCTTGGAAAGCCGGATGCACTGGCCGCCTATGACTGGCTGCGGGCAGGCGGAGTTGCCGCCGCAAATCTCAAGACGGCCAAGAAGGCCGTCATCTTTCTCGACGTGCCGGGCCTTGAGGTGACAGCAAGCCAGGCCGCGGACTTCGCGCTCGGCATGCTGCTTCGCTCCTACTCGTTCGACCGCTACAAGACAGCGAAGAAGGACGACGACAGGCCGGCTTCGGTTGATGTGAAGATCGTCATGGCCGGCCATGCTGGCGCCAAGAAGGCATTCGCGGCATCCGAGGCGATTGCCGGTGGTGTCATCCTTGCCCGCGATCTCGTCAACCTGCCGCCGAACGTGCTCGGTCCGGTCGAATTCGCCGAAAAGGCCAGGGAACTCTCGGCACTCGGTGTCGAGGTCGAGGTGCTGACCGAGAAGGAAATGAAAAAGCTCGGCATGGGCGCTTTGCTCGGCGTGGCGCAGGGCTCGGTGCGTCCGCCGCGCCTGGCCGTCATGCATTGGAACGGCGGCAAGGCGAAGGAAAAACCGGTCGCCTTCGTCGGCAAGGGCGTGGTCTTCGACACCGGCGGCATTTCGATCAAGCCGGGTGCCGGCATGGAGGACATGAAGGGCGACATGGGTGGTGCCGCTGCCGTCATCGGCCTCATGCATGCGCTCGCTGCCCGCAAGGCGAAGGTCAATGCGGTCGGCATTCTCGGCCTTGTGGAAAACATGCCGGATGGCAATGCCCAGCGGCCCGGTGACATCGTCACCTCCATGTCGGGCCAGACGATCGAGATCATCAATACCGATGCCGAAGGGCGGCTCGTGCTGGCCGACGCGCTGTTCTACACCAAGGAGCGCTTCAAGCCGAAGTTCATGATCAATCTCGCAACCCTGACCGGCGCAATCGTGGTCGCACTCGGCAATGTCCATGCCGGGCTGTTTTCCAACGACGATACGCTGGCGGGGCAGTTGACGGCGGCCGGTGAGCTAACCTCGGAAAAGCTGTGGCGCATGCCGCTTGCCAAGGAATATGACAAGATCATCGATAGTCGTTTTGCCGACATGAAGAATAGCGGCGGTCGTCCGGCAGGTTCCATCACCGCGGCGCAGTTCCTCAAACGCTATGTTGGCGATACGCCCTGGGCGCATCTCGACATCGCGGCCACCGCGATGAACTCGCCGGCAACCGAGATCAATCAGTCCTGGGCGTCGGGTTATGGCGTACGCCTGCTGGACGAACTCGTGCGGGCGAACTACGAGGACTGATGACCGAAGTTCTCTTCTACCACCTGACCGAATCGAAGCTCGAGGATGCGCTGCCGGCGCTCCTCGAAAAGAGCGTCGAGCGCGGCTGGAAGGTGGTCGTCCAGACCAATGACGAAGCGCGCCGGGACATGCTCGACGCGCATCTCTGGACCTTTCGCGACGAGAGTTTTCTGCCGCACGGCACGGATGCCGCGCCGATGGCGCAGGCCCAGCCGGTGCTTTTGACAACGGAAACGGAAAACGCCAACGATGCGACCGTCCGCTTCATGGTGGACGGTGCCGCCCCGCCGCCGCTCGACCCTTACGAGCGCGTCGTCTTCATGTTCGACGGTTACGACCAGCAGCAGCTCGAAGGCGCCCGTGCAGAATGGAAGCGGCTGAAGGGCGAGGGGCATTCGCTGACCTACTGGCAACAATCACCGGAAGGTCGCTGGGTGAAGAAGGCCTGATCGGCCATCCTGCCTGTTCACTCAGTTGCTGGCGAAGAGCGGTTTGGTGGTCGAGGCGACCAGCATGTCCGACGCCGGCTTGCCGTATTTCAACTGCACGACCTTGTAGCCTTCGGCCCTGAGCTGGGTCAGCAGCGCCGGCAGCATCGAGGCGGTGCGCGGGTGGATGTCATGCATCAGGATGATGCCCTTGCGATGGGCGCGAAGTGCCTCCATCGTCCGCGTCGCGACCGCGGCCGGCGTATCGCTGAAATAGTCCTTCGAATCGACCTGGACATCCATCACCACCATCCTGTGGCGGCCCATCCATAGCCTCAGCTTTCCTGAATCGGCGAGATAAGGGAAGCGGAAGAAATCGGCATCGACGCCTGTCGCGGCTTCGACAGCCTTGCGGCCTTTTTCGACTTCGGCCACGGCATCGTCAAACGACATATGGGAGAGGTCCGGGTGGCGATAGGTATGGCTGCCGATCGTATGTCCTTCAGCCACGACTTCGCGGGCAAGATCGGGATGCGCCTTGGCCATCTGGCCGACCATCATGAACGAAGCCTTCACGCCGAACTGGTCGAGCGTGGCAAGGATGCGTTCGGTCTTTTTCGGCATAGGGCCGTCATCGAAGGTCAGCACCACTTCCTTGTCGCGCAGCTTGATGTCGGAGATCGAGCTCACCGTCATTTCACGCCCGGCAAGCCCACCCATTTTGTTGAGCCGGCCCCAGGCAGCGGGCGTGAGTGCCACGGGCGACTTGGCGTCATCCTTAGGCCTCAGCGAACCGGCGGCATCGCCAGCGGCAAAGGCCGACCTGTAAGAGCCGCCTTCAGACGGTGGCTTCCCAGCGCAGGAGGAAAGAAGGCTGATGACGACAGCAGCGGCACAGGCGGCACGGACCGGCATGAAAGGGTTCTCGATAGGATTACGCGGGAATCGGTTCGCGCGATCTTTCGTCGAACATGGTTAACGGGTGGTTATTTTGGGCGGCGGCGCCATGGTTCAGTCGCCTAGGCCAAGTCGGTCTGTGCGAAGTCGGAACCGACATAAAGCAGCGGCACATTTGCGGATTTGGCGCCGGCATAGGAAAAGCAATCGCCGAAATTGAGTTTTGCCGGATGGCGGCCTTTTCCGTAACGGGCGAAGGCGTCGAGGGCGATGGAGGCGGTGTTGTCGTCGACGTTAGTGATTGAAACCTTCATTGTCGCGAGCAAAGAGCGAACCAACCGCTCGGCCTCTTTAACGGCCAGATTTTGTTTTCCGGCGAGCACCACAGCAGCCTCGTAGATCACGGTTGGTCCTGTTGATCGGGCGGAGGCGCCTGAATCTATCTTTTCAAGCAGTTCTAGGGACTTCGGCCCATCGATAAGAATTTCAACGAGAGCGGAGGTCTCAATGAACATTAGATTTCCCACATGTCATCGAGAAAGGCTTTTTGATCGAAATTCGGATTGGGCGTGCCAAGCCGTCTGACTTCATCCTGAATTGCCTTCACCTTCTCGGCGAGCGTTTCTTTCTCTTCAGCGCTTGTCGCAGGTGTATCTGCCACCACGCGCTCCAGCGCCTGGCGAACGGCATCTTTTTTGGTCGGAGCGTTCAGCACCTTCTGTGCCTTCTCGGCAAGTGCATCGAGTTCTTCGTCTGTCAGAAACAGCGCCATGGCAGCACCTCGCGGAAATACACGTTAAAAATAGTGTATCTCCGCAAGGCGGACAACTGGTGGAAAAGAGGGTTTCTGGAGAGCGGGACGGATGTCCCGACCTCAGCCCCTCATGATCGTCTGACGCAGGAAGCTGTAGCCCATGGCGCGGCGCTCGGCCATTTCGGTCGTGTCGCCGGCGCCACCATGGCCGCCTGAGCCATATTCGCGGAAGAACGGCTCGTGCCCCGCATCGATCAGCCGCTTGGCAAAGCGTCTGGCATGGGACGGATGCACCCGGTCGTCATTGGTCGAGCTTTCGACATAAATCGTCGGGTATGTCATCTCGCTCTTCGGCTTCACCTGGTGCAGCGGCGAATAGGTGAGCATCGAATTCAGCTCATCGACCACATCCGGATTGCCGTATTCGTCCATCCAGGCGCGGCCGGCCGGGAAGACATGGAAGCGAGACATGTCGATCACCGGCACCGACGTCCAGACCGCACCGAAATCCTCAGGGTAACGGGTTGCCATGACGGCGGTCAGAAGTCCGCCATTGCTGCCGCCGTTGCAGGCGATGCGGGATGGCTTGGTATAGCCGCGTTCGACCAGATCGCGGGCGACGGCGACGAAATCCTCGAACGCCTTGTGGCGACCCGCCCTCTTGGCAACCGTATGCCAGTCCGGTCCAAGCTCTCCACCGCCGCGGATATAGGCCTGCACGAAGGCGCCGCCCTGTTCTAGGAGCATGCCATAGGCGCCGGAATAGACGGGCGACAGCGACACGCCGAACCCGCCATAGCCGTACATCAGAACCGGCAGTTCGCCCTTGGTCCAGGTGCGGGGCAGGGTGATATGATACGGCACTTTGGTGCCGTCTTCCGAGATCGCCTCGAGCAATTCCGATGTCATGCCCTCGGCATCGAAATAGGCCGGCGACGTGCCGGTGGGGACGAGTTCGCGTCTGGCGCTGTGATCCGTCAGGTCGAGCCGGAAGCTGCTGGAGGGGAGAAGAAAGCCCTGGCCGATGACGGTGAGGATTTCCTCGCCGAGCGTCAGATCGGCATCGAACATCCGAAAGCCGACCGTCTGCAGTTCTTCCGGCAGAGGAAGTTCTTCCGGTGCCGGATCGGGCTTCGTCAGATCGACCAGGTAGAATTTCGGCACCATGCGATCGACGACGATGAAGACGGCCCAGGTCTTGAGCAGGGCAAATTGCGAAACGGACTGGCCGTCCTTCGGCGAAAACAGGACGCGTGGATTGGTCAGAGGCTCGGGGCCGAAGGGGTGGAAATCCTGCAGGATGAGCGTGCCCGTCGGATAACGTTCACCGGTTTTCGCCCGCCAGATCGCATGGGTGTGATTGAGGTCGCTGTCGCTTTCGACGGGCAGGTCGAGGCGCTGGATGTCGCCGCTTGCATTGCGGATATGTACGCTTGCCTTGCCGATCTCGTGGCCGACGGTGAAAATCTCGATCTTCCGCTCGTCCGGCTTGCCACCCCAGAACAGCGGATCGATGACGCTGGCCGCGCCATAGACATCGTCCCTGCCGGCTTCGAACAGGATCGGCGCGTCCTTCGGATCGATGCCGCGTTTCAATATGCGGCCGACCCGCGGCCAGCCGGAGCGGGTGGCGGAAAACTCGTCGACCGAACCGAAATAGGCGATCTCGTCGGGGCTGAGCCAAGCGGCATGCGCGCGTGCCGTCGGCGTATCGAAACCGCCTTCGACGATCGTCTTCGTTTCGGTATCGAATTCCAGAAGCCGCAACTGGTCCGAACCGCCATCCGACAGGATCAGCAGGACACGGGTTGGCTCATAAGGGGAGGTGATTGCGCCCGAATAGATCCAGCGCTTGCCTTCCTTCAGACAGAAGGCGTCGAAATCGAAGACCGTCTCCCATGCCGCATCGTGACGCGGTTCCCGATCTGCCGGCAGGCGGCGCCAGAGCCCGAGCGGATTGTCCTTCGAACGATGGAAATCGAACAGCCATCTGCCGCGTCTAACCGGTACGATCAGCCGGTCCTCGCGTTCGATCATCGCCTTCAGCGCATCGCGATCCTTCTCGAATTCTGATGTTCTGAACTGGTGGTCCGACTTGCCGTTCTGCTCGGTAACGAAAGCGATCGTGTTCTGGTCGTCGTCTGTTTCGAGAAAAAGGTTCATCGTGGCCTCCTCATGCACTCGGGAAGCCTTTACCTATGCATCACGAAGGGCGGTGGCAACCGGCTCGACGGCAAAACCACGATGGCGTCAGGCTCGGCACAAGCCCGAGGAAGACGGAGACGATTCGGCTTACCCCGCCATCGCCTCTTCATATTCGGAGGAGAGCATCAGCCACTCCTCTTCGGCGGCGGAGAGCTTTGCGGCGGCTTCGCCACGCTCCTTGGCCTTGCCCGCGGCCTTGGCAGGCGCCTTTTCATAGAGGGCAGGGTCTGCAAGTTCTTTATCAAGCGCCTGAATCAGCTTCTCAAGCTTGCCCGTCAAGGACTCGATTTCGTTGATCTTTTTCTTCAGCGGCGCGAGCGAGGCGCGCTTTTCGGCGCTTGCCTTGCGCTGGTCGGCCTTGTTGACCTGTTCGTCGGCTGCGGCCTGCGGTTTGTCGTCCTTCTTGCGGCCAGCGGCGATGATCAGGTCGCGATATTCTTCGAGATCGCCTTCGAACGGTTTGACCGTGCCCTCGTTGACCAGCCACAGCCGGTCGACGGTCGCCTCGATCAGGTGGCGATCGTGGGAAATCAGGATAACGGCGCCGTCATAGTCGTTCAGCGCCTCGATCAATGCCCGGCGGCTGTCGATATCGAGATGGTTGGTCGGTTCGTCGAGGATAAGCAGGTTCGGCGCATGGAACGCGGCAAGTCCCATCAGAAGCCTTGCCTTTTCGCCACCGGAGAGATCCTTGGCAGCGGTGTTCATCTTCTCGGTCGCCAGCCCCATCTGCGCCACGCGGGCCCGCACCTGAGCTTCCGGCGCCTGCGGCATCAGCCGGCGCACGTGATCGACAGGCGTTTCGTTGGGGATCAGGTCGTCCAGCTGGTGCTGGGCGAAAAAGCCGATCGACAGAGAGGAAGCGAGTTTCATCTCGCCGCCATCGGTCTGCAGACGGCCGGAAATCAGCTTGGCGAAGGTCGACTTGCCATTGCCGTTCGAGCCGAGCAGCGCGATGCGATCGTCATTGTCGATGCGCAGGCCGATATTCTTCAGGATCGGCTTTCCGGGTTCATACCCCACCGAACCCTTGTTGATCGCGACGATCGGCGAGGCGGGGATCTTTTCCGGCTTGGGGAAGGTGATCGGCTGTACATGGTCTTCGACCACGGCCGCCACCGTGCCCATGCGCTCCAGCGCCTTGACGCGGCTCTGAGCCTGCTTGGCCTTGGTCGCCTTGGCCTTGAAGCGATCGATGAAGCTCTGCAGATGTTTGCGCGCGGCGTCGTTCTTCGCCTTGGCCTTCATCTGCAATTCGTCGGCTTCCATCTTCTGGCGCTCGAACTGGTCATAATTGCCGCGGTAGAAGGTAAGCTTGGTCTGATGCAGATGCACGATCGAATTGACCGCGTTGTTCAGCATGTCGCGATCATGGGAAATGACGATGACCGTGTGCGGGTAACGGCGCACATAGTCTTCCAGCCACATCGTGCCTTCCAGATCGAGATAGTTGGTTGGCTCGTCGAGCAGAAGCAGATCCGGTTCGGCGAACAACACGGCCGCCAGCGCCACGCGCATGCGCCAACCGCCGGAAAACGAGGAGGCGGGCCGAAGCTGTGCGTCGGCATTGAAGCCAAGGCCTGCAAGGATGCTGGCAGCGCGCGCTTCCGCCGAATGGGCGTCGATGTCGACGAGCCGCATCTGGATTTCTGCAATCCGGTTTGGGTCGGTCGCCGTCTCGGCTTCCGCCATCAGCGCGGAGCGCTCCTTGTCGGCAGCCATGACGATGGTGATCAGCGAATCCTCGGTCCCCGGCGCTTCCTGCGCGACCTGTCCGATGCGTGCGTTTTTAGGGATGGTCACCGATCCGCTTTCGGCCACCAGATCGCCGGTAATGACGCGGAAAAGCGTAGACTTGCCGGCCCCGTTGCGGCCGATAAGGCCCACCTTCGCGCCCGCCGGAAGCGAGACACTGGCGTGGTCGAGAAGCAGGCGGCCTGCAATGCGGGCGGAAAGGTCTGTGATCGTGATCATGGCGGCGGTTTTGGCCGAAACACGCTGCCAAAGCAAGACGGCTGCTCTGCTCCGACAGGCAGCGGGCCATGGAAAACACACCTATAAACTGGCAATTGCAATTTATCGCGCATTAGTTGTGTCCGTTTAGGGTGCTCTCGGGATGGGGCTCTCCTTCGCAAGCCTGCTGCATGGCGGCAGGCAGCGGGTTTCAAACGGGGCAGCCGCTTAATGCTGGAGAATAGTATGAAGAAAAGTTGCGCCATCATAGGTTTGAATTTCGCCGTTTATCTGGCGCTCGTTCTGGCCGTGTGGGCAGCGCCATCCGGGAATTTTGTCCTGATCCTGACAGATCCCGCACAGGAAACCGGCTACGGGATGTCGGTGATCGGTCGGGCGGGTGGCTCGTTCGTTGCGACCGGGCGCTACGACTGGATGACGGTCGGTTATTCGGAAGACAGAGATTTCCCGACAAAACTCATGAGAGCAGGCGCGTTGCTTGTTCTCAATCATCAATTGGCTCTCGGCTGTCTTAAAGGAAATGGGGAATGAACTCGCTCGCGCAACTTCGCAGCACTGCCTCGATCGGAATTGTCGGCCTGCTCTGGGGCAATCTGATTTTCATCGTCGCCCGCAATTGGTTCTATGCAGATGAGTTTCACGTCCTTTCGGTTGCGGCTGGTCTTCTCATCGTTGCATCGGCTACGGCGCTCTGGTGGCGGGACCGTACGGGAATCACGACCAGGATAGTGACCTCCATGGCCCAGGCGGCAACTGTTGCCATCCTGGTTTACGACTTTTCCGGCTCGCCGCTGCAGATCGACCTGCATATGTATTTCTTCGCCTCACTGGCGATCTGTGCCGCCTGGATCGACTGGCGTGCAATTGCCGGTTATGCGGCTCTGGTGGCGACCCATCACCTGCTGCTTTTCCTGATCATGCCGCTGGCGGTCTTTCCAGGCGAGACACAATTTCTGCGGGTCGGCTTGCATGCGGCCATTCTTGTTGTTCAGTCCTGTGTTCTGGTGGCGCTCACCCGGGCGGTCGTCAAAGCCTTCGAAGCATCCGAAATAGCCGTGCTCTCCGCCAACAGGGCCGAGCGCAACGCGATCGAAATGTCCGAGCGCGCAGTTGCTTCGGATCGCCAGGCTGCGGATGAAAGGTCAAGGCACGAAGACGAGAGGGCGTTCGAAGCGGAGGCTGTGCGCAATGCGGTAGACCGTCTGGGTGAGGCACTTGAGCAGCTGTCGTCCGGGAATGTTGCCCACCGCATCGCCCAGCCTTTTCATGGTGCGCTCGACACGCTCAGAGCTTCCTTCAACGCCTCGGTCGAAAATCTCGACACTGTTCTGTCTCAGGTTGGCCATGTCGTTCAGACCGTCCGCGGGGGAACGGCGGAAATCAACAGCGCCACCCTTGATCTTTCGACCCGGACCGAACGCCAGGCCGTTTCCGTGACACAAACCGCAAGTGCGCTTGGCGTGCTGGCCGGCACCGTGAAGCAGACGGCGCAGGTTGCCGATGTGGTGGGCCGTATGGTCGATCAGGCGCGGGCAGGCGCCGAGCGTTCGGGAGGCATTGTCACCGATGCGGTCGATGCGATGAGCCGTATTGAAACCTCGTCCCGCGAGATCGGCCAGATCATCGGCGTGATCGACGAGATTGCCTTCCAGACCAACCTCCTGGCCCTGAACGCCGGGGTCGAAGCGGCACGCGCCGGGGAGGCGGGTAAGGGATTTGCCGTCGTTGCTCAGGAAGTCCGAGAGCTTGCGCAACGCTCGGCCAGCGCCGCGAAGGATATCAAGACGCTGATCACGGCCTCCGGCCAACAGGTTTCGACCGGCGTCGCCCTTGTCGGGCAGGCCGGCGATGCACTGCGCGTCATTGCCAGCGAGGTGACCGAGATCAGCCGCGAGATCGACAAGATTGTCGCCGGCGCCCGGGAGCAGGCGAGCGGTCTGGCTGAGATAGAGGGCACGATTTCCGAGATCGATCGAGGCACTCAGCAGAACGCGGCGATGGTCGAGGAAAGCTCGGCCTCGATCCAGCAATTGGCCAGTCAGGCGAATGCATTGGAGGGATTGATGATCCGCTTCCGCATTGTCGGGAAAATGCAAACCCGCGACGGAAAAGCGGAGAACGCCGTCCGCCGCGTAGCCTGACGGATCAATATTCGCACATCCACAAAATCAGTCGACGAACGGGCGTGAAAACGGCACCGTGGCAACGTTCTCAGTTGCCCGGTCGCCCCGTGTCCCCGTGAACGATGACATTCGTGCGCGGATTGGCGCGTGACGCTTCGGCCGCAAGCACGGCCTGCTGGCGCAATTGCTGCGGTGAGAACGCTTCGGTTGCCATGGCGGCGCCCATGGAGAGCCTGATGGCGGGCGTGCCTTCTGACGCCGCGAAGACCAGATTGTCGTTGATCGAAGCGGTCAGGCGGGTTGCGATCGGCTTGATCGCATCGCGGCCGACATGGCGGAACAGGAAGGCGAACTCGGCCTTGCCGATGCGGGCGAGGAAATCGTCCTTCTTGATCGTCTTGCGGAAGATCGCTGCAGCCTTTTTGACGATCCGGGTGGCCGCCGCCTCTCCATAGGTATCGGCAATCTCGGAAATGTCGCTGATGGCGACGAGGAAGAGTGCCGTATCGCGGCTCTCGGTGTCGTCGGCATAGAGTGTCTCCAGCTTTTCCGTAAAGGCCGCATGATTGGGCAGCCCGGTCATCCGGTCGCGCAATATCACGGCGCGGGCGCCGGATACGCTCTGTTCCGCCATGGTCAGAAGATTGGCGCCGGAACGCAGCGCGGCCTCCAGTTCGGTTTCCGCGACGACGGCATCGGAAAGGGAGACGCTAAGATATTCGATCTCGGCGAGAATATCTCCCGGACCGGCGCCGTTATCCTCCCGCAGGCTCTTGGCGACGGCCTCCAGCGCCCGGCTGAAGCCGCGTTTCTGCTCGGCGCCGCTTGCCATCTTTTCGCGCAGGCTGGCGAGAATCTGGATGTCCGGATCGCGGGATTTCGGCAGGCCGCTCGCAACAAAGCCCGGCAATTGATAGCGGATGCCGATTTCGTCCAGCATCGTCTGGTTCGGGGCGACGGATAAGGCCATGACTTCGCGGGACAAGCCGACATCGGTGCCGCAATGGGCCTCGTAAAAGAGCTCGTAATTGCGTGGCAGGCCGCTCACCTCGATGCGGGCCATATGTTGGCTCACCGCCTGCAATGTCCTGTCCTGAGCTGTCTTGCGGGCCTGGGTCGGCATCCGTCGTCTCCTGATGGTTCGTGCGTGGAGACGATTGATTGCGGGCGCGCGTTAACATCCGCTGAAATACGGCCATGGATTGCAATCGAGATTCGGATTCGTGCGAAAGAGGGTTAAGGCCCGGTTCACGACATCCACTGTTTTCCCTCGTTGCGGAGAAACGCGATCATGTCGAGGACGATGGAAGGCTGGCCGAGCGAAGTCAGGATCGCATGGATTTGCCCGCGATGGTGGGTCTGATGGTTGAAGACATGTGCCAGCATGACACCGAGTGGTTCGCTGACCGGTGTGGGCACGGTGACAGGCGTGTAGCTGACAATTCTCGAAAACGCCTCAGGCTCGAATGAACCTGTGAGTTGGACGAACCGCTCGTCCTCCGCCTCGCGTGCCTTTCTCAAATCCGTAAAATGCTCGTGGAGAACAACGTTAAGCTCCATCGGGGCCGTGCCGGTGCCGGTAATGCGCCTCAGCCAGATACGGTCTGCGACCAGAAGATGGTTGAGCGTGCGATGCGCCGAGCCGAAGAAGGCGCCCCGATCGGCGCGATAATCGGCATCGGAGAGCGTGGAGCAGGCATCATAGATGCGCCCGTTGGTCCAGCGATTGTAGTCGGCAAGCATCTGGAAATGGCGTTGCATATGTCTCTCCCACTGTCTTCTCGGGAATTTACAACTACAGCAAACCGCATCACGCGGCTCTTATGCAACGCATGAAATCTTCTGATTGGATTGGAGCCGGATTTCTGATCATCATCGCCTTTCGATCGGATGAACCGGAGCCCTGCATGACCACCCGTATCCTCTATTCCCTTTGCGGAGCCGACGACAGCCGCCCCTTTTCGCCGCACTGCTGGAAGGTGGTGCTGGCGTTGAAGCACAAGGGGCTCGATTTCATCGAGAAGCCGACGCCGTTCACCCGGATCCCGGACCTCGAAAATGGTTTCTCCAGGACGGTGCCGATCCTGCGGGATGGCAACGAACTGATCCGCGACAGTTTCGATATCGCGCTTTATCTCGAAGAGCGCTATCCGAACCGGCCGACACTGTTCGGCGGGGAGGGCGGCAAGGCGCTGTCGCGCTTCGTCGAGCGTTTTTCGCAGACGATCGTGCATCCGGCGGTGACCGGCATCGCGGTCGCCGATATCCACGACATGCTCGACGAGACCGACCGGACCTATTTCAGGTCGACGCGCGAAAAGATGCTGGGCAAGTCGCTGGAGGATCTGCGTGCCGGGCGCGAGGCGGCGGTGGCGGCCTTTGCGGCAAAGCTGGAGCCGGTGCGCCAGACGCTTGGTTATCAGGCGTTTCTCGGAGGCGATCGACCGCTGTTTGCCGATTACATCCTGTTCGGCGCCCTGCAATGGATGCGGATCACATCAGGCGCCGAGGTTTTCGCCGCCGATGACCCGGTCGGGCTTTGGTTCGAACGTTGCCTCGACCTTCATGAGGGCATCGGGCGCAGTGTGACGGCGGCGTGAAATTCGGTTTCGCGGCATGACAATAGCCGAGACCCTCTTGTTTCCGGCGCTTGAGGCAGGTAAACACCGCCAACTTTCCCCTGGCAAAGTGCCCCTGGAAACAAAGGATAGAAACATGGCGATTGAACGCACCTTCTCGATGATCAAGCCGGATGCCACCAAGCGCAACCTGACCGGCGCTATCACCAAGGTATTCGAAGACAACGGCCTGCGCATCATCGCATCCAAGCGCGTATGGATGTCGAAGCGCGAAGCCGAAGGTTTTTACGCCGTTCACAAGGAACGCCCGTTCTTCGGCGAACTGGTTGAAGGCATGACCTCCGGCCCGACCATCGTTCAGGTTCTCGAAGGCGAAAACGCCATCCTGAAGAACCGCGAAATCATGGGCGCCACCAACCCGGCAAACGCCGACGAAGGCACGATCCGCAAGCAGTTCGCCCTGTCGATCGGCGAAAACTCGGTTCACGGTTCGGACGCTCCGGAAACCGCCGTTCAGGAAATCGCCTACTGGTTCGCAGAAACCGAAATCGTCGGCTAATTGCCGGATACGATTGTTGATTGAAGAAGCCGGGGCTGACGCTCCGGCTTTTTATTTGGGACAGTCGCTGTCCGCCGACATGTCCCGGCTTCCATCAGCGTGGAAGACCTCCGGATTGGGCGTATAACCGGGCCCGACGACAAGTGGCTTTGCAGGCAGCACGCTCTGGTCGACATCCGAGGTGATGCTCGTGACGATTTCCTGCAGAACATCACCCGAGACCGACAGGATGCGGATGGTCACGGTATAGGGATGATCCTTGCGGACGCATTGTACATGCGGGCTCTGGATGACGATCTTCTCGTCGACGGCAAAGATCTTTTCCCGGGCTGTCAGGACGTCGCCACCCTTCGGGTTTTCGAATTCCGCCGAAGCGATGCTGCCTTCCGGCAAGGAACGAAGCTTTTTCAGCGTGACGAGATAGTTGGCGGTCGCCACGCGATAGTTGAAGACGAAAAGGCGCCCGGAAAGCTCAACCAGCTTGCCTTCGGTCTCCCGTTGGCAGGAGGCGAGCAGAAGGATTGCAAGGGAAGCCGCGAGCGCCTTGCGTGTCATGGCGATCTGTCCCTTTTGGCGCTGTAGTGGCGCGCGGCCTTCACCCGGTTGCCGCACACGGTCATGTCGCACCAGACGCGGCTGCGGTTCTTGCTGCGGTCGATGAACAGCCAGCCGCAATTGCCGCAGATCCTGATCCTCTTGACCTCGCTTTCCGACAGCAGCCTCAGAGCCGAGTAGGCCGTCTCCGCCTCGAGCGATCCCCTGACGCCGAGCCGCAGCATGGCAGCTGTCGCTTCCAGGAGTTCGGCGAGAGCTATCGGTTTTTCCTCATCGTTCACGCAGGCCCGGAAATGGCGGTCGATCGTCTCGCGCAGGATGATGAAGCGGGCCTGGTTCTCGCCGGACACAGGAGAAAGCGTGCCGAACAAGGCGCGCTCGGCCGAGAATTCCCCAGCCGCTTTCGGAAATGCATCCAGCTGCTCCGGTTCGGCGAAACGGTCGATGCTGCGGGCGGGATCGAAGCGCAGGATGACGCTGTTGGCAACGTCCAGCGCTAGCGCGCCTCCGGCAAAACGATGTCGGGTCCACGAGAAGGTCATGGCCGATTGTAACTTTCAAAAGCCATTTTACTAGTTATATTCACATTCTGGATCGGAGCTCCGGATGGCCTATTTCCTGCAGCAGATCGCCAATGCCCTGCCGATCGCATCGCTCTATGCGGCGCTGGCCTTCGGTTACGCGGTTGCTTTTGCAGTCACCCGGCGCGCCGATATCACCTATGGTGCGATCTTCGCCTTTTCCGGCCACATCTATCTTCTCTTCGCCCATTTAGGCTGGGATCGGTTGTGGCTTGTCCTGCCGGCCTCCCTGGCGCTTGGAGCAGCAGCCGGATTGATTGGCGGGGTAGGGGCTGGCGTGGCGATCGGGCAATTCGTCATGAGGCCGCTTTCCGCGGTCTCTCCGAATGCCATGATCGTCGCCTCGCTCGGCCTGGTGATGGTACTGATGGAGGGCGCGCGGCTTGCCTCCAATACGCGGGAACTCTGGCTGCCGCCTTTCCTCGATGACGGCATCGTCTTCTGGCAGGGTGCAGGTTTTACAGTGGCTCTGACACTGCTCCAGCTCATCAATACTGCGCTGATGCTGGTCATGGTTCTCGCCGGCCATCTCGTCCTCAGCCGCAGTCGTTTCGGGCGCAGATGGCGGGCCGTTTCCGACGATCCTCTCGCGGCAGAATTGTCCGGCGTCAGCGCGGCCCGGATCTTCGTTTCGGCCTACGCTCTGGCGGCATTCTATGCCTCAGTCTGCGGTGTGCTGGCGACATCCTATTACGGAACGATGGATTTCGGCGCCGGATTGCTGTTCGGTCTGAAAGTCGTGCTGATCGCGGCGGCGGGCGGACATTCGCAACCGCTCAAGGCGGCGGCAGGCGCGGCGGCGGTTGGACTGGCCGAAACCCTGTGGGGCGGCTACGGCCCGATCTTCTGGCGTGATCTGGCGGTGATCTCGGGGCTGGTGCTGCTGCTGGTTCTCAGTCGGCGGGAGAGGGTGGCAATTTAGTCAGCGCCATTTGTCCTTCGCCTTGTCGTCGATGCCTCTGGCTTCGATCCAGTTTCCGGCGGTGCCATCGGCCGCATGTTCCTTCTTCCAGAATGGGGCCGAGGTCTTCAGATAATCCATGATGAAATTGGCGCCGTCGAAGGCGGCCTGCCGATGCGGGGCGGCGGCGATGACCAGCACGATATTCTGGCCCGGCTCGATCCGGCCGTAACGATGGATGGCGGTCGCTCCCATCAGCGAAAAACGCTCGATCGCGAGATCGGCAATCCGCTTCATCTCGGTTTCAGCCATGCCGGGATAATGTTCCAGCTGCAGTGCCGAAAGCTTGCCCTGTTCGCCACGGCACAGCCCGACGAAGGAGACGACGGCGCCGATATCGGTTCGGCCACCGGTGAGAGCATTGACTTCCGCCTGGAGGTCGAAGTCATGTGCCTGAACACGGATGGTTGGGGATGGAATGTTCACCGGATCAGCCGCCTGTCATCGGCGGGAAGATACCGATCTCCCGAGCGCCGGCAATCGTCTCGTCATGCTCCACATGTTCCTGATTGATCGCCACACGGACCACGTCGGGAAATTGAAGCGCAGTCTCGTATTCCTCGCCCAGGCCTTTGAGATGAATCAGCAAATCGCGAACGGTGACGACGGAAACGGGAAGCTCTATCTGTTCTTCCGTCTTGCCGATGCGCTCGCGAACCCAGGCGAAATAGATGAGATTGACCTTCATTGAGGTGTCCTCAATCCGCATCAACAAGATGCTTCACGCCGGCCTTGAAGTAGTCGTAACCGGTATAGAAGGTCAGGATCGCGGCGACCCAGAGGAGGGCGATGCCCATTTCGGTAATGTAGGGAACGACCTTGTCGCCGGCGGGGCCGGCGAGCAGGAAGGCGATCGACACCATCTGGATCGTCGTCTTCCACTTGGCGACCCGCGTCACAGGGACCGAGACCTTCAGCGCTGCGAGATATTCGCGCAGGCCCGAGACCAGGATCTCACGACACAGAATGGTAATTGCCGCCCAGAGCGACCAGCCGGCGATCGTGCCGTCGGCTGCCATCAAGAGCAGAACGGAGGCCACTAGCAGCTTGTCCGCGATCGGATCGAGCATCCGGCCGATATTCGACGTCTGGTTCCAGATGCGCGCCAGATAGCCGTCGAGATAATCCGTGAGCGAGGCGATCACGAACAGCCACAGCGCCGTCCAGCGCGCCGTATCCGAGCTTTCCAGCTTGCCTTCGACGAAGAAGCAAAGGACGATCACCGGCACCGCGACGATGCGCGCATAGGTGAGGAGATTGGGGATATTGTATGCGCGGGAAGCCATATCGTACCTATGCTTGCGGGTTGTTCCCTAGTTGATGCGTCGAAGGCCAAGCGTCAACCGGTTTCGCGGCTTTTTTACAGACGATTGTGACAGGCGATCAATTCGTTGCCGGGCATCAGCCCATCACCCTAACCCTCTCCCCGCTTGCGGGGAGAGGGGACGTGCCCCGATTGCAGCGCTGACGCCCGCGGCTTGCGTCCTTTTCCCCGCGCGCGGGGAAAAGGTGCCGGCAGGCGGATGAGGGGCTAGCCACCCTGTTCAACTCGGCCGGGTTTCATGAAAATGGTTATACACCTGCTTGGCGACAGCCTCCGAAATGCCTTCGACCGCCATGAGATCATTGAGGCCTGCGCGCGACACCGCCTTTGCCGTGCCGAAATGCTGCAGAAGCTTGCGCTTCCGGCCCGGCCCGATGCCGGAAATCTCGTCCAGCGGGTTCTTGATCATCTCCTTCTTGCGCCGCGCCCGGTGTGAGCCGATCGCGAACCTGTGGGCCTCGTCGCGCATGCGCTGGATGAAGTAGAGAACCGGATCACGCGGTGGCAGCGAGAAATCGCTTTTGCCATCGGCAAAGAAACGCTCTCGCCCGGCATCGCGGTCGACGCCCTTGGCGACCCCGATGGCGGTAACGACATCGCGAATGCCGAGTTCATCGAGGATCGCGCGCACGGCGGTCATCTGTCCCTGGCCGCCGTCGATGAGGATCACGTCGGGCCATGCAGGGAAGGCGGCATCGTTGATGTCGTCGGCTGTCGTTTCCGGTGCTGCTTCTGCGGTGGCGTTCGCCGAGATGCTACGGTTCGGAATGCCTTCCTCCTTTATGAGGCGGGAGAAGCGCCGCGTCATCACTTCCTTCATCATGCCGAAATCGTCACCGGGAGTTATGTCGGTCGATTTGATGTTGAACTTGCGGTACTGGCCCTTCACGAAACCTTCCGGCCCTGCCACGACCATGCCGCCGACGGCATTCGTCCCCATGATATGAGAGTTGTCGTAGATCTCGATGCGGCGCGGCAGATAGGGAAGCGCAAATGTCTCGGCCAGCCCCTTCAGCAGTCGCGCCTGCGAGGATGTCTCGGCCAGCTTGCGGCCATGCGCCTCGCGTGCATTGGCGAGAACATGATCGACGAGATCGCGCTTTTCGCCCCGCTGCGGCACCAGGATAGCAACCTTGTGGCCGGCCTTTTCCGAAAAGGCGAGCGCCAGCAAATCCTGTTCCTCGACCGTTTCGGAAAGCAGGATCTGCTTCGGCACGGGCTTGTCGTCATAGAATTGCGCGAGGAAGGCGTTCAGCACTTCCGCCGCCGGCATCTGCGGATCGGCCTTCGGGAAATAGGCGCGGTTGCCCCAGTTCTGCCCGGTGCGGAAGAAGAAGACCTGGATGCAGGTCAATCCACCCTCGTGATGGATGGCAAAGATGTCCGCCTCCTCGACGCCGGCCGGGTTGATGCCCTGGTGGCTCTGGACGTGGCTAAGCGCTGCCAGACGATCGCGATAGATCGCGGCCCGCTCGAAATCGAGATCTTCGGATGCTTCCTGCATCTGCTTGGCGATGACGGTTTTGACGTTCTGGCTCTGGCCGGACAGAAAGTCCGATGCTTCCTTGACGAGCTCGGCATACCCCGCATCGCTGACTTCATGCGTGCAGGGGCCGGAACAGCGCTTGATCTGATAGAGCAGGCAGGGCCGCGTACGCGTCTCGAACACGCTGTCGGTACAGGTGCGCAAGAGGAATGCCCGTTGCAATGAATTGATCGTCCGTCCGACGGCGGAAGCGGATGCGAAGGGGCCGAAATATTGCCCCTTTCGCGCGCGCGCGCCGCGATGTTTCATCAGGGCAGGGGCGCGGTGGTCGCCGCTGATGAGAATATAGGGAAACGATTTGTCGTCGCGCAAAAGCACGTTGAAGCGCGGGCGCAGCCGCTTAATCAGGTTGGCTTCGAGCAACAGCGCCTCGGTTTCCGTCCGCGTCGTGACGAATTCCATATGCGTCGTCTCGCGCACCATGCGGGTCAGACGGTTCGAATGCAGCCTGCCTTGCGCATAATTGCCGACGCGTTTCTTCAGGCTGCGGGCCTTGCCGACATACATGACATCGCCGGCCTCGTTGAACATGCGGTAGACGCCCGGGGCATTCGGCAGATGCTTGACGAACTCGGCGATCAGATCGGCCCCCTTGAGGCCGCTTTCGTTCTTCACCGCCTCGTTCCAGTCGATGGACGCGGTGATGGTGTCGGCAGCCGTATCCGGCGCCGTGACGTCATCCTCGTCATCATCGATGTCATCGTAGAGAACGCCGCCATCCGGCAGCTTCTTGTCGTTCATTCCGTATCTCCGCGGGCCATATCTTTGCTGGAAAGCGCACAGGTGCCGGGCTCGCCATATCTCGAATCGAAGTCGATCGCTGCTTTCACAGATAGTGTCCGGCGGTGCGGTTTGGAAGCAGGTGCGTCTGCTGCGTTTCAATCGCGCCGGATAATGAAATGCGGCGGCATTCGGATGGTCACGACGGCGTGAGGCCGGGATGGGTGCGCGCAGACATGTATTTCGAAGCATAAATAACGAGGGCTACGCGGCGCTCCGCTTGATCTAAACTCGGACAATAAGTGTATCCGTTCGAGGAGTTGATGATTATTATTGGATTTTGTGTGTATTGACTTAGATTTTCTGGTCTGTTAAGAAATAAGAAAGAAATGTAAAACGGTTAATTAATAAATTAGTATTCCGTTAGGGTTAATAAAATACATGTTGCGGCGATGCAACATCAAGATTTAGCCTTCTGCCTGCCGCAATCAATTCACAATTCGGCTCTTTCATCTCCGCAATTGCATTCCAAATTCTCCTTAGCGAGCAGGGAACAAAGCTGTCGCCAACAATGTTGATGTGACGCCTTCCCGGCAGCATTAAAAGGAGAAAAATGTATGCGTATTCTCATCGCAACTCTGATGGCCTCGGCTGCCAGCTTCATCGCAATTTCCGCGGCCAATGCTGCTGATGCTGTAGAGCAGATCCCGCAGGCGCCGGTTGCTGTTGAAGAACCGGCTCCGGCCGTTGGCAACTGGCAGGGATACTATCTCGGTGCCACCGGCGCGTACGACTGGGGTCGTTTCGGCGAAGGCGACCGTGACGGCAAGCTCGGTGGTGGTCTCTACACCGGTTACAACTGGCAGAGCGGCCAGATCGTCTACGGTGTTGAAGGCGACGTCGCCTATAACGGCGAAAAGGCCGACACCTATCCGGATCTCGAAGGCAAGGCTGGCTGGAACGGCTCGCTGCGCGGCCGCGTCGGTTACGACATGAACCCCTTCCTGATCTACGGTACGGCCGGTGTTGCCATCCAGGACAACAAGCTGTCCGACGCGACGTCTTCTGAAAGCAAGACTGCCGTTGGTTACACGGTCGGTGCCGGTGCGGAAGCATTCGTCACCAACAACATCACGGCCCGTCTCGAATATCGTTACACCGATTTCGGCTCCAAGGATTACAACCTCGATAGCGGCTCCTTCTCGAAGGGCTATGACGACCACAGCGTCAAGGTCGGTATCGGCGTCAAGTTCTAATAGACTTATAGCCTTGACAGGCTGGGGAAGCCCGCGGCGTGAATGCCGCGGGCTTTTTTGCGTCAATCCATCTGGATGTTGGCGGCCTTGACGACCGGGCTCCATTTGGCCAGCTCGGCGGTGACATGCTTGCCGAGTTCTTCCGGCGTCGAGCCGACGATGGTTGCGGAAAAGTCCTTCATCCGATCGGCGACTGCCGGGTCCTTGAGCGCGGCATTGGCCGCCTCGTTGAGCTTGGCGACCACGTCGGGCGGCGTACCTGCCGGCGCAAACAGCGCGTTCCAGGTGTAGGTCTCATAGCCCGGCACTGTTTCCGCAACGGTCGGAACGTCAGGGAAGGAGGGTGCCCGTTCCTTCGTCGTGATCCCCAGAGCCTTGAGCGTGCCGCCCTTGATGTGACTTGAGGACGAGGGGAGGTTGTCGAACATGATCGAGATCTGGTTGCCCAGGAGATCGTTGAGAGCCGGGCCGGCGCCCTTGTAGGGCACGTGCTGCATCTTGACGCCGGCCATGCTGTTGAACAGTTCGCCGGAAAGGTGCAGCGGCGTGCCGTTGCCGGACGACGCATAGGAATATTTGTCCGGATCCTTTTTCAAAAGCTCGATCAGCTCCGCGACGGAATTGACTTCAAGCTTCGGATTGACCACCAGCACATTAGGCACGATGACCAGCAGCGAGACCGGCGAGAAATCCTTTTCGGGATCGTATGGTTTCTGCTTCAGGATCAAAGGGTTGAGCGCATGTGTTGCGACAGTGCCCATGAGGATCGTGTAGCCGTCCGGGTCCGAGCGCGCCACACGGTCGGCGCCGAGATTGCCGCCTGCACCGGCGACGTTTTCGACCACGACCTGCTGGCCGAGAATATCGCCCATCTTCTGCGCCACGACGCGACCGACGACATCTGTCGAGCCGCCGGCGGCAAAAGGCACGACCAGCGTGATTGTGCGATCAGGAAAAGTCTGTGCCGAGGCTTGCTGACCAAACGAGAGCGCCGACAGGGCTGTTCCGGCCAGAACGAGTGCGGCACGCCGCGTCAATGCAGTGAGTGTCATCTGATTTCCTCCATCACGGCCTCCCGCCGCTCGTGTCATAGTAGCGGAGGAAGGGGGCAGGGCAAGCAATTCAGGCGCTTGGGGATATAGGAGGAAAGTCTAAGTCTATTGGAGGTTGAGCTGCGGGTGGAGGATGCCCCTCGCCCTAACCCTCTCCCCGCAAGCGGGGAGAGGGGACGTGCCCTGCTCGACTTTGGAGATGGCCGAAGAGGCTGCGGCTCGCGTCCTTCTCCCCGTCCTTACGGGGAGAAGGTACCGGCAGGCGGATGAGGGGCAGTGCCGACATCAGCGTGCGGACGAAAACGCCCCCTAAGCCATCACCCCTTCGCCAGTTCCGCGAACTGCGTCATGATCTGCGCCGCAGCCGCCAGCCGCTTCATCGGCGAAGGCAGGTCGCGGTTCAAGAAAATGCTCTGGTCCGGCCTGATTTTCGCCAGCGAACCCTGCTTGGCGATATAGCCGACGAGATTGGCGGGGTTGGGGAACTGCTTGTCGCGGAAGGCGATGACGACGCCCTTCGGACCGGCATCGACCTTCTCGACATTCGCCTTGCGGCAGAGCGACTTGATGTAGACGACCTTCAGGAGGTTCTGCATCTCGGGCGGCATCGGCCCGAACCGGTCGACCATCTCGGCGCCGAACCCGTCGATTTCCGACAGTTCCTGCACCTCGCCGAGACGGCGATAAAGCCCCATGCGCAGATGCAGGTCAGGCACGTAATTTTCCGGGATCATCGTGGTGATGCCGACCGAAATCTGCGGCGACCAGCCGGTATCGACGATCTCGTCCTCGCCCTTCACCTCTGCGACCGCTTCCTCCAGCATCTGCTGGTAAAGCTCGAAGCCGACTTCCTTGATATGGCCCGACTGTTCCTCGCCCAAGAGATTGCCCGCGCCGCGAATATCGAGGTCGTGGCTCGCCAGCTGGAAACCGGCGCCGAGCGTATCGAGTGACTGCAGAACCTTGAGGCGACGATCCGCCATCTGCGTCAGCGTCTTGTTGACCGGCAGGGTGAACAGCGCGAACGCCCTCACCTTCGAGCGCCCCACACGGCCGCGCAGCTGGTAGAGCTGGGCGAGACCGAACATGTCGGCGCGATGGACGATCAGCGTGTTGGCCGTCGGCACGTCGAGGCCGGATTCGACGATCGTCGTCGACAGGAGAACGTCATATTTGCCGTCATAGAAGGCATTCATGATGTCTTCCAGCTCGCCCGCCGCCATTTGACCATGCGCCACCGCGACCTTCAGCTCCGGCACGTCGGACTGCAGGAAGGCCTGGATATCGGCCAGATCCGCCAGACGCGGGCAGACATAAAAGCTCTGGCCGCCGCGATAATGCTCGCGCATCAGCGTCTCGCGGATGACCAGCGGATCGAAGGGCGAGATGAAGGTCCTGACCGCCATGCGGTCGACCGGCGGCGTGGTGATCAGCGACAGTTCGCGAACACCGGTCATGGCGAGCTGCAGCGTCCGCGGGATCGGCGTGGCAGACAGCGTCAGCACGTGGACGTCGGTCTTCAGGTCCTTCAGCCGTTCCTTGTGCTTCACGCCGAAATGCTGTTCCTCGTCGATGATCAGCAGCGAAAGATTGGCGAACTGGATGCCGGTACCGAGCAGCGCATGGGTGCCGACGACGATATCGACCTTGCCTTCGGCGAGATCCTTCTTCGTCTGTGCCAACTCCTTTGCCGAGACGAGACGGGAGGCCTGCGCAATCCGGATCGGCAGGCCGCGGAACCGCTCCGAAAACGTCTTGAAATGCTGGCGGGCAAGCAGCGTGGTCGGCACGACGACCGCCACCTGCGCCCCGTTCATGGCGGCAAAGAAGGCGGCGCGCAACGCCACTTCCGTCTTGCCGAAGCCGACATCGCCGCAGACGAGGCGATCCATCGGACGACCGGCGGCGAGATCCTCGCGTACCGATTCGATCGCGTTTTCCTGATCTTCCGTCTCGTCATAGGGGAAGCGGGCAGCAAACTCGTCATAAAGCCCTTCCGGCGTCGCCAGAACCGGCGCCTTGCGCACCATACGGGTCGCGGCAATACGGATCAGGTCACCCGCCATGTCGAGCAGGCGTTTCTTCAGCTTGGCCTTGCGGGCCTGCCATGCGCCGCCGCCGAGCCGGTCGAGATTGGCTTCCGCCGCATCCGAGCCGTAACGAGAGAGCAGATCGATGTTTTCAACCGGCAGGAACAGTTTTGCCTGATCGGCATAATGCAGCTCAAGGCAGGCACGCGGCGCACCGGCCGCCTCGATCGTCACCAGTCCGACGAACTTGCCGATACCATGTTCGGCATGGACGACCAGCGACCCTTCGTCGAGACCGGCCACTTCGGTGAGGAAATCCGCCCCGCGCTTGCGCCGCTTGCCACGGCGAACCATGCGGTCGCCGAGAATGTCCTGCTCGCCGATGACGGCAATATTGCCCGTCTCGAACCCGGCCTCGAGGCTCATCACGGCAGATGCCGCCTCGCCTTTCTCCAGCTTATCGAGATCGGAGAGCTTTTCGATCTGCCGGATCCGCTTCAGCCCGCGCTCGTCGAGCACCTGCAAAAGAAGGTCGAGCGAGCCGGCAGCCCAGCCGGTGACGAGAACCTTGGTGCGTTCGGCCCGCTTGTCGGCAATATGCTTGACGACCAGATCGAAGACGTTGACGCGAGTTTGCTCACCGGCATCGCGATCCTGCGTTTCCGCACCCGCTTCCGCCTGGCTTTTCGCCCAGCGCGGACCGGTATGCGCATCGAGTGTCACCACCGGGCGACCCGACGCATCCATCTCGTTGAACGGCGTCAGGCGCAGCGCAGCCGCTTCGTCCAGCGCCGAGGCAAATGCCTTGCCATCGAGATAAAGCTGGCCCGGCGAAACCGGCTTGTACGGCGTCGAATGCGCGGCAGCACCCTTGCCCTGAGAGCCCTGATCGCGCCGCGCTTCGAAATAGTCGATGACGAGCTTGGACCGTTCGGCCGCCGCCTCACGCGCCGTGTGATCGGTGACGATGCGGAAACCGGCGAGGTAATCGAAAGCCGTCTCCAGCTTTTCGTAAAACAGCGGCAGCCAGTGCTCCATGCCGGCATAACGGCGCCCCTCTGAGACGGCCTGATAAAGCGCGTCGTCGCGGGTCGCGGCACCGAACAGCGACAGATAATTGGTGCGGAACCGGCTGATTGTATCCGGCGTCAGAGTCACTTCGCTCATCGGATTGAGATCGAGCGACCGCGCCTGTCCCGTCGTGCGCTGGCTGGCGGGATCGAACGAGCGTATGCTTTCCAGCGTATCGCCGAAAAAATCGAGCCGCACCGGCTCTTCCGTTCCCGGCACGAAGACGTCGAGAATGCCGCCACGCACCGCAAATTCACCGACTTCACGCACGGTGGAAACGCGGTCGAAACCGTTGCGCTCCAGACGCGCGGCAATATCGTCCATGCGGATCTGGTTGCCGGGTTTTGCCGAGAAAGCGAGGCTTTCGATGATCTCCGCCGGCGCGATCTTCTGCAGCATCGCATTGACGGTGACGAGCACGATCGACGGATGCGGCTTCTTGGCATGGGCGATCAGACCCGACAGCGCCGACAGTCTCCGCGCGGAGACATCCGCGCTCGGAGAAACGCGGTCATAAGGAAGGCAGTCCCAGGCCGGCAGTGTCAGGACAGGGATTTCCGGCGCGACGAAGGAGAGCATCTGCTCCAGATCCGGCATGCGCTGGCCGTCGGACAGCACATAGGCCACCGACTGGCCGGAGCGCGCCAGTTCGGCGAGCACCATAGGTTCCATGCCGGGCGGCACATTGCCGACCGTCAGTGGCGTCGAGGCCGCTGCAATCTTCTTCGCGTCGAATCCGGAAATCATTGGCCGAGTTTCTCTTTCAGCGAGGCTTCGGTAACGGGAGAAAAGTCCGGCTTGTATGCGGCCACCCGGGCAAACAGCGGCGTGTCGCGATCCGCAGGCAGCGGCTGCGCGCCGGTGATCCAGGCATGAAGATCGTGATCGTCCTCACCCATGATGGCCTCGAACTCGTCGAGTTCCAAATCGGAGAGCTTTGCGATTTCCGCTTCGGCGAACGAACCGAAGACGAGATCCATCTCGCGAATGCCGCGATGCCAGCAGCGATAGAGAATGCGCCTGCGGCGCGGGTCGAGGTCGGCGCTCGTGCGTGCCAATCCAGTCATAAGCCATGTCCCTGTTTTGCGGTTCATATAGGATCAAAATGCGCATCCGTCACCTTGCCAAATGGCCAAAACTTGTCCCATTTAACCGCCATGCGCCCAGCCATACTCGATCCGCTCTTTGCCTCCGCCTCGTCGCTGCCCGGTGTCGGCCCCAAGATCGCCGACCTGATCGCGAAGGTGACTGGCCGCGAGGACGCCGAGGACTGCCGTGTCGTCGACCTTCTCTTCCACGCGCCCTTCTCGCTGATCGACCGGCGCAACCGCCCCGGAATCGCACTTGCGCCGCAGGGAATGATTGTCACCATCGAGGGACGTGTCGACCGTCACCAGCCGCCGGCGCGCGGCACCAACCAGCCCTACCGCGTCTTCCTTCACGACGATACCGGCGAACTGGCGCTGACCTTCTTCCGCGCCAAGGGCGACTGGCTGTCGAAGTCACTGCCCATAGACGAACAGGTCATGGTCAGCGGCAAGGTCGACTGGTTCAACGGTCGCGCCTCGATGGTCCATCCGGATTTCATGGTGAAGGTCTCGGAAGCGCAGAACCTGGCACTGGTCGAGCCGGTCTATCCGCTGACTGCCGGCCTGTCACCGAAAACGCTGAGAAAAGTCATCGAGGGCGCCGTCGAACGCCTGCCGGAATTTCCCGAATGGGCCGATGCGGCGCTGACGCAGAAGCAGAATTTTCCGTCGGTCTCCGATGCCTTCCGCAACCTGCATCACCCGGAAGACGAAAAGGATATCGACCCGAACGCGCCGTCGCGGCGCAGGCTCGCCTATGACGAATTTTTGGCCGGTCAGGTCTCGCTGGCACTGGTGCGCCAGAAAATCCGCAAGGTGCCCGGCCAGCCGATCCGGGTAAAGGGCGATCTCGCGGCGAAAATCGTCCACGCCCTGCCCTTCTCGCTGACACCCAGTCAGAAGGCCGCAATCGAGGACATAACCAGGGACATGGCCGGCGAGGATAGGATGCTGCGCCTGCTGCAGGGCGATGTCGGCGCCGGCAAGACGCTTGTGGCGCTGCTCTCCATGGCCGCCGCCGTCGAGGCCGGAGGTCAGGCGGTGCTGATGGCGCCGACCGAAATCCTCGCCCGCCAGCATTTCGCGACGATCTCGAAACTTGCAGGGGAAGCTGGCGTCACCGTCGAACTGCTGACCGGCCGCACCAAGGGCCGCGAGCGCGACGCCATCGTCGAGCGCATCGCGTCGGGCGAAGCCCAGATCGTCATCGGCACCCATGCGCTGTTTCAGGATACGGTCAGCTACGCCAACCTTATGATGGCGGTGGTCGACGAACAGCATCGTTTCGGCGTCCACCAGCGCCTGCGCCTCACCGCCAAGGGCATCTCGCCGCATATGCTGGTAATGACAGCGACACCGATCCCGCGCACGCTGGTGCTTGCCGCCTTCGGCGACATGGATGTTTCGAAGCTCACCGAAAAGCCTGCCGGCCGTAAACCTATCCAGACCGTCACCGTGCCGACCGAACGGATCGGCGATATCGTCGGAAGGCTGAAAGGGGCGATTGCCCAGGGCAAGAAAGCCTACTGGATCTGCCCGCTGGTGGAAGAGTCCGACGTCTCCGAACTGATGTCGGCCGAAGAGCGCCACGCAGTTCTTGCCCGAGAACTCGGCGCGAAAAATGTCGGCCTCGTGCATGGCCGCATGGCGGGACCGGAAAAAGACGCGGTGATGAGCGCCTTCAAGAATGGCGAGATCCGCATGCTGGTCGCCACCACCGTGGTTGAAGTCGGCGTCGACGTGCCGGATGCGACGATCATGGTGATAGAACATGCCGAACGATTCGGCCTCGCCCAGCTTCATCAGCTACGCGGCCGTGTCGGTCGCGGCGACGAGGCCTCGACCTGTATCCTGCTCTACAAGGGACCCTTAAGCGAAACCGGCCATGCCCGCCTGTCGATCCTGCGCGACAGCGAGGACGGTTTTCTGATCGCCGAAGAAGACCTGAAACTGCGTGGCGAAGGCGAGCTTCTCGCCCCCCGCCAGTCCGGCACACCGGGTTTTCGAATCGCCAGCCTCGCGGCTCATGCCGATCTGTTGGAAATCGCCCGAAAGGACGCCACCTACCTGCTCGACCGCGACCCGGACCTGACGAGCGAGCGCGGCGAGGCGGTGCGCGTCCTGCTCTATCTACATCGCCGCGACGAGGCGATCAGGTTTCTGAGGGCGGGATGACCGCGATGTCGTCATCGCCCTTGCGACGGCCTCTCGCCGCCTTCTTGCGCGGCGCAGGCAAGGCGGGGATCGCCGGTCCGTCCGGATTGTAGTCAGGCGCGATCAGACCGCCGGAAATCAGAAGCTTGGCACCTTCTTCCGGCGTCATGTCGAGCATGACGATCTTGCTTTTCGGCACGAACATCAGGAATCCGGCCGTCGGAACCGGCGTCGGCGGCAGGAAGACCGCCACCATTTCCTCGCCATTCTGATTGAGCTTGGCGGCAATCTCGCCCTGTGCATCACCGGCAATGAACACGAGCGCCCAGGTGCCGGAACTCGGGAATTCGACCAGCCCGCATTTCTTGAACGAGGTCGACTGTTCGCGCAGCACCGTTTCGAGGATCTGCTTGACGCTTCTATAGATCGTCCTGACCAGCGGCATGCGATGCAGGATCGACTCGCCGAAATTGACGATCGAGCGGCCGATCAGGTTCTTGCCGAGAAAGCCGACAATGGTGATGAACAGAACCGCGATCAGAAGCCCGGTGCCGGGGATCGTCACGTCGAAATAATATTGCGGATTGTAACGCTGCGGCAGGTAAGGCGTAACCCAGCTGTCGGCCCAGTCTATAAAGGTGAAGGTCAGCCAGATGGTGATCGCCAGAGGCGCACAGATGATCAGGCCGGTAAGGAAATTATTCCTGATCCGACCGGCCATCGAAATCCGCTCAGGGCTGTCACTCATTTGATCTTCCTAGGGAAATTCCGGTCCGAATCGATCATGCGCATTGCCGCATTGATGAAATGCGACAATGCCGGATGAGTTCCTGCGATGCAAGAAAAGCCTTAAACCGGCCATATCACTCCACTGTGACGGACTTGGCCAGATTTCGCGGCTGGTCGACGTCGGTGCCCATGAAGACGGCCGTGTGATAGGCCAAGAGCTGGATCGGCAGCGAGAAGATCATCGGCGCGATGATCTCGTCGACATTGGGAAGCGTGATCGTCGCCATGGTTTCGAGCTTGGAAGCGGCTGCCCCCTTTTCGTCGGTGATGAAGATGATCCGGCCGCCGCGGGCTGCCACTTCCTGCATGTTCGACACCGTCTTTTCGAAGAACCGGTCATGCGGTGCAATAACGATGACCGGCATGTTCTCGTCGATCAGCGCGATCGGCCCGTGCTTCAGTTCGCCGGCCGCATAGCCTTCGGCATGGATATAGGAGATTTCCTTGAGCTTCAGCGCGCCTTCCATGGCGAGTGGATAGCTTGTGCCGCGGCCGAGATAAAGCACGTCCTTGAAGCGCGACAGCTCGCGCGACAGGGCTTCGATCTGCGGCTGGATCTCGTTCAAGACCTTGCTCATGATCCGCGGCATTTCGGCGAGATGTTTCACCATCGTCGTTTCATCCGCCTCGGAAACCGTGCCGCGGGCGCGGCCGGCGGCGATCGACAGCGAGGCAAGCACCGCCAGCTGGCAGGTAAACGCCTTGGTCGAGGCGACACCGATTTCGGGACCGGCCAGGATCGGGAAGATCGCATCGGATTCGCGCGCGATGGTCGATTCACGGACGTTGACGATCGCGCCGATCTTCAGTCCCTGATCCTTCGAATAGCGCAGCGAGGCGAGCGTATCGGCAGTTTCACCCGACTGCGAAATGAACAGCGCGGCCTGCGTCGGGGAAAGCGGCAGTTCGCGGTAGCGGAATTCGGACGCGACATCGATCTCGACCGGCAGGCGCGCATAACGCTCGAACCAGTATTTACCGACGAGACCCGCGAGATAGGCGGTGCCGCAGGCGGAGATGGCAAGGCCCGACAGTTTGGAGAAATCGATCGCCGTGTCTGTCGCCTTCACCCTGTGGCTGGCGAAATCGATGTAATGGCCGAGCGCGTGGGAAATGATCTCCGGCTGCTCGTAGATTTCCTTCTCCATGAAGTGGCGATGGTTGCCCTTGTCGACCATGAAGGCGGTCGCCTGGGAGATCTGGCTTTTGCGGGAAACCGGACGCCCCTGATAATCCATCACCTCGAGACGGTCATGGGTGATGATGGCGCAATCGCCATCGACCAGATAGGTGATCTCGTTGGTGAAGGGCGACAGCGCGATCGCGTCGGAGCCCAAGAACATCTCGCCCCTGCCATGGCCGATGGCCAGCGGCGGTCCGAAACGGGCAGACAGGATCGTGCCCGGATCATCCTGAAACATCACCACCAGCGCATAGGCGCCGGAAACGCGGTTGAGCATGGCGAGCATCGCCTCGCGGTGGCCCAGGCCTTCGCGAGTGTACTTCGCCAGCAGGTGGGCGACGACTTCCGTATCCGTCTGGCTGGTGAAGACGGCGCCGTCGGCGGTGAGCTCGTCCTTCAGTTCGGAAAAGTTCTCGATGATGCCGTTATGGACGACCGCGACGCCTTCGACGAAATGCGGATGGGCATTTTCCTCGTTCGGCACGCCATGGGTCGCCCAGCGGGTATGGGCAATGCCGATCGTGCCCGGCAGCGGTTCACCGGCAAGTTTGGTTTCCAGATTGAACAGCTTTCCTTCCGCCCGGCGGCGGTCCAGTTGCCCCCCGTGGATGGTGGCGACACCGGCGGAATCATAACCGCGATATTCGAGCCGCCGAAGCGCATCCACCAGACGCGCCGCTACCGGCTCCCTACCGACGATCCCAACAATTCCGCACATATAAAAACCTTTCGATAAATCAGTTGGACGCAAGTCCTAGACGATTGCTGCACTTGCGCAATCGCCTCATTCGTCACTTTCGGTATCGTCGCGTAACGCGCCGAAATCTTTATTTTCCGGCCTTACTTCCCGGCCTTCTTGGCAGCCTTGATCGCCAGCGCCCGTTCACGGATCAGCTTGGCTCGTTCCGGCTTAACTTCCTGCCGGGCCCGACCCAGCGCCAGTGCATCCGCCGGCACGTTTTCGGTGATCACGCTGCCAGACGCGACATAGGCGCCATCACCGATCGAAACCGGTGCCACGAGCGAGGAATTGGAGCCGATAAAACTGTTTGCCCCGATCACTGTCTGGTGCTTGTTCACACCGTCATAGTTGCAGGTAATCGTTCCGGCGCCGATATTGGCATGCGCGCCGACCACGGCATCGCCGATATAGGTCAGATGGTTGACCTTGGCGCCCTCGCCGATCCTGCCGTTTTTCACCTCGCAGAAATTGCCGACCTTGGAGCCTTCGGCAAGATCGGCGCCCGGACGCAGCCGCGCGAACGGGCCGACAGTGGCGCCGGCGCTCACATGCGCGCCTTCGATATGCGAGAAGGCATGGATGACAGCGCCGCCATCGATCGTCACGCCCGGACCGAAAACCACATTCGGCTCGATCAGCGCATCCTGGCCGATCTCGGTATCGAAAGACAGGAACACGGTTTCCGGCGCGATCATCGAAACGCCGGAAACCATCAGCTCATGCCGGCGGCGCTCTTGCCAGAGCCTTTCGATGACGGCCAGTTCCGCGCGGTTGTTGCAGCCGGTAAGCTCCGTTTCCGGTGCATCGACGGCGACCACCTTGCCGCCTTCGGCGCGGGCGATTTCCACCAGATCCGTCAGATAATATTCGCCCTTGGCATTGGCATTGCCGATCTTGTCCAGAAGCGCGAGAGCCTTGCGGCCGTTGATCGCCATCAGGCCGCTATTGCACCAGGTAACCTTGCGCTCCTCATCGGTCGCGTCCTTCTCTTCGCGGATGGCGACAAGTTCGCCATTCTCGACGAGCAGGCGGCCGTAACCGAAAGGCTTGTCGGTATGGAAACCAATGACGACGACATCCGCCCCTTCCGCCAGCTTTTCACGCGCGGCGGCAAACGGAGCTGCCGTGATCAGCGGCACGTCACCATAGGCGACCAGAACATCGTCGAATCCTTCGGCGATTGCCTCGCGGGCGGCGAGAACAGCATGGCCGGTGCCGAGCCTTTCAGTCTGCAGAAAGCTCCTGACGGAAATCCCGTCGAGTGAGCCGGCTTTGGCCACCTTTTCCGCATCACGCCCAACGACCAGCGCCGCATCGGTCATTCCGGCAGACGCCACCGCCGCCATCACATGCGCGATCATCGGCCGGTTTGCGACCGGATGCAGCACTTTCGACATCGACGACTTCATTCGCGTGCTGTCGCCGGCGGCTAGGATAACGGCAAGGCAGGAACGGCTCATATGGGGAATCTCCTTCGGCATTTGCTCGCTATCTAGCAGCAACAATCTTGCAGGGCGATAAACGGCTTGTGTCGGCACGAAACAAATAGCTGGAAAGCAAAAAGGGCGCCACAGGACGCCCTCTTTTATTTCGCAATGCCCCTCGTTCGTCATGCTCGGGCTTGTCCCGAGCATCCACCACGTCTCAACAGCTGAAACGTTCAAAGATCCTCGGGACAAGCCCGAGGATGACGTAGCAGAGGTGCTTGCCTGTCTCGCAACCGCGCCTCACTTCGGCAGCTTGTCGTCCACACCTTCGATGTAGAAGTTCATGCCGAGCAGAACGCCGTCTTCAGCCTTTTCGCCGGCTGCCAGCCAAGCAGAGCCGTCCTGCTTGTTGATCGGGCCGGTGAACGGATGCAGTTCGCCCGACTTGATCTTGGCTTCGGTCTCTTCCGCCATCGCCTTCACGTCGTCCGGCATGTTGGTGTAGGGCGCCATGGTCAGGATGCCGTCCTTCAGGCCGTCCCAGATCTGTTCCGACTTCCACGAACCGTCGAGAACCGCCTTGGTGCGCTTGATGTAATAGGCGCCCCAGGTGTCGACGATCGCCGTCAGCTGCGTCTTCGGGCCGGCTGCGATCATGTCCGAAGCCTGGCCGAAGGCCGGAATGCCGCGCTCGGCAGCAACCTGCATCGGAGCGGTCGTGTCGGTATGCTGGGTCAGGATATCGACGCCCTGGTCTATCAGCGCCTTGGCTGCGTCGGCTTCCTTGCCCGGGTCGAACCAGGTATTGGCCCAGACGACCTTCAGCTTGAATTCCGGGTTGACCGACTTGGCGCCCAGTTCGAAAGCGTTGATGCCCATGACGACTTCCGGGATCGGGAAGGACGCGATGTAGCCGGCGACGCCCTTCTTCGACATCTTGGCCGCGATCTGACCCTGGATGTAACGGCCTTCATAGAAGCGCGAATTGTAGGTCGCGAGATTTTCGGCAGCCTTGAAACCGGTTGCGTGTTCGAACTTCACGTCCGGGAATTTCGCGGCAACCTTGACCGTGGCGTCCATGAAGCCGAACGACGTCGTGTAGATCATGGCGCAGCCGGAGCGAGCCATGCGCTCGATGGCGCGCTCGGCATCCGGGCCTTCCGGCACACTTTCGAGGAACGGCGTCTCGATCTTGTCGTCGAGAGCCTTCTGCAGTGCCTGGCGACCGATGTCGTGCGCCTGCGTCCAGCCACCATCGGTCTTCGAGCCGACATAGATGAAGCAGATCTTCTTCTTTTCCTGAGCCGATGCGCTACCGGCGAAACCGCCGAGAACGGCGGCAGTAGCAGCCAGCGCAATGATGAGTTTTTTCATTTTCCAACCTCTGATGGAGTATGACATGAACGTTAACGTGGTCACCGATCGGGGACAAACGGTTTTCCGAGTGATGCCGGCGTATTGATGAGCGTCGTGCGGCGATTATGCGAAATGATGATCAGCACGACAATGGTTGCGACGTAGGGAAGTGCCGAGAGAAGCTGCGACGGAATGGCGATCCCGCCGCTTTGAGCCAGAAGCTGCGCATGCAACTGTCCGATGCCGACGGCACCGAAGAGATAACCGCCGGCGAGAACCCTCAAGGGTCGCCAGGAAGCGAAGACGACGAGCGCCAGCGCGATCCAGCCGCGCCCCGCGGTCATGTTCTCCACCCATTGCGGCGTGTAGACGAGCGAGAGCTGCGCGCCGGCCAGACCGGCGCAGGCACCGCCGAACAGGACGGCGAGATAGCGCGTGCGAACCACATTGATGCCGAGCGCGTGCGCCGAGCCGTGATTGTCGCCGATCGCTCGCATTTTAAGACCCGTGCGGCTTTTGAACAGGAACCAGCTGATGCCGACGACCAGCGCCACGGACATGTAGAAGATCAGGTCCTGGGAAAACAGCACGCGGCCGAAGAACGGAATGTCGGAGAGTAGCGGAATGACGATCGGCTGCAAGCGAACGCCCGGCATGCCGACAAAGGCCTCGCCGATTTGGCCGGACAGGCCAAGCCCGAGGATGGTCAGCGCCAGACCGGTCGCCACCTGGTTGGCAACCAGCGTCAGCGTCAGGAAACCGAAAAGCAGCGAAAACAGCCCGCCGCCGACGATGCCGCCGAGAATGCCGAGATAAGGCGAACCGGTGATCTGTGCGGTCGCAAAAGCGGCAACCGCTCCCATGATCATCATGCCCTCGAGGCCGAGATTGAGCACGCCCGATCGCTCCGTCACCAGTTCGCCGAGCGCGGCGATGACGAGTGGGGTCGATGCGGTGATGACGGTCAGAAGGATAGCTTCGAACATCAGCTTTTCTCTTCCCGAGCGGCGGATGGAGTGAGGATCAGGCGGATGCGGTAGTGGATCAGCGTGTCGCAGGAGAGCACGAAAAACAGGATGAGCCCCTGGAAGACGCGGCTGACCTTGTCGGAAATGCTCAGCGACAGCTGCGCCGCCTCGCCGCCGAGATAGGTCAGTGCCAGCACGAAACCCGAGGCGATGATGCCGAGCGGATTGAGACGTCCGAGGAAGGCGACGATGATCGCGGTAAACCCATAGCCCGGCGAGATCACCGGCTGCACATGGCCGATAGAACCGGAGACTTCCGAAATCCCTGCAAGTCCGGCAAGTGCGCCGGAAAGCAGCATCGAGAACCACACCATCCTGCTTGTCGAAAAACCGGCAAACCGCCCTGCCCGTTCCGACTGGCCGAGCACCGAGACCTGAAAGCCCTTCAGCATGAAGCGCATCATGAACCACAGCGCCACGGCTGCGATAATGGCAAAGACGATGCCGAAATGTGCACGGCCCGAATCGAGGATTTCCGGCAGAACCGCTTCCGGCTGGAAACTCTTCGTCTGCGGGAAGTTGTAACCCTGCGGATCGCGCCAGGGACCACGCACCAGCCAGTCGAGAAACAGCTGCGCGATATAGACCAGCATCAGGCTGGTGAGGATCTCGTTGGTGTTGAACCGGGTCTTTAAGAGCGCTGGAATGCTCGCATAAAGCGCCCCGCCGAGCATGCCCATGACAAGCATCAGCGGCAGGATCAGCGGCGAATGCCAATCGGGGTTCAGGACCGGCAGGATGGAGCCGGTGATCGCACCAATGGTGAACTGGCCCTCAGCGCCGATATTCCAGTTGTTCGAGCGGAAACAGATGGAAAGGCCAACGGCGATCAGGATCAGAGGGGCCGCCTTGATCGCCAGTTCATGCAGGGACCAGACATCGAGCAGCGGCTCGACGAAATAGATATAGAGCGAACCGAGCGGACTTTTGCCCAGAAGCCCGAACATGATCGCGCCTGCCACCAGCGTCAAAGCCAGCGCCAGCAGCGGCGACAGGATCGAGAACAGCATGGATGTGTTGGCGCGTTTCTGCAGTTCAATGCGCATCTGCGGCCTCCACTGCCGAATTGCTCTCGTGGATACCGCCCATCAACAGGCCGATCTGTTCAAGCGTAAGCTCTCCCGCGGGATAAGGATCAGACAACCGGCCGTCGGAGATGACGGCGATCGTCGTCGCTATTTCGAAGATCTCGTCGAGGTCCTGGCTGATGACGATGACGGCCGAACCGGCCTTGGCCAGATCGACGAGTGCCTGCCTGATACGGCTGGCAGCACCGGCATCGACACCCCAGGTCGGCTGGTTGACGACGAGCACCGCAGGCTGGCGATCGAGCTCGCGGCCGACGATGAATTTCTGAAGATTGCCGCCGGACAGCGATCCGGCCGCAGGATCGTCGCCGCTCTTGCGCACATCCATGATCGAACAGATGCGCCGCGATGCAGACAGGATCGCGTCCCGGCGAAGGATCGACAGAGGTCCGCCGGCAAGAAACGCCTTTTTATCCGAGCGGCTGCGGGCCAGCAGAAGATTGTCGGAAAGCGAAAGCGCCGAGACGGCCGCATGTCCGTGCCGCTCTTCCGGCACGAAGCCTGCACCGAGCAGGCGGCGCTCATTGATCCGCAGCCGCCCGACAGGTTTTCCACGCAGACGGATGCCATCTTCGGCGGCAATCGGATATTCGCCGGACAGCGCATCGAAAAGTTCCGACTGGCCATTGCCGGCAACGCCCGCAATGGCAAGCACTTCGCCTGCACGAACGTTGAGTGAAATATCCTTGAGCGAAACGGCAAACGGCGTGCGCGGCGCAACGGACACGTTGCACATCTCGACCAGCACGTCGCCAAACGTTCCGGCATCCGCGCGCTGGACTTCGGCGACTTCGGTCCCCACCATCATGCGGGCGAGCGAGGCCGGCGTTTCCTTCCGGGGATCGCAATCACCCGTCACCTTGCCGTGGCGCAGAACGGTGGCGCGATCACAGATGCGCTGCACCTCTTCCAGCCTGTGGCTGATATAAAGAACCGAGCGACCTTCCGCCTTCAGCCGCATCAGCGTCTCGAACAACCGTTCCGCCTCCTGAGGCGTCAGAACCGAAGTCGGCTCGTCGAGGATGATCAGCTTGGGGTTCTGCAACAGCGCCCGGATGATCTCGATCCGCTGGCGCTCGCCGACGGAGAGGTCGGCGACATGCGCGGACGGATCGAGCGGCAGGCCATAAGCCTTCGAAACCGTCGCGGTCTCTTCGGCGATCTTGGCAAGCGGCGTGCGGGGATCGAGCGAAAGGGCGATATTTTCGGCGACGGTCAGCGCTTCGAACAGCGAAAAATGCTGGAAAACCATGCCGACACCAAGACGGCGCGCCTCGCCGGGCGACGGGATCACCACCGGCTTGCCCTCCAGTGAAACCGTCCCGGAAGTCGGCTGCAGCACGCCGAAGAGCATCTTCACCAGCGTCGATTTGCCGGCGCCGTTTTCACCGAGCAGCGCATGGATTTCGCCATGGCCGATATCGAGATCGATGCCATCGCAGGCCGCGAAACTGCCGAAGAGCTTTGTCAGCCCCCGAACAGACAAAAGCGGGCTTGCTTCAACGCCCTCAAACGTCACGGAACCCCCTTTTTATATGCAGTGCCGTCCGTTGCAGCGCTGCATTTTCTTTCGTTTTGTCAAATGAACTGACCACCCTTCGCATCACCGAAGGCAGCCATTTGATATTGATACCGTTTTTGCAGACATCCACAATATGAAAGAGCGTGTTCCATGCTGCAGCGCGTTATTTTCCAAGGTTGGGAAACAGCTGCAATATCCCGCCGATGCAATAGAGGTAAATGCCACTGATCACCACACCCCAGACAACCCAGTCCGGTGACTGGAAATGCAGGAGCAGCGAATAACCGCCAAGCAGGCACCAGATAGCCCCGACCGCCAGATTGAGCGGCCGCAAACGCTTGACGCGCACCGGATGCAGAAAACTGATCGGCAGGAAGGTCAGGACCACGGAAACCGTGACCACGATCATCGCCGTCGTCGCACTGGCATCGATGACGAATAGCGTGAACACCACCATATTCCAGACAACGGGGAAACCGGAGAAGAAATACTCGTCCGTCTTCATGCCCATGTCGGCATAATAGATGGCGCTCGATACGACGATCATGCCGGCAGCCACGAAGGACCAGGGTTCGCCGATCATGCCGCTCTGGTAGAGCGCGAATGCCGGCAGAAGCACATAGGTCACGTAGTCGATGACATTGTCCAGCATGTCACCGGACCAGTTGGGCAACACTTCCTTGACGTTGAGCTTGCGGGCGATCGGCCCGTCGACGCCATCGACCAAAAGCGCCAGGCCGAGCCACCAGAACATGTCGATAAAACGATGCTCGGCGGCTGCAACCACACCAAGAAAAGCAAGAAAAGAACCGGAAGCGGTAAAGATGTGGACGCAGAAGGCGCGGATTTCCGCATAGGGCACTGCACGATAGTTGAAGATTCGTCTGAACACGCGCGCCCCGTTTTCTTGCTTACCGCCTTGAGCTTGATCTTCGGGTATGCTGCCAATTCCGCCATATTGCAACGGGCAGCAGCCTCTATCACGGGTTTTACACGACTTAGCGCCAACAGAGGATCAATAGCAGATAGCCATGGATTGAACAGCCAGGACGCTCTAAATAGAGCCGGACTAAAGCGTGTCGCGATCCTTCGGGTTCGCTCATGCGCTTTGGATTGTTGATTTGTCGCATGTCTTCAGCGCAAAACCGCCGCACATTTTTGCGCGACATGCTTTAGGAATTGGAAGCGGACAATGCAGCATTACGAGATCGCAATCGTCGGTGGCGGCCTGGCAGGCCAGGTGGCAGCTCTTGCACTGGCGCGCGCGGGTCGAAAAGTCTGCCTCGTCGCGGCATCTCCGAAACACGACGATGGACGCACGACCGCATTGATGGATCAGTCGGTGCGTTATCTTGAGCGCCTCGGCGCATGGGACAGGATCGCGCCATCCTCCGCAGCACTTTCCGTCATGCAGATCCTCGACGGCACCAATCGCCTGTTGCGCGCCCCGCCGGCCCAGTTCCGCGCCAGCGACATCGGTCTTCATGCCTTCGGCTACAACATTCCGAACAAGGCGCTGGCTGAGGTTCTGGATAATGCGCTTGCAACGGAACCCAATCTCACGCGCGTCGAGACGAATGTGGAGAGCGTCGCGCTGCAGGCGGACAAGGTGACGATCTCGATTGCCGGCGGCGATGTCATCGAAGCCGACTTCATTATCGGCGCCGACGGCCGCAAGTCGATCACCCGCCAGGCGGCGGGTATCGACGTGCGCAAATGGTCCTATCAGCAGTCCGCTCTGGTGCTGAATTTCGCCCACACGCTTGCGCATGGCAATGTGTCGACCGAATTCCACACCGAAAGCGGCCCCTTCACCCAGGTACCCCTTCCCGGTTCGCGCTCCAGCCTCGTCTGGGTCGTGCGGCCGGAAGAGGCCAGCCGCCTGACGAGCCTTCCGACAGAAGAACTGTCGAAGATCGTCGAGGCACGCATGCAGTCGATCCTCGGCAAGGTCACCGTCGAGGGACAGGCCCAGGCGTGGCCGCTGTCGAGCATGATGGCCGAGCGTTTCGGCGCCGGCCGTGTTGCGCTGATCGGCGAAGCCGCGCACGCCTTTCCGCCCATCGGCGCACAGGGGCTCAACCGCTCACTGCGCGACAGCATGACGCTTGCCGAACTGCTTTCCGCAGAGCGCGACCGACCGATCCTGGCCGATGCCGGCGACCGCTATAATCGCCGCAGAAAACCGGACGTGATGAGCCGCACGTTCAGCGTCGATCTTCTCAACCGATCGCTGCTAACCGACCTTATACCGGTGCAGATGGTGCGGGCAGCCGGCATGCATGTGCTCAACGCCGTTTCCCCCCTGCGCAACGCCCTCATGCAGGAAGGTGTCGAACCGGGTCGCAGCCTGAAGAATTTCGTTCGCGAACTAGGGAAACAGATCCGGCGGTAGAACCCCGCTGGAGATGAGATAAAGCCAGACAGGCAGCGTCACGATCGAAGCGACCGTGATAATCAAAACGCTTGCGGACGCCCGCTCCTGCCAGACACCATATTGCTGGCTGATGACGAAGACATTGGTGGCCGTCGGCAGCGCTGCAAGCAGCATCGCCGCATGCATCCATACCGGATCGAAGTCACCAACCAGCGACAGCACAATGTAGACGCTGAGCGGCAGAAGAATGAGCTTCAGGACGGCGAGATAACCGAGTTCTGCCGGAATGCGCTTTATCGGCCGCAAGGCGAGCGTCACGCCCATGGCAAACAAGGCGCAGGGAGCAGCGGCCTGCGCCAGGTAATCGACGAGTTTGAATGCGGGTTCGGGCAACTGGTGTCCCGAAGCAGCTGCCGCAAATCCGAGCGCCGTCGACAGGATGAAAGGGTGCAGCACCACCTTTTTCACGATCGAGCCGATGACGCGGTGCATCGGTCGCTTGTCGTCTCCGGCAAGCGCCATCATCGCCGGCGCCATGATGAAATGCGCGGCATTTTCCAGGCAGACGATCAGCGCCACCGGCACCGCCGCTTTTTCCCCGAAGGCAAGCAGTGCCAGCCCCGGCCCCATATAGCCGATATTGCCATAGGCGGCGGTAAAGCTCTGGATCGTGCAGTCCTCGAACGAATTCCACCGCAGCACGAAACCGATCAGAAACGCTGTGGCAAAGACCAGATAGACCGCTGCGATTTCACCGAGGATGAAGTCCAGCCGCGCCAGTTCCTCGATCGGCGTGCGCGACACCAGCTTGAAGAAAAGCGCCGGCAATGCCGCATAGATGATGAAGGTGTTGAGCCAGCCCAGCGCCTCGAGCGGCTGCCCGGTGGCTCTTGCCGCGACATATCCGATCAGGATCAGGCCGAAAAACGGCAGAAGCAATGCAACGACATCGGCCATCGGCTCATTCTGATCCGCGGTTGGAGCAATTCCAGCAAAAGCGGGAACCGGCTTTGCGCCCGGAATTGCGTTGAAACGAAAAGAGCCAGATCGATCAGCCGATCTGCATCAGGATTGGAAAGGTTTCCTGGAACCAGATCGCCGCCGAACTGACGAAGCCGAAGATGAAGGCAAGGCCGGTGACGATCAGGAACACACCCATCGCTTTCTCGACCATGCCGAGATGACGACGAAAACGCGTCATAAACCGCATGAAGACGCCTGAAAAGGCCGCGGCGATCCAGAACGGTACGGCAAGACCGAGCGAATAGATGCCGAGCAGTGCGGCACCCTCGCCCACCGTATCGCGCGAGGCCGCGACGCCGAGAATGGCACCGAGAACGGGACCGATGCAGGGCGTCCAGCCGAAGGCGAAGGCCAGGCCCATCAGATAGGCACCCGAAAGCGTCGCCGGCTGACCGGAAGACTGGAAGCGCGCCTCCCGCTGCAGGAAACCGATTCGCAACAGGCCGAGAAAATTGAGGCCCATGATGATGATGATCAGTCCGCCGATCTTGGAGAGAAGATCGAGATGCTGGCGCAACAGCACGCCGACGGTCGACGCGCCGGCGCCAAGCATGACGAAGACGGTGGCGAAACCGAGCGTGAAGAAAAAAGCAGAACGAAGCACGGCCTTGCGCGCCGGCGATGCGACCGGGGAAGACTGGTCGCGGAACTGATCGACTGAAATGCCCGCCATATAACAGAGATAGGGCGGCACCAGCGGCAGAACGCAGGGAGAAAGAAACGACAATGTCCCCGCCAGAAGCGCGGTAAAGATGGAGATTTCGGCAATGGACACGGGGTCGCTCCGTTTATCAGATATGGCAGAGGCGCTAGCGCCGATCGCCGTTTAACGCCAATCACCTTTTATGCATCGACAGAAAAAGCGTCGAACAGCGATTTTTTTGGACGTTTTGCGGGTTGACCGCAAGATGTGACCTGCATATGTATCGCGCACTTTCGAAAGGCGCCCCGGCGCATTGGTGAGAGAGCATAGCTCAGCTGGTAGAGCAACTGACTTTTAATCAGTAGGTCCAGGGTTCGAATCCCTGTGCTCTCACCATTCGAAACACTTCCATCGCAAAACCGCTGATAACGTTTCGACCGTTGGCGATACAATTCTTCAATACGATAGGCCGTGTTACCGACACACTCGACGGAACAAGTGTTTCGCTGTGGTGTTATTGCCGCCGAAGGAGACTTCCATGCGGATCATATTCGTTATTCTTATCGCTTCTGTTCTGAGCATCCTTGGTTTCAAGTATATGGATCGGTCGATCGGCGAGCAGCAGATCATGGCATCGCCGAACGAACTCTCGGCCAGCAGCTAGGCCGCGGACCAGGAGCTAAAGCGCGTAATCATCCGCAAGACATTCCCTTCCTTTCGATCCCGACACAGCACTGACGCGTGCTGGGCCGAGACGGAACGATCTTGCAGAGCCTTGTTTTCCTTTGAACGAAGGAGAGTTCCAGATGAAACGGAGCACCCAGCTGATTGTTCTGGCGACCGTCATTGCCGGCTGCCTCGCAATCTTCTCTGCAGTCGCCCCGCTCCAGTCGGTAAATTCGGCAAAATCCGATCGGCTGAGCGGAGAACAGACGCAGACGGCCTTCCTGCCGGAACGTTTCGGCGTGCCAAGCAGCAGGCAATAGAGATGTCCAGCGATGCAATATGGCCGGCGCTTCATCGAAGCCCGGCCATATCGATTCGACGCCACGATGATCCATGTCATTTGAGCCGCGCTCACCGACAACTTACGGTTATTTAATTTCTCCCTCCGCGCGTTTCATGGCATGGAGCGCGCGAGATTCCGTCTCTGCCAGTTTGCCGCTCGGCATGCCGGCGACAGACAAAAACAATGCAGACCCGATGAAGAACGAGGCTGAAGAGTGAACGCCCCTACCGATCCCGCCAATTCCGGCAAGCCGGACGCCCCGGATATCGCCGCGATCCTCGCAACCTCCGGCCAGAAGCAGAAGCGCGGCCGCGGCAAGTGGATCGTCGCAGTCCTTCTCGTGATCGTCACCGGCGGCCTTCTGCTTTTTTACGGCTTGGGCGACGGCCAGCAGTTCGATTACACGACGCAGGCGGCAAAGACCGGCGACCTGCAGGTAATCGTCACCGCCACCGGCTCGATCCAGCCGACCGACCAGGTCGATATTTCCAGCGAGCTGTCGGGCACCGTGCGCAAGGTCAACGTCACCTATAACAGCCCGGTCAAGGCGGGCGATATCCTGCTGGAACTCGACACCAACAAGCAGGAGGCCGACGTCCAGAGCGCTCGCGCCCAGCTTGCCTCCGCCAAGGCCAATGTCCTGAAGGCCGAGGCTGAGGCGGCCTCGGCAAAGATCGCCTTCGATCGCCTGACCTCGCTGGTCAACAACCGCATTTCCAGCCAGCAGGATCTGGACGCTGCCAAATACGCTTATGATTCCGCCGTCGCGACGACGGAGATCAACGAGGCGGCGGTGCTTTCGGCAGAAGCCAGTCTTCGGCTTGCAGAAGTCAATCTCTCGAAACTGAAGATCGTCTCGCCGATCGATGGCGTCGTTCTGACCCGCGATGTCGATCCCGGCGCCACCGTTGCGTCCTCGCTCAACGCGCCGGTGCTTTTCACCATCGCCGGCGATCTGAAACACATGGAGCTTCAGGTTGCCGTCGACGAGGCGGATGTCGGCAAGGTCAGCGAAGGACAGGACGCGAAATTCTCGGTCGACGCCTATCCCGAGAGAAGCTTTCCGGCCCGTATCGAGGCCGTCCGGTTTGCCTCCGAAACGGTCGCCAATGTCGTCACCTACAAGGCGATCCTGACGGTCGACAACGAGGACCTGCTCTTGCGCCCCGGCATGACGGCAACCTCGGATATTACCGTGCAATCGGTCACCGGCGCGCTGCTCGTACCCAATGCAGCGCTGCGTTACGCGCCACCATCGACCATGCAGCCGCGCGGCGGCATTCTCTCTCGGCTATTCCCCCCGCCGCGACCGCGCGGAAATCGCGGCAACCGCAACGACGCGTCGGCGGCAAACCGTTCGGTCTGGGCGCTGCGCAACGGCATGCCCAGGCGAGTGCCCGTCGAAATGGGTGCGACCGATGGCCAGTTCACCGTCGTCAAGTCGGCGGATCTGAAAGACGGCGATCAGCTGATCACCGAATCGACCGTCCGCGGCCGGTGACGGGAGATTGACGATGGCCGCTCCCCTCATCGCATTCAGACAGGTCTCGAAAGTCTATGGCC
>DLSX01000256.1:48350-48560 GCA_002500765.1 Neorhizobium sp. UBA7851
CTCCGCGCGCTCGACAAGGTTGACCTGACCATTGCGCAGGGTGAGTTCGTTTCGATCATGGGGCCGTCCGGGTCCGGCAAGTCGACGGCAATGAACATCATCGGAGGCCTAGATATGCCTTCAACCGGCGAATATGTCTTTCAAGGCATTCCGACGAGCGGTTTCAGCCGCGCGCAACTTACCCTGCTGCGCCGTCACATGCTCGGCTTC
>DLSX01000176.1 GCA_002500765.1 Neorhizobium sp. UBA7851
ATTCTCGGCCCCCCCGTTGGGGGGGTTCCGCGGAAATCGCCGGTCCCGCGCCCGGCGCGCGGCTCGAGCCAGTGTCACGCAGTGCGGGGCTCGCGCCTCGGCGACGGTGCAGGGCGCACATGTCGCTTCGGCAGTTTCAGCGATGGGAGGTTTTCGATGATGGCTCCCGTCGTTGAAATCCGATGCAGCCTTATCGCCCGGCTTTGTCGCAGCCGGATTTCGGTTTTGTTTCGGTATTTTTCAATCAGCGGGGAATTGGCGCGTCTTCGGTTGCATAGGCTTCCAGCAGGCGCGACGTATCCATTCTCAAGGCGCCATTGGCCTGCAGAATATCGGAAAGACCGCTTTGCACTATCTCCTGGAATGCTTCCAGATCGGCGATGAGATCCTGGACGACAGCAACGCTGAGACGCCCGGATTCCACCTTTCCCATGATGCGGATCGCTGCGAGACCGGAAGCCAGCCGTTTCATCTCCGAGATCATTCCGAAGAAATTCTTCAGTTCCTGCTCGATGCCGGCAAGGCTCTTCAGCGCCTCGGCCTGATAGGTTGCCCGCTGCTGATCGAGATAGGCATTCTCTACTTCGTGGTCGACGCCGTCCATGGGCGTCTCGGTACTGAAACTGCTGGCTATCTCCTGCTGAACGTAGGACGTCGCGAGCAGAAACGCACCGACATTGATCGTGTGGGATACCGTGCGGGCGGCCTGCAGAAATCCGTCCAGGCCGTGTTCTATCTCCTCGGACAGGATGTTGTAATTGGTCGAGATCGTTGCGATCGCGGCACCGGTTTCGCCGATCTGGCCTGCGTGAACGAGAAGATTGAGGGGCACGAACCTGTAGGTCAGGTACCCTTCCGAGATCTGGCGGGCCGCGGCCAGCAGCTCTGCGGCCGATGGCATCAGGCGCTCATAGAGCGCAAGTGTTCGCCTGGGGGCTTTTTGCAGGTTCGCGTCGCGTGCGGAAAATTCCGCCGAAAGGCTTGCTGCCATGAAAGCATCATAGGTCTCGAAGCCGAGTGCGGTCAGTCGTGCCATCAGCCGCATGGCGCTTTCTGCGGGAGACAGCGTCTCTTCCGCTTCCATCCGGGCCAGGGTCGCATATTCGGCCTGCGCGACACCGAATATGGCACTGCTCGGCTTGATACGGACGGAAAGATAGCCGCCCTCGCACGGTGTTATAATGGCGTAGACCCAATAATAACGGCCGTCCTTGCTCTTGTTTTTCACATAGGCGCCGGTCTGCAGGCCTTTCTTCAGCCGGTCCCAGAGCAACCAGAATACCGCCCGAGGAACCCCATCATGCCGGATGATGTTATGCGGTTTTCCCGCCAGTTCGCTCCAGGAGTAGCCGCTGATACGCTGGAATACTTCGTTGCCGGCCTGAATCTTGCCACGCGTATCGGTCCGCGAAAAGAAGATTTCCGGGAAGCCGAACGGAATTTCTATTTCGCGATATAACTGTGATTGTTCTGATGTTTCGGAAAAATCCATGAATTAAACTTCCGCCGCAAGAAATATCCCCCCCGTTTCCTCGAGGGTTTCTTGCATTGAAATCTTCTACTGTCATGCCTGTTTTTTGAGCCGAGTTGATGAACGTCAAATCTGCGACAATATATCAAAATTTAACGGTCACGAATGCGCGGTGACTAGTATGCCGTTGGCGAAACGGAAGTTTTACGGTCCGGTTGATCCGGCCACGCCCGCTTCCTCGGCATAGATGCGGAAGTGCTGCAGCAGTTTCTGGGCGTAGAGAGGAAGTTGCAGTTCGTTTCTCACGCAGACGTAAAGTTCACGTTCCGCCCATCCCTCGGCGATCTCCAGCGTGCGAAAATTCATGCCGCGGGCATAACGGCGGGCGGCACTTTCCGGCACGATCCCCAGGCCGGCACCACATTCGACGATCCGGCACAGGGATTCGAAATTCTCGACGCGGATGCGGATATTCGCACGCCGGCCGAGTTCGTTCGACAGCCGCCGCAGGAATTGCGACAGGGCGACCGTTGCGTTGAGCGAAACGATCGAGTGATCCAGAATGCGGGCATAGGGAACCGGCCCTTCAAGCGGCGAGTCATTCGGCACGACCAGCACGAGCCTGTCCGGGACGAAGCGCCGGCGCTCAAGTCCGGTCATGTCGGCCGAAGAGGCGACGATGCCGATATCCGCCTCGCCGTTTCTGAGCAGATTGACCACTTCGAGGCTCGGCCTGTCCTTGACGGTCACGAATATATCCGGGTTTTCCTTCAGGAACGATCCCAATAGCTGTGGCATGTGCTCCGAGAGCATGTTGGTATTCGACAGGAGCCGGATCGTGCCGCCGCGCCCTTCCGAAAATGCGTCGAGTTCGACTTCGATCTTCCTTGCGTCATCGAGCACTTTGCGGGCGTGCCCGACCAGAAGATCGCCGGCGAGCGTCGGCCTGATGCCGCGCCCGGTTCGCTCGAACAGCGTCAGGCCGAAGGCTTCCTCCATTTTTCGCAGCCGCACGCTGACGGCAGCCACGACGATATTGTTCTGCGAAGCCGCAGCCGTAAGGCTTCCGCCCTCGACGGCCGAGAGGAAAATTCTAAGGTCTGTCAGGTCGAATTTCATCGCTCACGCTTTCACTATTGGTGAAATCTGTTTGTATGACAAACGGACTACCCAAGTCATCAGCTGCGACGTTATGACAACCGTCAAGCCGCTCCGCGACACATCGACACGCCTTAGGTTCAGTTGGACCCGTCAATCAAGCATTTTTGTTCAAGAATTGCTTCAGAGCGAGTGGCATTTTCCCGATGTGCCACCTCGGTCCGCGGCGATGAAGATCGGCCTGACGTGTGGGAGGCGCGCTTGGATCCGATATTGATTGTTCATGCTTGATGAAAGCACGGGGATATATGCCAACGCCTCCTGTCTCGCCCGGTACCTCATTCGGCAGCGCTTTGCTTGCGCCGATTTCCGCCTCGCTCCGCCCCGCATTTCTCTGTCTTTCCGCGCTGGTCGCANNGGCCCGAGCCTTGCTGGCGATGCGTCCGATCTCGTGGCGCGCGGCCGTTATCTTGCGACGGCCGCCGATTGCGCCGCCTGCCATACAGCGCCGCATGGCGGCACACCCTTTGCGGGCGGCTACGGTATCGATACCCCGCTAGGCAAAATCTTCTCGACCAACATCACGCCGTCGAAGCAGGATGGTATCGGCAATTACAGCGAAGAGGATTTTTCGCGCGCCGTGCGTGAAGGTGTCGCCAAGGATGGCAGCCATCTCTATCCGGCGATGCCTTACACAGCCTATGCCAAGATCACCGATGACGACATGAAGGCGCTTTATGCCTACTTCATGAACGAGGTGAAGCCGGACGATCACAAGCCGCAAAAGACCGAGCTGCCTTTCCCCTTCTCGATCCGCACGTCGATGGCGGTCTGGAACCTGCTATTCCTTGACGAGACGCGCTTCACGCCCAATCCGGCCAAGTCCGCCGAATGGAACCGCGGCGCCTATCTGGCGGATGCGCTGGAGCACTGTTCGACCTGTCATACGCCGCGCAACGCCTTCATGGCCGAAGACGCGAGCCAGTTGTTTGCCGGTAGTGCGGTCGGATCCTGGTATGCGCCCAACATCACCTCCGACAAGGTCGCCGGTATCGGCGGCTGGTCCGATGAGGAGCTGATCCGGTATCTGAAGACCGGTAATGTCGCCGGCAAGGCGCAGGCTACAGGCCCGATGGCGGAAGCCGTCGAAAACAGCCTGCAGCATCTCTCCGACGATGATCTGAAGGCGATCGTTACCTACCTCCAGGACGTTCCCGCGAGCGGATCCGGCGAAGCACCGTCGCGCGCCGATCTTGGAAAGCCTTCGACCGTGGTCGAAGCTTCGCTGCGCGGCCTGCCGGGCCAGGCGCCTGACGAAAACGGCTATCACATCTTCAGCGGCAGCTGTGCCGCCTGCCATCAGCCGGAAGGGCAGGGCAACGATCATTATCCGTCGCTATTCCACAATACGGCAACCGGTGAAGACCACCCGGATAACCTAGTTTCGACCATCCTCTACGGTCTTCACCGCACTGTCGGCGACCGCGTCGCCTTCATGCCGGCCTTCGGACCCGACGCATCCTACACGGATCGTTTGTCCGACAAGGATATTGCCGATGTCAGCAACTATGTTCTGGCGAATTACGGCAACCCGTCGGTCAAGGTCACAGCTACCGATGTGGCACGCATCCGCGATGGTGGCGAAAAGCCTCTGATCGTCAAGCTGGCGCCGCTGGCGGCACCTGCTGCGATCGCCGCTGCCGTCATAGTGCTTGCCGTAATCGCCTGGTTGTTGTCGCGCCGTCGCCGTTCGCGCCCGGCGCTCGGCTGAGCCGCTCCGCCTTCATCTTTCAGCATTGAACGCTCCACCGGAGATCCTGATGCCTTTTGATCCTTCTTCCCCGGCCGTTTTCGGCCAAGCTCTCTCCCGTCGCAGCCTGCTGCGCGGCACAGCCGCCCTTGGCGGCCTTGCAATCGCTGCCGGTCTTGCCGGCCCGGTATCGGCCTTTACGGCAGACGACAGCGTTGCCTCGTTTACCCGGCTGTCGGAATTCCTGACCGGCTACACGCTCGACCCGGTTCTCGGTGCTCGCTTCCTCGCGGCATTGAAGAAACGAGATGCCGATCTGGATGCGAGCCTTGCGGCACTTTCCCAGCTCATCAAACAGTCGGGTGTGCCGAACATGGACGGCTTTCTGGCGCTGACCGGCACCGATCCGGCGCTGATGAAGACCGCCACCAAGGTGGTTTCCGCCTGGTATCTCGGCGTCGTCGGCGAGCCGGAGGATGCGGAGCTGATCACCTATGCCGATTCGCTGATGTACCGCCCGACCAAGGGCCTCCTTACCGTCCCGTCTTATGGTCCCGGCCCCAACGCCTGGGGACCGAAGCCCGGCAGCAAGATTTGACAGGAACAAGAACAATGGCTGACACATCCTATGATGCGGACCTGATCGTCATCGGCTCGGGCGTCATGGGCGGCATCGTTGCCGCCAATCTCGCCAAGGCCGGCAAGAAGGTGATCGTTCTGGAGGCCGGTCCGCGCGTCAACCGCCGCGAGATCGTCGAGACCTATCGTAATGCACCGGTAAAGCTCTCGCTTGCCAATGCAAAGCTGCAGGGCGCGGGCTCCCCGTTTCCAAGCTTGCCGCATGCGCCATCCACCTATGGCGATTACCTGCAATATGAAGGGCCGGTGAAGTACAACACCTCCTATCTGCGCGTGGTCGGCGGCACGACCTGGCATTTCGGCTCGGCTCTGTGGCGGATGATCCCGAACGATTTCAAGCTTCAGTCGCTCTACGGTCGCGGCCGCGACTGGCCGATCGGCTATGACGATCTGGAGCAGTATTACAACAAGGCAGAACTGGAACTCGGCGTCACCGGCACGGACGGCCAGGACGAGAGCGGCCAGGGTGGCGGACCTATGCCACCGCGCTCGATGCCGTTCCCGATGAAGCAGCTGAACACCAGCTACATGTTCGACACGCTGGCGGAAAAGCTCTCGGTCGGCGGCTTCAATCCGGTGCTCGAACCGCATGGCCGCGCCTCGCGCTCCTATGGCAACCGCCCGGTCTGCGCCGGCAACAACAATTGCAACCCGGTCTGTCCGATCGGCGCCAAGTATGACGGCTCGATGCATATCGATGAGGCCGAACGTCATGGCGCCAAGCTGCTCGACAATTCGCCGGTCTACAGGATCGAAGCCGGCGACGACGGCAAGATAGCGGCGCTCTGGTACAAGAGGCCCGACAATTCCGAACATCGCCTGACCGCAAAGTATTTCGTGCTTGCAGCCTACGGCATCGAAAGCGCCAAGCTTCTGCTGATCTCGACCTCGGAAAGGTATCCGAACGGTATCGCCAATTCCTCCGACCAGGTCGGCCGCAACCTGATGGACCATACTGGCATCAGCATGAACATGCTGACCAAGGAAGACATGTGGCCGGGTGAAGGCCCGACCGAGCTTCTGGTCTATCTCAACCAGCGCGACGGCGAGTTCCGCAAGGATTATCCGAGCTACAAGATCAAGGTGCGCAATACCGTGCCGACCCAGCAGATGACCGAGGGCTTCATCAAGAAGGGCATTCTCGGCTCCAAGCTGGACGAGCAGATCCGCAAATATTCGGCCCGTTCGCTCAACTGGGCAATCGATTTCGAACCGTTGCCGCTGGCGGAAAACCGCGTCACGCCGTCGAAGACCAAGTTCGATGCGCTCGGGATCCCGGTTCCGGTTCTCTACTACTCGGTCACCGACTACTGGAATGCCGGTCGCGACCGTGGCCTACAGGATCTCAACAAGATTGCCGAACTGCTGGATGCCGAAGTCCTGTCGACCGACGTCAAATGGCAGAACCGCCAGCACGTCATGGGCACGACCCGCATGGGCGACGATCCGGCGGATTCGGTCGTCGACCGCGATTGCCGCACGCATGACCATCCCAACATGTTCATCGCCGGCACCAGCGTCATGCCGTCCGCATCCTGCATGAACCCGACACTGACGGGTGCGGCACTCAGCGTGCGGATTGCCGAACAGCTGATCAAGGAAATCTGACCGGCGCTGGAAGGCGGTCAGAGGACGAAGCCCGCACGATGACATGATGACATCGTGCGGGCTTCTAACCGCCATCATGGCGGCTGGAACAATCGGTGTAGGTTTGGCGACCCTTCGTCAAATGAAGATTTTGTAATTCACCATCATGTTTGATTGAAGGGGTTCCAGGCTTCATCCACAGGAAGAATTAGCGAAATTGAATGTTCATGGCGTTCTCAGTGATGGGCTGAAAACCATGAGGCTGAGGATCTCGAACAGCATCTGCGCGCCGGCATGCGCGGTGTTGTTGGTCGCGTCATATTGAGGGGCGACTTCGACCACGTCACCGCCGACGATGTCGATGCCTTTCAGTCCTCTTATCAGTTCCAGAACCTCCCGCGTCGTCAGCCCGCCGATTTCCGGCGTTCCGGTTCCGGGCGCAAAGCTCGGGTCGAGGCTGTCTATGTCGAAGGATACGTAGGTCGGTCCGTCGCCGACGATCGAACGGGCCTTTTCGATGATCGCCGGGATGCCCATGCCGGTGACTTCCTCGGCGTGGATGACCGTCATTCCGGAGACGTAGGAGAATTCCCAGAGATATTCGGCAGCGCCGCGAATGCCGATCTGGATCGTCCTTGTCGGGTCGAGAACGCCGTCCAGAACGGCATTGCGCATCGGCCCGCCATGGTGGAATTTCGTCTCGTCGAAAAGCCCGCCCGTGTCGCAATGGGCGTCGATATGGATGAGGCCGACCGGCGCTTTCCTGCCGACGGCCTTCAGGATCGGATGGGTGATCGAATGATCGCCGCCGACCGACAGCGGGATGACGCCGGCATCGACGATCTGGCTGACGCGTTTTTCGATATCCTCATGGCTCTTCTCCAGCCGGTAGCGGCTGCGAAACGAGACGTCGCCGATATCCGCCACCCGTAATTCATGGGTCGGTGCACATTCCAGCACGTGATTATAGGGACCGACCCGTTCGATCGCGCGTAGTGCCCGTGGACCGAAACGCGAACCCGGCCGGTTGGTGACGCCGAGATCCATCGGCATGCCGATCATCGCTACCTGCAGATCTCCGAAATCCGGGTTTTCCGCATCGACGGGCAGATAAGGCGCATCGAGCAGCGTGGGGAGGCCGGCATAGGGCGCGACGCGTGTTCCGGCCTTGTTGAAGATCTTGTCGGCGACCTTTTTGAATTTCGGATCGAAAATCTCGCCGCCCGGGCTGTTTTCGTATCTGGACCGCAACTCTTCCAGTTTCTTCTCATCGAATGGCATGGACGTCCCCGTTTGTTTTATCCAGTCCCGGCACCTACTCTGGGCAGGCCCGGTTCATTCTTGAATAGGAAGCCCTCCGCCGCAAGCCGGTACGACCGCCAAACAAAAACACCGGACAGATGCAGGATCTGTCCGGTGTGGAGAATAACACGGGCGTGATGTCCGGGGACGCCACGCAGATTTTTTCAGCCGGCCTGATGAGGCAAGGGGCCGCGGCCGTCGAGACCGGTGGCAACCACTGAGACGCGGAACTTGCCGTCGAGGTTGCGGTCGAAGATCGCGCCGACGACGATATCGGCTTCGGCTTCCACCTCGTCGCGAATGCGGCTCGCCGCTTCGTCGACTTCGAACAGGGTCATGTCCGAGCCGCCGGAAATCGAGATCAGCACGCCTCTTGCGCCGCGCATCGAGATATCGTCGAGAAGCGGATTGGCGATCGCCAGTTCCGCTGCCGCCAGCGCACGATTGTCGCCGGAGGCTTCACCGGTGCCCATCATGGCGCGACCCATGCCGCGCATGACCGATTTCACGTCGGCAAAATCGAGGTTGATCAGGCCTTCCTTGACGATCAGGTCGGTGATGCAGCCGACACCCGAATAGAGAACGCGGTCGGCGATCATGAAGGCGTCGGCAAAGCTGGTCTTGGCGTCGGCGATGCGG
>DLSX01000174.1 GCA_002500765.1 Neorhizobium sp. UBA7851
GTCACGACCTTCTCCCGCGGCTCGTCCCGGCTCGCCGTATGCACCGGCTTGCCGGCCGTCAGGCTGGCGACGAATTTCCGCGCAGGGGCAAAATTGTCATAGAGCGCGATACCGCCGCCAACCGCGACAAGCGCGGCCATCCACGGCCAGAACGAGGATCCGGACCGCGCCGGTGCACGCCTGCCGCTCTTGCGTTTCGAGCCTGATTTTGCGCGCGATGGGGCCATGGAATCATCTCCTGTCGAATCGCAGAGGAGTATCGGAGCGAAGCATTGCCGAATGGTTTCCAGATCCACACTTCGAATTTGACGATGTGTATTTATACATATAAAATCATGCAGATGAAGAGCGCCGACGTTATCGCATTGCTGCGCAAGGATGGATGGATGGTTCGAAGTTGCCCGGAAGGGCAGCCATATCCAGTTCAAGCATCCGACAAAGGTCGGGCGCGTAACGGTGCCTCACCCCAAGAGAGACATCCCGATCGGAACGCTTCGCAGCATAGAGAAGCAGGCAGGACTAAAGCTGAGGTGACCCATGAACAACTATATCGGCCTCATCCACAAACAGGCAGAGAGCGATTACGGCGTCTCTTTTCCTGACTTTCCGGGGGTCGTGACGGCTGGCGAGACGCTGGACGAGGCAAGGATCATGGCCGAGGAAGCGCTCGCCTTCCATGTCGAAGGCATGATCGAAGATGGCGATGCGATCCCGGAGCCATCCAGCCTGGAGACCGTGATGGCTGAAGCCGACAACCGCGATGGGGTTGCCATTCTGGTCGCACTCAGGACCCACTCCCCAAAGTCGGTGCGCATCAACATAACCTTGCCGGAAGATGTCCTTCGCACAATCGACAGTTTTGCCGAAGCGAACGGCCTGTCCCGCTCCGGTTTCCTGGCACGCGCAGCAAGGCGCGAGATAGACCGAAGCGACGCCGCTTAAGTCAGGCGACCCGTCCCGTTGCCAGCGCGCTTGCCCATTCAGGCCGGCCATTTTCGGCGGCAAGTCTCGACATGGCCATGTGATCATAGGCGACGTTGCGAAAACTTGGCGCCCAGCCGCTTTCGGTCTTCTCGATCACCGCATAAGAGGCCATGGCATGGCCGGTCTCGACCTTGTGGTAGAATGGCAGATCGTCGTCATAGGCCGGCTGGCCGACACTGCCGGGATTGACGATCAACCGCCCATCGGCAAGCGACACCATCCGTGGAATATGGCTATGGCCGCAGAGGATGAGCGACTGGTCGACACCCTCCGCCAGCGTTTCGATCTCGCCTTGAGGACGCAGCGTGACGTGCCCCTGCGGCGTGACCATTTCCAGCCAGTAGCGATTGTCGTCTTTCGGCGTTGCATGACACAGGAAGATCTCGTCCTGCCAGACCATGTTCATCGGCAGCTTGCGCAGCCAGTCGAAATGCCGGGTCGACATCTGGCGATGCGCATGCGCATCCGACGCCTCGAGTTGGTCGGCCGGCTTCTCGATAAGGTAGCGATCGTGATTGCCGCGCACCGTGCGCTCGCCCGTCAGGTCTAGCAACAGCAGCAGATCGCCGGTCTGATCCGCCTCGAGCGGCCCGCTGAAACAGTCGCCGAGATTGACGACGTCGCGGATGCCGAGAGCGGCGATATCGTTTAGCACCGCCTTGAGCGCCGCATGGTTTCCGTGAATATCGGCGATCGCGGCAAAACGCATCAGCTGCCTCGATAGGTCGAATAGCCATAGGGAGAGAGGAGCAGCGGCACATGATAGTGGGCCGCAACATCCGAAATGCCGAACCGGATGGGAATGATGTCGAGGAATGCCGGCTCGATCAGATTGATGCCGCGGCTGCGCAGATAATCGCCCGCATGGAAAATCAGCTCGTAAGTGCCGACGACAAAACTCTCGCCGATCAACATCGGACCGCCATCGACACGGCCATCGGCATTGGTCGTCACCGCCTTGACCTTCGTCCGCATCTCACCCTCGATCCGATAGAGATCGATGGCAAGCCCCTCGGCCGGTCTGCCGCTGGCCGTATCGAGCACATGAGTGGTGAGGCCGGTCATCGTATTGGCTCCGAAATCTGGTAGGGCGTAACGAAGAAGAACTCTTCGAGATTGGCGGCGGTATTGTCACGATCGACGACGAGAAAATCGCTGATCTGCCCAAGCGCCATCAGCGGATGATGCCAGACATTGGGGAAATAGTTCACTCCCTGATGCGCCTCGGCCAAGAATATCCTGGGTCGCCCCGGCCGACCATCGATATCGTCCGACACGCCGATAAGAAACGGCCGGCCGGAGAGCGGCACGAAACTCTGGCTGCCATAGGGATGCCGTTCCATCATGCCGACGACATGAGGAAACTGCCGGGGCTGGCCGCGAAAGATGTTGAAGATCAGCCGCTCGGGTTCACCCACCACGACCGGTGCCGCCAGCCCGTGATACCGCTCCGTCGTGCCATTGTTGATCAGCCGCATTTTCGACGGATCTGCCTCGATCACATCGCCATAGGGCGCGAAGGCGGATTTGGTGAGGGGCAGGATTTCGAGAATTTCGGTCAAGATCATTCGCCTTGGATACGCATTTGAATGATGACATCAAGCATGGAAACAAGATCGGGAACATCATTTCGAGCGGTATCCCAGACGAACTGAAGATTGATATCAAAATAATTATGCGCAATCCGATTTCGCATTCCGCGCATGGCCTGCCATGGGAATTCGGGGTGATCCACCACAAAGTCAGGATTGGTTTTAATGATTTGCGCCGCAACCTCGGATGCCATCAACAAACTCATGCCTACGGAACGATTGAGCATGATGCTGCCCATAAAATCGGCTTCATCCACTCTTCGGTAAGCCGATGGGCATCGGCTGCCGCATCACGCGTCCGCACCAGCAGTGATGCGATGCGGTCCGCAGTACTCATATGGGTTTCGCCTCGGCGAGAACCCGAAGCCGCACACTTTCAGGAAAATCACCTGGCGTGAGTACGTGTATGGGCGTTCCGAGCATCAACTGTTCAAGCGCATCCTGAAGCCCGCCCAATGTCAGCAGGGTACTCCCCGGCAGGGCATCAACGAGAATGTCAATATCGCTATCAGCACGATCCTCGCCCCGCGCAACGGAACCGAAAACACGCGGATTTGCCGCATTGAAGCGCTTCGTCGCTTCGCGGATAGCCTGCCTGTTCTTTTCCAAGACTTCCGACGGTCTCATGGCGGCATCGCTCCTGATACGGCAAATATAGGCTACGAGTGTCTGAAAGGACAAGCGGCCCGCTCACCCCTCCGGCAGCAGCGCCGAAAGCCTCAGCAGCGCAATCCGCTCCACCTGCGCGCAGGCCGTCGAAAACTCCTCTTCCGCGCTGTTGCCGATACGGGCCTCGAAGGCCGAAAGAATATCGTCCTTGTTAAGCCCCTTGACCGCGATGATGAAGGGAAAGCCGAATTTCACCGTATAGGCGGCATTCATCGCCGTGAACCGGGCATGCTCGTCTGCGGTCAACCGGTCGAGGCCTGCTCCGGCCTGCTCGTTGCGGCTGTCTTTCGTCAGTTCGCCGGCGATTGCCAGCCTGCCGGCAAGATCGGGATGTGCCCGCAATACGCCGAGCCGTTCCTCGCCGCTCGATTTACGAAACTCGGCGACCATCGCCGCATGCACGCCCTTGGCGGTCAGAGGAACGAAGATCAGGCCGGCATCATAGGCACGCTCGGCAATGAACGGCGAATGTTCGAACACGCCACCGAAGGTGGCGATGAAATCCTCTCTTGCGGTCATGCGGCACCTGCCGGCTTGTGATGTTCATGCCAGTGTTTTGCGATCTCGATGCGCTGCGGCACCCAGACCCTTTCGTGGCTGAGCACATATTCCATGAAGCGGCGAAGCGCTGCGACACGTCCCGGACGCCCGACGAGGCGGCAATGCAGCCCGACCGACATCATCTTCGGCGCGCCTTCCTCACCTTCGCGATAAAGCGTATCGAACGCGTCCTTCAGATAGGTGAAGAACTGGTCGCCGGAATTGAAGCCCTGCGGCGTGGCGAACCGCATGTCGTTGGTTTCGAGCGTGTAGGGAATGATCAGGAACGGCTTCCCCTCGATACCCGGCACCCAATAGGGCAGATCATCGGCATAGCTGTCTGAGGAATAGAGAAAACCGCCCTCTTCCATGACAAGTTTCAGCGTATTATCGGAGGGCTTGCCCTGGTACATGCCATAGGGGCGTTCCCCGGCAAGTTCGGTATGAAGACGCACGGCTTCAAGAATATGTTCGCGCTCCCTGTCGATCGGGAAATCCTTGTATTCCAGCCAGCGATAGCCGTGGCTGGCGATTTCCCAACCGGCCTCCTTCATCGCGGCAACCGCTTCCGGATTGCGCGCCATGGCAAGTGTCACGCCATAGACGGTGCATTGCATCTTCAGTTCGGTAAACAGCCGGAACAGCCGCCAGAAACCGGCGCGGGAACCGTAATCGTAGATCGATTCCATGTTGAGATTGCGCTGGCCCGGCCACGCAGCCGCACCGACGATTTCCGAAAGCAGATTTTCCGATGCCGGATCGCCATCGAGGATCGAGCTTTCGCCACCCTCTTCGTAGTTGATGACGAACTGCACAGCGATATTGGCCCCGCCGGGCCATTTCGGGTCAGGACTGTTGCGGCCATAGCCGACGAGATCGCGCGGGGTATCTTTTATGGTTATCGGCATGTTCCACCTCGATTATCTGCGGTAACGGTAGCGCACCGTTTCCGCAAATGTCGAGATGGAAGATCGGGCTTTTGCGTCAGGCGATCTTGCGTGCCGCGACACGCCCCATCGGATGCAGCGAATGGACCTGCAGCGGGGCGCCATGCTCCTCTTCGACGAACAGCGCCAGATTTGCAACTTCGACCGGCTTAGTGAGGTAAGGGGAAAAATAGTCCCTCAGGGCTGGTTCGATGAAGATGCTGTCCTTCGGCAGGAGCGGCCCGGTCAGCGCCATGTGGAAACGGAACTCGTCCATCACGTAAGGATGGCCCCAGCGATAGAGATTGGCGAATTGCGGAGCCGACAGGTCGCCCGGGTCACTGCGCTCGAATTCCGCATCCGACAGTGGTGCGCGAAACACATCGAACTCCTGTACGACGGCGCAGGCAAACAGCCTCATCCGTTCGCAGGGAATTTCCGGTACGAGGCCGAAGAAATTGCCGAGCCTTGCCACTTCAAGTGGTGGAAGCTGGAACGGCTCGTGGGAGCCGGCGAAACGCATCAGGTGGCGAAGCAGCATCGGCTCGCTGATTTCCGGCGCCAGCCGGAACGGCGCTTTGAGCGCTGCATGAAACCCGCTGCGGCGGGGAATGGCGGTATGGAAGGAAATTTCGTGCAGTCCGACACCCCGGATGGCCGGCGGCTCCACAGCGTCTCCGGAAAAGGCATTTCGCCCCAGCCACTGCGACGCGGCGAGTGTTAGCGGGTCATGTGCCGGCGGTGTAAAATATATGGCATAGCGCATGCGTCACCTTCTCGTGCATCCCTGTCAAACGCCCTGTTTAAATACGCATTTGCTTATTCAGCCCCTAGTCAGGGACCTAAGTGATTTGCGTGACAGATTAACGACGAAGGTGAAGAAGATTCGCGTTTAGCGCGAAGCGACCGAAAGATGATTTTCCAGCAGGAATGATGCGGGAACCGGCAATATCCGCCCGGAAACGGCATCGAGCGCGGCTTCGGCCAGCAGATGCGCCACCCCGAAACTCACCTTGAAGCCACCGGTCAGCGCGATCACGTTCGCGTGGTCCGGGTGTGGCCCGACCATCGGATCACGGTCGATCGCCTTGGGGCGCAGCCCCGCCCAGCGCTCGACGACCGGAGCATTGCCGAGCCGAGGCACCAGCGCCCTCGCCCTTTCGACCAGATCCTCGAGCTGGTGATCGGTGGCAAAAGGCTCGGCGAAGCTTTCTTCGCTGGTGCTGCCGAGCGCGATATCGCCATTGTCATGCGGCACGAGATAGAGGCCGTTGAGGTAGAGAAGCGGCAGATCGGGATCGGCCCCGGCTCTCAGCAAAGCCGCCTGCCCCTTGACCGGCTGTCCGAGCGGCTGCCGCAACGGATCTGACCCCTGGTCAAGAGAAAGCGCCTCGAGCAGCGGAAACGCATGGTGGCCGGCTGAAACGATACAGGCACCGAAGGCAATACTCGTCCCGTCGGCAAAATGCACCCTGCCCGATGCCCCGTCGATGCGCGAGGCGGCAAGTCCTTCGACAACGGTGACGTGACGGCCGGCATTGAGGCTTGCAGCAAGCGCCTCGGTCAGCTTGCGCGGGGAAACCCTGGCGGCAAACGTATCATGCACGATGCCCGCCTCGCAGAACGAGGCATCCGGCCAGCCCGAATGTGGTGTCTCATCGGCGACATGCCAGTGAAATCGGCGGCCGCCCTGATCCCAATGGATCGCAGCGTCTTCGGAATGGCGGAACGCAATCGCCCGCAGATGTGATTTCGGCAGCGGGATCAACCTTCCGGTGCGGCGATAACCGCAGGAAAGCCCGGTCTGCGCCTCGAGCTGCGACACTTCGTCCTCGAGCGAAAGCAGCGCATCGAACTGGAATTGCTTCTTGTCGTTCCACTTGTCCGGCATATGCGGCATCAGCGCGCCGAGCAATCCACCACTGGTACCACGCCCGAGTTTTCCGGAATCGACGAGCACGGTGCGCATGCCGAGCCGCTCGGCCTTCACAGCCGCCCAAAGCCCCATGATGCCGCCGCCGAGGATGACCAGATCGGCCGAAGCCGGCAGGGTTGCAGCACCACGCAATGCGGCGGCATTCCGTTCTCCAGATTGACCGCCGGCGCCGGCCGGATTATCCGCATTGTTCATGAGCGACAACGATCCCGAATTGAAGACACTAGAGGGTGAAAGCCCGGCATTCCAGACACTCGACTGGCACGAAGGCGATATGCCGTATTCCCAGGAATTTGGCGATCACTTTTATTGCCGCACCGACGGCCGGCTGGAATGCGGCCATGTCTTCCATTCCGGCAACGGCTTGCCGGATCGGTGGCTAGATATGCCGTCGGGCGAAAAATTTCGCATCGGCGAACTGGGCTTCGGCACCGGCCTGAATTTCTGCGAAACCTGGCGGCAGTGGAAGCTGGCGCGCAAGCCCGGCACGCATCTGCACTTCAGCTCCTTCGAACTCTATCCGATGAAGCGCGACGAGATCGACCGCGCGCTGGCCCGCTGGCCGGAAATCGATACGGAAAGGCAGGCGCTTGTTGCAGCATGGCCGGACGAGCCGGCCGGACATGTGACGATCGAAATCGACGATGAGACCCGCCTCACCGTCGTCTGCGGCGCAGCGCTCGATGGCGTCACGACATCGGAGCCGGACTTCGATGCATGGTTCCTCGACGGCTTTGCGCCGTCACGCAATCCCGCCATGTGGTCGCCCGAACTGATGCAGGCCCTGTTCGACCGCACCCGGCCGGGCGGCAGCTTCGCCACCTATGCCGCAGCCGGATTCGTGCGCCGTAACCTCGGCGCCGCGGGCTTTACCGTCGAACGCCGCCCCGGTTTTGCCGGCAAACGCGAAATGCTCTGCGGCAGGCGGCCGGCTCTTTCGCCTGTTGAAGACTGATCACGGAAATTCGCAATTCGGCAACCGATGCCCTCAACCTAACATGTAATCAGGATGCACCCCTGATGTCGCATATCAGTGCTGCAGAATAAGGAGTATGCATTTGCCCAAAATAAGATCATAAGGCGCTCAACTGATGCACATGGTGGTCTTGTTATGGATTGGGTCGCTACAGGTTTCGTGACGTTCAAGGCTCTCGCGTTAGGCGTGGCCATGTTTTTCGCCATTAAGTGGCACTACGATCAAGGGGAAAAAGGGGATAGGCGAGCAGCGCTGCGCACGGGCGGCAAGTTGGCCGCAGTCTTCGTGCTAGCGGTCCTCGGCGTGGGGCTGATAGCCTTCATGCTTGGCAATATGCTCGGTTTGGACCTCAGCATTTCATGATGGCACCATCAAACCATCCAGCTCCGCAAGGGCTGTCGAAGGGCTGAGGACAGTTTCTCTATCATTCGTCGGTCTTCAATGACATCAATTCCGGCTCCTCCGGTGGGCCGGAGCAATTCGCACACATGCAATATTCCAGCCGGATGGGAGACAAGGGAGGCCGCACGGGCGACCTGACGCAACCTCCCCTCCTCATGCTTCTGCGCCATGCGGCTATCGGCCCGAGGCAAAGCATGAGACTGTCCTCAAGCATCACGTTACCTGCGTGGCCACTTTCCGCGGCACACCGATTTTCACAAATTCATTGAAGCTTCCTGCTCGGCCCCATACACCCTGCTGGCGCAAATTCTTGATGATTGCGACGGCCGATCCTCTCTCCGGGGGGCGTCGATCGGTTTGAATGGAAGCTGACAAAGGAACGCAGATGTCGATCACCGTACAGAAAACAATTCCCGCTGCGCGTATGCGTCAGTTCCACCAGATGGTGGACCGGTGGCTTCAGGAAGGTCCGATCAAGCTCGCGACCAATGCCACGATAACCGCAATGGACAATGCCGAAATCCCGAAGGATGAACAGGCGGCGATCATCGAGGACAGGGATATCATCATGAAACACAATATGCGCCTCGGGCTGATCAGCGAAGTATTCGCACCAGCCATCGAGAAGGCTATAAAATCGTCTCGCTCGGAAAGCGAAGCGCCGGACGAGATCGCCCGGCTGATCGTGACTGCAGTCGGTATCCGTCAGGACGACGACAGTGAACTCGTCACATTCAACTTCGCGACCCAAAGCGAGGCGGATGCATTCGAAGCATCGATCTGAAGACATCGCTGCGCGCGGTTTTCAGTCGCTTTTCCGGCAGCCATGTGTCCGGCAGACATGCAAGGTCGGTCCGCTCTTTGCCACGCAGCCCGAGCATATGGCACGGTGACCCCGGTCCGGTGAGCGCTGCGCCGAAGTTTGTACGGTAGCGACAAATGGACAGAAGCCAATTTCCGTGGCTTCATGCCATCAAGGCGTTATTGGCGCGCCGTCGACTTGTCAGTCGTTTTGCCCCTCGGTTAACCCCGAGGGGCTTTTTATTGAAATCCCAACGACGTCGGCATACCGCCCTGGGTTGGTACGGTCGCACTTGATGGACAACTTTGGTTAGATGTGGCTAAATGTCGCCGGGCTGCAAATGCGCGGCTTTGACCTCCAGTCAAGATACGAGGCCCCTCGGAGCCACACGGGGGGCCTTCCTCTGTACGGTCGCGAAACCTTTTTTCGCTCGAGCAGCCAGCTATATCGACACCGGGGTGCGGGACAGGCTTGTCTGTCTCCGAAGTAGTGGCTTTACAGCTGCGTCAACCGAAGCGACGCGGGCACCCCACCGATGCCAGGGCGTTGCGGCTGCTGTCGGGCCAAAGCCGCCACTAGGTCACAATATGAATTGCTTACGCTGGCTCGAATGGCCGCGATCGACAATCATGTGAAGTCGTACATTTTGCTTTTCTCGGTAATGGCCGGCGTCACGCTATTCGCATCGATCGCTGTTGCTGGAACCGCTAAGCCTCACGATCAGCGTATTCAGGCGGCGGTTGTATTTGAAGAAGTGGTGGAGCCCATAATCGGTGCAGCGCGTTGAGATACTTCTGCTTCCTAGGCCGAGAACCGTGCTCGGAAAGATATTCCTAATCGTCGAATAGTTTGGTCAGTATCCGCCTCCGCATCTGGCGCCACGACACCCTTGGCCCAAACAAGCCATTGCCCACTTTGCGACATTCGCTGACCGCCACCGCGTCAGCTCCGTCACCAGCACATGGCTGCCTTTCGAAATTTGCACCTGCATCCTTCTGCCGCAGGGGCCAAACAGGTGGCTGTGTTCAACATAGGAATTTCAGCATGTCATTGAAGCTCAACGTGATCATCGGCAGTACCCGTCCGGGCCGCGCCGGTCCGGCCATCGGCAAATGGGCTGCCGAACACGCTACGAAACACGGCAGGTTCGAAGTCGAGCTTGTCGATCTCGCCGATTTCAACCTGCCGCTTCTCGACGAATCTCACCATCCGCGCATGCAGAAATACGAGCATGAACATACCAAGCGCTGGTCTGCCAGCGTCGCATCCGCCGATGCCTATCTCTTCCTCACCCCGGAATACGACTATTACCCCAATGCCGCGCTGATCAACGCGCTGCAGGTCCTGTCGCTGGAATGGTCGTTCAAGCCTGCCGGCGTCCTGAGCTACGCACATGTCTCCGGCGGCCTTCGCGCCGCCCAGGAATTGCGCATGCTGATCGCCAACCTCAACATGATGCCGATCCCGCAGACGGTTCCGATCCCCTTCTTCACCAACTTCATCGACGAGCAGAAGGTGTTCAACCCGACCGCTCCGATGAACGACGGACTGAGCGCGGCGCTCGACCAGCTGGCAACATGGGCGACAGCCCTGAAGTCCTGCCGTCAGGGCTGAGTGTGCGAAAGATTGCCGATCGTTTTGAGGGGAGCCGCCAGTTGCGGCTCCTTTTTTCGTTGTCCCATCCGCTTTTGCCGGCCGGAGCCATATTGAGGCCATATCCCTTTCCTTTTTGTCGCATTGCAGCATTTTTCTGCTGATTGACCGGGTGCGGGGCTGGGGACGCCAACGCAACGGGAGACGATCACATGGCGAAAGCCGAACAGGGATACCGCATCGCATGCCTGGATGGCTTGCGCGGTCTGGCGGCGCTTTGGGTCCTCATCGGACACGCGCATATTCTGACGGGCTTCAGCGTCCCGGTGATTGGCGACCCGGATCTCGGCGTCGACCTGTTCGTCATGCTCTCCGGCTTCCTGATGGTCTTCCACTATCAACTGAGGCGAAAGAAGGAGCCCTGGGAGGCGCCCGGCACCTGGTCCGCCTTCTGGATCAGGCGCTTTTTCCGCATCGCGCCGCTCTATTACGTCATGCTTTTCGCCGCACTGGCGCTTGGGCCGCTGATCTACGATGCCCGCTCGACGATCGACGCCTTCAATGCCGTTCCGCCACAGCCCGCATCCCGCTATATCGATGACAGCCTGAAGAACTACCTGCTGCATCTGAGTTTCCTCTTCGGCCTCAGCCCCACCTACGGCTATCGCACGGCGCTCCCCGACTGGAGCATCGGGCTGGAAATGCAGTTCTATGCCGCCCTGCCCTTCATCATGCTGATCGTCGGCTGGCTTGGATGGGCAAGGACCATGATCGGGGTCGTGGCGGCCGGCATTGCCACCGTCTATGTCGTCTCAAGGATCGGCTATCATTTCCCCATGCCGACTTTCCTGCCGCTCAAGATGCATGTCTTTGCCGCCGGCATGCTGCTCGCCGCAGCGCTGGACGCCGGAAACCGGCGCGCCCTCGCCTATCTGGCGCTGGCCTGCCTGTTCGTGCTGATCCCGGTCGGCGGCACAATGAACCCGATGCACGAGGCCGTGCGCCTGTCGCTGGTGATCGTCTTCTTCGTCCTTGTCCATGCACACCGTCTGCCGGCAGCCATGTCCGGCATGGCGGAAAGGCTTTCGAACCATCTGGGCAACCGGTTTTTCCACACGCTCGGCGAATTGTCCTTCGGCGCCTATCTCGCCCACCTTCTGATCATGCAACCGGTCGTGGCCTATCTGATCCGCAATATCGAGATGAGCGATCCGCTGCGCTGGCTGGCGACGCTCGTCATCACCCTGCCCCTCACCTATGCGGTAGCCGTGATCGGTTATAACCTGGTCGAAATGCAGGGGCAGAAGATCGGCAGAAGCCTCACCAGACCGCGAACCGTCGCGGCCTGATCGGGACAGATCAGAGCGACCGCGTTGTCATTCGGGAACCGCCGATCCAGGTGCGGATCTTGTCTTCCAGAGCTTCCGGGCTGATCGGCTTCGACAGGTAATCGTCCATGCCCGCCTGGAAGCACAGGTCGCGGTCGCTTTCCAGCGCATGGGCGGTGACGCCAATGATCGGCGTATGGGTGCCGGTCCGCTGTTCCAGTTCACGGATCTTCTGCGTCGCCTGATGACCGTTCATCACCGGCATCGACACATCCATGAGGATGATCGCCGGATCGTTGGCCTGCCAGGCCTCCACGGCCTCCGCCCCGTTCTTGACGATCTGGAACAGCCAGCCGGTCGTCTGCAGGATCTGGGTGAAGACGATCTGATTGACCTCGTTGTCTTCGGCGACAAGCACGTCGAGCGAGGCCGACGCTGCGACGGGAGCCTTGGATGCCATATCGGTCACCACACGGGGACTTTCGGCCGCTATCACGGTTTCGCGCGCGACGCTCGTTTCCATGCGGCGCTTGCTCCTGACGGATCGAACCACATCGATGACCGTGCTGCGAAGCAGGTTGGCGCGAGCCGGTTTCATCAGATGCGCATGGATCTTCAATTCGGCGAACATGCTCTCGTCGCTCGCCATGTCCATTGATGTCAGGAAGATGACGCCGGTATTGTCGAACCGGATGTCACCGCGCATTGACCTGACGAAGTCGAGGCCGTTCATCTCGGGCATGTGATAGTCGAGCACGATGGCATCGACCGTCACCCCGAGCCGGGTCGCTTCCTGCAGAACGGCAAGTCCTTCCGCCCCGCTTTCGGCCGCCACCGTGTCGAAACCCCACATGGAAAGCTGTTCGGTCAGGATGCGGCGGTTGACGACATTGTCGTCGACGATCAGCACGCGCGCACCGCTCGTATTGATCGGCAGCGGTGTTTCCATCTTGCGCTCGGCAACCGTCGGGAACGGCAGATGAACAGTGAAGACCGAGCCGCGCCCAAGCTCGCTCTCGACCTCGACCGAGCCGCCGAACAGTTCGACGAGACCTGAGGTGATGGCCAGACCCAGCCCCGTCCCTTCGTGGCGACGGGTGGACGAGGTATCGACCTGCGAGAACTTCTCGAAGACGGAGGCGAGTTTTTCCTGCGGAATCCCAAGTCCGGTGTCCTCGATCCGGATCGAAAGCATCAGCTCGCCATCACGGATCGGCTCGGATTTGAGGCCGATGAAGACATGGCCCTTTTCGGTGAATTTCACCGCATTGCCGACAAGGTTCGTGACGATCTGCCGGAACCGCCCGGCATCGCCCAGCACCGTCTCGTGCACCGCCGCATCGCCACGGACGATCAGCTCGATATCCTTTTCGGAGGCAGCTGAGGACAGCAGCGTCGCCACATCCTCGATCGCCTCGACAGGGTCGAACGGCGCCTTCCTGAGCTTCATCTGACCCGCATCAATCTTGGAGAAATCGAGAATGTCGTTGATGATCGTCAAGAGCGCATTGCCGGATTTGACGATGATGTCGATGAAGGTCTTCTGCCGCGTGTCGAGGCTCGATTTCGCCAGCAGTTCTGCCATGCCGAGCACGCCGTTCATCGGCGTGCGGATTTCATGGCTCATATTGGCGAGGAATTCCGACTTGGCGCGATCGGCCGCTTCGGCGCGCTGCAGGAGCCGCGTCAGGTCCTCCTCACGAACCTTGACCTCGGTCACGTCGGTAAAGACGGCAAGCCAATGTTCGCTATCGGTCTGCCGCGCATCGACCTGAACCCATTTGCGGTTCTCGATCTTGAAGGACGTGACGAAAGGCTTGCCGGACGCGATGTTTGCCTCCAGCGTCCGGAATGTGCCGAGCGCCTCGCCGCTTTCCCCCAGATCGCCGCGACGCACGCAGTGGCGGAACAGGTCGCGCCACTGTGCGCCGGGCGCCACCATTTCGGCGGGAATTTCCAGCATGGCGGCAAGCGCATCGTTGGAAAGCTCCACCTGGCCGTCCCGGAAGATCAGCAGCCCCTGCGACATGGCGCCGGTGGCATCGCGCATCAGCGCGCCATGGCGCTCGAGTGCGGCTCTTGCCTCCTGGATTTCCGCATCGCGACGGCGCATCGCCGTGACATCGGTATAGCTGAGCAGCAACCGCCCGTCGCTCAGGCGCGTGGTCGAGATCAGGATCTGTCGTCCGGAGGACGAGCGCAGTTCAATCGGCGGATGACCGTCCTCCGTCAGCGCAGCCATGCGCTGCTGATAGATTTCGTCGAAATCGAGCTTGAAATCGGAAAACACCCCATCGTCGAAGACGAAGCGTATGAAGTCGCGATAGGAACGGCCATCGAGCTCGAAGCGCTTTCCGGCATCCCAAAGCTCGTGGAAGGACGGGTTGGCATATTCGAAATTCAGCGCTTCGGTCAGGATGGCGATACCGACGGGCAACGCATCGAGGATCGTCTGCAGATCCTTGCTGACCTTTTCCGCCTTGGCCTGCGCCTGCTTGATCGGCGAGACATCCGTCCGCGAACAGACGAGATAATTGCTGCCGTCCTCGGTGGTGATGGCTCTCAGGCGCGTCAGGACCGGGACGACCGATCCGTCAGGAAAGGTCATGTCCTCGGTCTTGTCGATCTTTTCGCCCTTGAGCACGCGGGCATTTTCATCCCAGAACCGCTCGGCCGCCCAGGGGAACATCTCTGCTTCCGTCTGGCCGAGATAGTGATCGCGGGTGCTGCCCAGCATCTGCTCATAGGCATGATTGGCATAGGTCAGCTCGTGCCGTTCATTGCGCACGAAAACCGGTGCCGGCAGGTCTTCCAGAATGGCGCGGAACAGTTCGGTTTCGGCCACCTGATTGCGGAGCAGCATTTCCTGCTCCTTGAAGTCGGTTACCTCCTGCCGGACGGTAATCAGGATGCCGTTCTCCATCCGCTTGTTGACGGAACGAAGCCAGCGGCCATCAATGAGCTGGTCGATGCTTTCATAATAAGGCTGGCGGAAAGGCGCCATCTCCTGCTCGATCCACGCGGCGCGGCCAAGCGTGTTGGCGGTCCGGTCGGACGTGCCGATCAGATGCTGTCGATCGAATGTCTGGCCGAGAATGTCGGGAAGCGTGAAACCCGGTTTTATGTCGATATCGGTGGATGCGAAATAATCGATCAGCTGGGAATTGCTGTAGAGCAGCGCATCGTCGCGGTCATAGATGCCGATGCCCATCTCGAACATGTCGAGCGCATCATCGAGAAGGTTGTTGTTGAAGACCGATGTATTGGCGCCGGCAGGCGGGACGACCTGCGTTGTGGCGGCAGCGCGAGAGGCAACCCTGTCGAGCGTGCCGAAGAGATAGGTATGATCGTTTTCGGTCAGGAACCGCTCGATATGGACTTCGTAGGCAAGCGCGCCGGCCGCATCGAACAGCCTGGCAACCTCATCGCTGCCGAAAACGATGGCGCGGCTTTCCTTTTCCTTGCGCTCGCCTGCATCCACGGTTCCCGCAAGGCCACGGCTCCCGCCATCGACGAAGTCGGCCGGATGCGTATGAAACAGCATCGCATAGGCAGCATTCACCGCGACGTAGCGGAGCGCGCTGTCCTTGATGTAAGCCGGCTGCGTCAGATCCTGAATCCGCGCACAGGCTTTGTCGAGCAAGTCGCTGTGCATATCCACGCGCTGCCGTCCCCCATATTTATGCCAGGCGTTTTTGGGCCGACTCTCGCGGCCATGATTGTGACGATAACACCATGGCGAGTGTTAACAACGCGTTTTTACCACAAGTCGTCTTTCGTATTTTCGTCTCTGGAATGAGCACTTGTCCGGCTGACCATGGCAATGTTCTGGATGAGGCGGCCCGTGGTCGCAAATGACGGGGGCAACAGCCCTGCCGATTTGTCACATTTGCGCTGAAACGGCGCGGACGGGACAGCCATGAGCGAGATCACGACACCAGCATTCGTCGAAGCAGGTGGCACATCGGCCGCCACGGAAAGGCGCAGGCGCCCCGGCGGCCGCGGGGGCGATAGAAGCCGCAGCACAACAGCCGGGGCAAAATACCGAAATCTGGTCAACACGATCGCCAAAACCGAGCTTCTTTCCGCCGAAGCGCTGGACGACGTTCACGACGCCTCGCTGACCGTGCTCGAGGAAATCGGCATGGACATCATCCTGCCCGAGGCGCGCGAGCGGATGAAGGCGGCCGGTGCCGCTGTCGTACGGGGCTCAGAGCGGGTTCGTTTCGACCGGGGCCTGATCGAGGAACTGATCGCGTCAGCCCCTTCAAGCTTTATCATGCATGCCCGAAATCCGGCTCGAAATGTAAAGATCGGCGGCAACAACCTGGTGTTCGCCCAGGTTGCATCCGCCCCCTTCGTCGCCGATCGCGACGGCGGCCGCAGGGCCGGCAACCAGGAAGACTTTCGTAAGCTGATAAAGCTTGCCCAGCACTACGACATCATCCACACGACCGGCGGTTATCCCGTCGAGCCGATCGATATCCATGCCTCGATACGTCACCTCGATTGCCTGTCCGATCTGGTGAAACTGACCGACAAGGTCTTCCACTGTTACTCGCTCGGCAGACAGCGCAATCTCGATGCGCTGGAAATCGCCCGCATCGGCCGTGGCATCACGGCGGAGCAGATGGAGGGCGAGCCGTCGCTCTTTACCGTCATCAACTCGTCCTCCCCACTTCGTCTCGACGGACCGATGCTGCAGGGGATCATCGAAATGTCGTCGCGCGGCCAGGTCGTCATCATGACGCCCTTCACGCTGGCCGGCGCGATGGCACCGGTGACGATTGCCGGAGCGCTCGTGCAACAGAATGCAGAGGCCCTCTGCGGCATCGCGTTCACCCAGATGGTAAGAAAGGGCGCGCCGGTCATCTATGGCGGGTTTACCTCCAATGTCGACATGAAGACCGGCGCCCCCGCCTTCGGCACGCCGGAATATATGAAGGCGGTGATCGCGGGCGGCCAGCTTGCCCGTCGCTACGGCATCCCCTACCGCACCTCCAACACAAATGCCGCCAACACGCTCGACGCACAGGCGGCCTATGAAAGCGCCATGTCGCTCTGGGCACTGACGCAGGGCGGCGGCAATTTCATCCTCCATTCGGCCGGCTGGACCGAAGGCGGGCTGACGGCCTCGTTCGAAAAGTTCATCCTCGATGTCGACATGCTGCAGATGGTGGCGGAGTTCCTGACGCCGCTCGATGTCTCGGCCGATGCGCTTGCCCTCGATGCCGTGCGCGATGTCGGTCCCGGCGGGCACTATTTCGGCACGCCCCACACGCTGGCGCGCTATGAAACCGCCTTTTATTCACCGATCCTCTCCGACTGGCGCAATTTCGAGACCTGGACCGAAGCCGGTCGACCGACCACTTACGACCACGCCAACCGGGTATACAAGCAGGCCCTGGCGGACTATCGGCAGCCGGCACTCGATCCGGCAATCGAGGAGGAACTCGATTCCTTCGTGGCAAGGCGAAAAGCAGAAGGCGGCGTGCCGACGGATTTCTGACGGCCTTCGAGTTGCTGCAAGTCTGCCGCATTGCCGCCACAAAGCGAGACAGGGGTTGCGCCACAATCGCGAAAATCAACTCCCGGATGATCGAGTGTGAACAGCCGTTCAGACTACTTCTGGTTTTCGTCCATCAATCCGCCGAGATTCAGCATCACCTTATGGACGTGCCCTTGGAAAGAACCAGAGGGAAAGGACCACGACCATGACGTTCATGAAGAAAACAGTTTCCGCAGGCCTTGTCGCCCTGTCCGTTATGGGCGCGCTTGCCGCGACCGCACCGACTGCACAAGCACGTGACCACCATCGTCGCGGCGATGACGTCCTGATCGGCGCAGCCGCAGGTCTTGCCGGCGGCCTCATCGGTGGCGCGATCGTCTCCGGTTCGCAGCGCCCGGTCTATGTCGAACCGCAATATGACTATGCGCCACCTCCGCCGCCGCGTGTCGTTTACCGCCCAGCCTATTACGAGCCGGCCCCGCCGCCGCCGCGTTGCCACTTCGAATGGGTGGAAAACGAATACGGCGAGGCTTATCGCGCCCGTGTCTGCTATTAGGACTTGAATTGGAAATTGCCGAAGGCGGCGGTGGAAACACCGCCGCCTTTCTCGTTCGATCAGTCGTCGCCGTCGATCCAGACCTGTTCACCGGATTGCGGATGGAACTTGATTTCCATCTTACGGCCGTCCTTGTTGCGGGCTTCGACCTCGTAGCAGCCTTCATCGATATCGATGTCGCGGATTTCAAGCCCGAGCGGCGCGATCCTATTGCGAAGGTCTGCTTCACTCATCCAGTCCGCGATCGGCACATTGCCGCAACGGCGACGGTCGTCGTCATCGGCATGGGCAACGCTTGCAAATCCGCCCATTGCGGTGAGCGAGGCGATGGCGGCGGCGGCGAGGGTGATGCTCTTCATGGCGGGTTCCTTTCGAACTGATCCTGTTGATCCGGCCAAGGCAATGTTGCCTGACCGATGGCGAGACCTTACGAAAGTGGCGCTGAGCGATAACTGACGGACCATGTCAGCTAAATTTCAGCAAAGCCATGTTAGAAGAACCGGATGCCGAACCGTATCCTCCCCATCGCCCTTTCGTCTGCCCTCCTGTCTGCCGTTGTTCTCGTGGCTCCGCAGACGCGCGCGGATAACGATGATCTCGATCGCCTGCGCGACGCCGTGACCCGGGGCGAGGTGATGCCGCTCTCGGCGCTGCAGGACGAAGTGCGCCGCGCCTTTCCCGGCGAGATCATCCGCGTCGAGCTCGACGAGGACGACGGCCGCTTCATCTACGAGTTCAAGGTGCTGAAGCCGAACGGCCGGCTTGTCGAAATCGAGATGGACGCCAAGGACGGCCGCGTCCTCGATGTCGACAACGACCATGACGACGATTGATCGCCATGCGCATTTTGCTCGTTGAAGACGACCCGTTGATTGTCCGCGATGTCACCCGCCATCTCGAACATGCCGGCTACCTCGTCGAACATGAGAGCGACGGCGAAAGCGGCTGGTTTCGCGGAGACAGCGAGGAATTTGCCGCCGTGATCCTCGATCTCGGCCTGCCGGAACTGGACGGTCTCTCCGCGCTGAAGCGCTGGCGCGCCGCAGAGCGCGAACTGCCCGTGCTGATCCTGACGGCCCGCGGCAACTGGGAAGAGCGCGTCGAGGGCATAGATGCCGGGGCCGATGATTACCTGGCAAAACCCTTCCAGATGGCCGAACTTCTGGCCCGCCTTCGGGCCATCATCCGTCGCTCGCAGGGCAAGGCCGCCCCGGTCATGCAGGCCGGCCGGCTGAAACTTGATCCACGTGCGAAAAATGCATCCGTTGACGGCCTGCCGATCGAACTGACGCCGCTCGAATATCGCTGCCTTCATTATCTGATGGCCAATAGCGAACGGCATGTCTCGCAGATGGAACTGACCGAGCAGCTTTATGCCCAGGATTTCGAGCGGGAAAGCAATTCGGTCGAGGTTCTGGTCGGCCGGTTGCGCAAGAAATTCGGCAAGGAAATCATCGCCACCCGCCGCGGCTACGGCTATCGGATCGGTACAGCATGAACGGCAACAACAGACACGCGGCATCGGGACGACGACCGCTTTCTATCCGCAACCGCTTTCTGATCATCTCGCTGGTCACGGTTCCGGCGGCACTGGCGCTGGCGGGATTGTTCATGGTCTCCGTCTTCTCCGCCAATCTGGAGCGGCGGCTGGATGCGGAACTGACCGGTCACATCAACAATATCGCCGCCTCCCTGCGCTTTGCCGCCGATGGCAGTCCGGAACGACCGGCAGGCTTTTTCGACAAGCGCTTCGAGGATGCCTATGGCGGCCTTTACTGGCAGATCGGCGACGATACGTCCCCTGCCCGGTTGCGTTCCCACTCCCTGTGGGACTACACCCTCACCTCGCCGGCAGACCTGCCGGGTGACGGGCGGGTGCTCCGCTACGACACCGCCGGTCCGGACGGCGCGACGCTGACCACCCAGCAGCGTCAGATCATGATACCGACATCCGCTGGCCTCAAGACTTTGCAGATCACAGTCGCCGCAGATCGCAAGCCGTTGCAGGAGGCCGGCTATCGCTTCGCCTTCGACATCCTGCCCTATCTTGCAGGCCTCGCGCTTTNNCTCATCGGCGCGTCGCTGATCCAGGTCGTTTTCGGGCTGAAGCCGCTCGCCGCCCTGACCAGTGGCCTCGACCGCATTCGCGAACGCCGTGGCGGACGGCTGGAAGGCGTTCTGCCCAAGGAGTTCGAACCCGTCGAGACATCCGTCAACCGCCTGCTCGATGCCCAAGCGCAGGCGATCGCCAAGGCCCGCGCCCGCGCCGGCGATCTGGCACACGGACTGAAAACGCCGCTGACGGTGCTCTCCAACGATGCCCTGACGCTGCGCCAGAAAGGCGAGACGGAAATGGCCGACGAGATCGACCGGCTGGTCAGGCTGATGCGCACCCATGTCGAATCGGAGCTTGCCAGAAGCCGGATCGTCGCCAATGCCGAACTGCGTCAGTCCGACGCCGACATGGAAAAGATCATCGGCCAGATCGTCCGCACGCTGAAACGCACGCCGGAAGGCGAAGCGCTCGAGTGGCAGGGGGAGATCGGCGAACAGGCAGACGTTCCGCTCGACCCGCATGACCTGCGCGAACTGGTCGGCAATATCGTCGAAAACGCCGTCAAATGGGCGGCCGCTGAAGTCGCGATCACATGGTCGGATCGCCGCCTGACGATCACCGACGACGGTCCGGGCGTCGATCCCGAAAAAATCCGCACCATCACCGAGCGGGGCGTGCGGCTGGACGAACAGGTGCCCGGCACCGGCCTTGGCCTGTCCATCGTCACGGAAATCTGCACGGTTTACGGACTGACGCTGTCGATCGAAAACCGCCAGACGAATGGCCTGCGGGTGTGCATCGGCTTCTAGAGCCTTTCTGCAACGAACCAGCCATCGACGCGTTGCCGCAGGATGACCGGCATTCTGGCAGGATATGGATATTGTCCACCACGACAGACAATCGAAGTTTTCGAAGGCGCTCCTTTATTGCAGACACGCTTGCGCTGATCCTGTTCTTCACCACGGCCGGCATCATCAACGAACGCTTCTTTGCGCAAATGACCTGGGACGAGATATTTCACGCCCGCCTTCTCGGAGCCGTGCTGATGGTACCCGTCGGCCGACCCTACGGACTGTGGCGCGACCGGTTGATGAAGCGTGCAACCGATACGAGGCGCTCGCGTCTCTTCTGGGACAGTCTGGCGCTTATCACCTTCCAGGTTCCGATCTATGCCGTCATCATCGCGGTCAGCGGCGCGTCCGGCAGCGGCCTCCTCTTCGGCATTCTCGGCGCCGCCGTGATGATGCTTGTCCTCGGGCACCCCTACGGCGCGTTTCTCAATCTCGTGAGAAACCTGTTCGGCCTGCCGCCCGGCGGCGACAAGCCGATGTCGCTGAACGCCTGACACCGGCAACCGCGGCCTTATCGCGCAGAACCGATCCATGAACTGTTGTGGGAAACGCGATCTTTACCGATGACAGCGGCAATCGTTAGCAGTATCGAAACTTTTTGCGAGCCGGCACGATGTATCGACGCATCCGCGGCGATCCCGTGCCCGCGCGACAGGCAAAAATTCAATCCCGCCTTGAGATTCAAAAAATCGAAAAACGACGACATGAAAAGCATGTCGGTCGCTTGGCGGGACGCAGACAGGACAGGGCGAACGATGAGCGAGACAGGTGGGTATTTTCCGCGTTGGCGGCTGAAGACGGAAGGGCGCATCCTGCCCGACGAACGTCTGCCGGCAGGGCCGACAATAGTGCTGGGCTTCCAGCATGTGGTGGCGATGTTCGGCTCGACCGTGCTTGCCCCGATGATCATGGGCTTCGACCCCAACGTCTCGATCCTGTTTTCCGGCATTTCGACGCTGATCTTCTTCATCGCCGTCGGCGGCCGCGTGCCGAGCTATCTCGGCTCCTCCTTCGCCTTCATCGGCCCGGTTCTGGTGGCGACTGCCGCCGCAGCTGGCGCCCCTAACCCGAATATCGCGCTCGCGCTGGGCGGCATCATCGCCGCCGGTGCACTTTATGCGCTGATCGGCGTCATCGTCATGATGGCCGGCCATCGCTGGATCGAGCGGCTGATGCCGCCGGTG
>DLSX01000038.1 GCA_002500765.1 Neorhizobium sp. UBA7851
TAAAAGGGCAGAATACTATGCCAAAAATGAAAACCAAAAGCTCCGCGAAGAAGCGTTTTCGCGTGCGTCCGGGTGGTACCGTCAAGTCGGGTATGGCGTTCAAGCGTCACATCCTGACCAAGAAGACCACCAAAAACAAGCGTCAACTGCGCGGCACCCGTAACATCAATGCATCGGACGTGACGAGCGTCTACCGCATGATGCCTTCCGCTTAATCTCACTAATCATATACAAAGGGAGCTACCATGCCTCGAGTAAAACGTGGGGTTACTGCACGTGCCCGTCACAAGAAAGTCCTTGAACTTGCCAAAGGCTACCGCGGCCGCCGCAGCAAGGTATTCCGTATTGCCAAGCAAGCAGTCATGCGCGCTGGCCAGTACGCCTACCGCGACCGTCGTAACAAGAAGCGCGTCTTCCGCGCCCTGTGGATCACCCGTATCAACGCGGCATCGCGTTCGCACGGCATGACCTACAGCGCCTTCATGAACGGCCTGAAGAAGTCCGGGATTGAACTGGACCGTAAAGTCCTGGCCGACATGGCAGTGCACGACAAGCCGGCATTCGCCGCGATTGTCACCGCCGCCAAGGCCAAGCTGGCTGCCTAATCAGTCAGTTAGCTAGCAAGACCAGCNNTGTGCCCCGTTTTTGATTGTGGCTCCTGCCGCCACCTAAACAGGAAAAGAACAAGCATGCAATCGCTGGAAGATCTCGTCTCCTCGGCCCAGGCTGATTTCACCGCCGCCGCGGACGCCGCCGCGCTCGAAAATGCAAAAGCCAAATACCTGGGCAAGACCGGCCAGGTCACCGACCTGATGAAGGGCCTGGGCAAGCTCGACCCTGAACAGCGCAAGGCGCAGGGCGCCCTGATCAATGCCGCCAAAGAAAAAATCGAACAGGCACTGACCGCCCGCCGCGACGCCCTGGCCAATGCCCAGCTGGAAGCGCGCCTGAATCTCGAAGCCATCGACGTGACCCTGCCGGGACGCGGCCGCGCCAAGGGCGGCATCCACCCGGTAATGCGTACCTGGGAACGTGTCGAGCAAATCTTCCGCTCGATCGGCTTCGACGTGGCCGACGGCCCCGAGATCGAAACCGACTGGACCAACTTCACCGCACTGAACAGCCCGGAAAACCACCCGGCCCGTTCGATGCAGGACACCTTCTACATCGAAGGCAATGACAGCACCGGCAAACCGCTGCTGCTGCGCACCCACACCAGCCCGATGCAGGTGCGCTACGCGCGCACCCACACCCCGCCGATCAAGGTGATCGCACCGGGCCGCACCTACCGCGTCGACAGCGACGCCACCCACTCGCCGATGTTCCACCAGGTCGAAGGCCTGGTCATCGATAAGAAGTCGAATGTCGCCAACATGCGCTGGATCCTCGAAGAATTCTGCAAGACCTTCTTCGAGGTGCCGTCGGTGACGATGCGCTTCCGCCCGTCCTTCTTCCCCTTCACCGAACCGTCCTTCGAGGTCGACATCCAGTGCGACCGCTCGGGCCCGATCGTCAAGTTCGGCGAAGGCACAGACTGGATGGAAATCTTGGGCTGCGGCATGGTTCACCCGAACGTGCTGCGTTCCGGTGGACTTGATCCGGACGAATATCAGGGCTTTGCCTGGGGCATGGGCCTCGACCGCATCGCTATGCTGAAATACGGCATGCCGGACCTGCGCGACTTCTTCAACGCCGATGTCCGCTGGATGAACCATTACGGTTTTCGCCCGCTCGACATGCCGACCCTGTTCGGCGGTTTGAGTCAGTAACGCGATGCCGACCCTGCTCATCTGGCACGGCTATAAATTTCGATTCTACGCCTTGGATGTCGGCGAGCCGCCGCATATCCATATCGTCAAGGATGGAAAGTCCCTGAAGGTCTGGCTGAAGAGTTTGGAAGTCGCGCAGAACAGGGGCTATAGTGAGCAGGAGATCAGCAGGCTGATCAAGGTGGCCTCTGAACATCGTGATGAATGGATAGGCGCTTGGGATGACTTCTTTGGTCTTTGAAACCGACGAAATGCGACCCGCTCGGGCTTGGTGTGAGGGAGGCGAAGTTCACGTCGCTCTCGCTGACGGCCGTGTCATTTCGACGCCTCTCTGGTGGTATCCCTTCCTTTCTGAGCTTGATGACGAAGCACTTAACGACATCGAGCTCATGTACGAAGGAATCTGGTGGACTGCGATCGACGAGGGCATTTCGGTCAAGAGCATGTTTCTCGGCATAAAGGCGCCGGGTGCGAAGGCTCCGGAAAAGGCGGCATGATCTGATGACCATTGAGACACCGACCAGCCACACCGGCGGATGCCGATGCGGGGCGATCCGGTTTCGGTCGAGCGCCGATCCGATCTATGCGAGCTATTGCCACTGCAGCGATTGCCGGCGCGCGAGCGGCGCTCCTGTCGCGGCCTTTGTCGGCTTTCGCACCGAGGACGTGGCCTTCGAGGGGGAGACCGGCTCGACCTATGGCAAGGCGCCCGCAAGCCGCAGCTTCTGTGGCACCTGTGGTGCGCCTATCGCCTATGCCGACGCCCGGCTTGCCGACCGAATCTTCTTCATGCTCGGCGCCATGGATGCGCCGGAAAATTATCCGCCGCGCGTGCACGGTTATGTGCACGAGCAGCTTCCTTTCTTTCATATCGATGACGGCCTGCCACGGATGGAAACCATGACCGTGTCGAGGCCCTCAGGAGAAAACGAATGAAGTTCACGCTTTCCTGGCTCAAGGATCATCTTGAGACCGACGCCACTCTTGATCAGATCTGCGAGCGCCTGACGGCGATCGGCCTCGAGGTCGAGGATGTCGACGACAAGGCGGCCTACAAGCCCTTCGTCATCGCCAGGGTTCTGTCAGCCGTACAGCATCCGGAAGCCGACCGGCTGAGGGTTCTTTCCGTCGATGCGGGTCCTGATGTCAACGGCGGCAAGCCGCTGCAGGTCGTCTGCGGCGCGCCGAATGCCCGCACCGGCCTCGTCGGTGCGCTGGCGCGTCCGGGCGACTATGTTCCCGGTCTCGACGTGACGCTCGGCGTCGGCAAGATCCGCGGTGTCGAAAGCCACGGCATGATGTGCTCGGAAAAAGAGCTCAACATGTCGGACGAGCATAATGGCATCATCGACCTTCCCGAAGATGCGCCGGTCGGCACGTCCTTTGCCGCTTACGCCGGTCTCGACGATCCGATGATCGAGATCAACCTGACGCCGAACCGCCCGGACTGCACCTCGATCTACGGCATCGCCCGTGACCTGGCCGCTTCCGGTCTCGGTACGCTGAAGGTTCCCTCTGCTCCGGCGCTGAAGCTCGAAGGTGAAACCACGGTTGGCCTTTCGATCTATCTCGATGATGCAAAGCTCTGCCCCGGTTTCGGCCTGCGCCTCGTGCGCGGCGTCAAGAACGGCCCGAGCCCGGCCTGGATGCAGACGCGCCTCAAGGCCATCGGCCTGCGTCCGATCAATGCGCTGGTCGATATCACCAATTACATGACCTTCGACCAGGGCCGTCCGATGCACGTCTTCGACGCTGCCAAGGTCAAGGGTGATCTCGTCGTCCGTCGTGCCAAGGAAGGCGAAACGGTGCTGGCGCTCGATACCCGCGAATACAAGCTCGGTCCGAACAACGTCGTCATCGCCGATGATAATGGCGTCGAATCGATCGGCGGCATCATGGGCGGCGAACATTCCGGCTGCAACGAAAACACCGTCGACGTGCTGATCGAATCGGCGCTGTGGGATCCGATCAACATCGCAAAATCCGGCCGCACGCTCGGCATCATCACCGACGCGCGCTACCGCTTCGAGCGCGGCGTCGATCCGGAATACATGGTTCCGGGTCTCGACCGCACGACGCAGCTGGTTCTCGACCTCTGCGGCGGCACGCCTGCGCAAGCCAGGATCGTCGGTTACAAAGGTTTTGAAGCCAAAACCGTCGACTTCCCCTTCTCGGAAGTGAAGCGCCTGACGGGCCTGGAGATCTCGGCTGACGAAAGCCGCGAAATCCTCAACCGCCTCGGCTTCACCGTCGAAGGTTCTGGCGAGCGCGTCAGTGTAAAGGTTCCGTCCTGGCGTCCGGATGTGGATGGCAAGGCCGATCTCGTCGAGGAAGTCATGCGCATCCACGGCGTCGACAACATCAAGCCGGAGCCGTTGGAAAATCTCGGCGCGGTGAACGGCAAGATCCTGACCACGCTGCAGATCCGCACCCGTACCGCCAAGCGCGCGCTTGCATCCCGCGGCATGCTGGAAGCCGTCACCTGGTCCTTCATTCCGGAAGATCAGGCGAAGCTTTTCGGCGGCGGTTCGGCGGCGCTGAAGCTCGCCAACCCGATTGCGGCCGATATGTCGGACATGCGTCCGTCGCTTCTGCCGGGCCTGCTGACGGCTGCCCAGCGCAATGCCGACAAGGGTTTTGGCGACGTGGCGATCTTCGAAGTGTCCGGCACCTATGAGACCGACACGCCGGAAGGCCAGCGTCGCGTTGCCGGCGG
>DLSX01000116.1 GCA_002500765.1 Neorhizobium sp. UBA7851
CGACCGGGTTGGCCATTGCCGGGGGAGGGGCTGCCGCGCCAGGTCGTCTCGAGGCCGCGCCATTGCCGTTCGACGCCGAAGCCGGGCCCTCCTGCTGGCTACCTTCTCGGGCGCTTGCCGGGGCATTTGCCTGAGCCCTTGCTGCCTTTTGCGCTTCGAACTGGGCAATCCGGTCAACCGGTTCGTCGTCGACGAGCCATTCGACGCCCGAATCCGCATAGAAATGCAGAAGGGCGGCAAGTTCGGCCGGATTGAAATTCGAGGCGGCGTTCATGGAACTGTTCTTACAGCATGTTGGCTGGAAGTGGGAAATTGTTTGGCCTGTGGAGGAGCTTATCCCCTCACCAACAAAATCTAAGATTTAGCCTTTGGCTAAGATCTTGATTTTGTAACCTCTCCCACAAGGGGAGAGGTAGGGTGTCGAGCATGCCTCACCGGTATCTCTCCCCTTGTGGGAGAGAAAGCGATTTCAACATCTTAGCCGAAGGCTAAGTGTTAGAAATCGCAAGTGAGGGGATTTTTCCTCTCAATATCGGTATGGGAAGGCTCACGCCGCCCATTCACCGACATTGTCGCTCTCACCGATCAGCGCCAGACCATGGGCGATGGAGAGCAATTCGCCGCCGGTTTCGATCTTCGAGGCGTCGAAGCGTCGGGTGAAGATCTGGCGGACGGCTGGAACGAACGACGTGCCGCCGGTGAGGAACACCTTGTCCACCTCTGCCGGCGCGGTGTTCGTCTTGGTCAGGACATCGTCCAGCGCGCCTTCGATACGGGCAAGATCATCGGCGATCCATGTTTCGAAATCGGCGCGCTTGACAGTCTTTTGTCCGGCCCTGCCAAGCGGCGCGAACTTGAACTCGGCCTCTTCCGCGCCTGAAAGCGCCATCTTGGTCGCGGAGATCGCCTGGTAGAGCGGATAACCCTCGTCATGTTCGACGAGTTCGATGAACAGTTCGAGCTTGTCCGGGTCGACGGCTGAGCGCACCAGCGACTTCAGGTCATTGAATTCGCGCGTCGTCTTGAAGATCGACAACTGGTTCCAGCGCGAGAAGTTGGCGTAATAGCTCGAAGGGACTTCCAGCAGCTTGTCGAAGCTCTTGAAGAACGTTCCCTTGCCGATTTCAGGCGCCACCAGATGCTCGATCATCCTGGCATCGAAATGGTCGCCGGCAATGCCGACACCGGAATGACCGATCGGTTTTGCCGTCAGCTTGCCGGCATGGCGCTCGAAGCGGATCAGGGAATAGTCGGTCGTGCCGCCGCCGAAGTCGGCCACAAGTACATTGGCATCGCTTTTCAGCGTCTGGGCGAAGTAATAGGCGGCCGCAACCGGTTCGTAGACATAGTGGATCTCGGGAAAGCCGAGCCGCGTCAGTGCTTCGTTGTAGCGTTCTGTCGCAAGCGCCGGGTCCGGGCTTGCGCCGGCGAAATGCACCGGCCGTCCGGCAACCAGACGCGAGACGTCCGAAGGCCAGTGACCGTCCGCATAGGTCTTCAGGCGCTTGAGGAAAACCTCCATCAGGTCTTCGAACGTGTGCCGGCGGGCAAAGACCAGCGTGCCCTGGAAAAGCGGGCTTGCGGCAAAGGTCTTGATCGACTGGAGGAAGCGTGCGTCACCCGGATTGTCGATGAACTGGCGGATCGCCGCCTGTCCGGCCTCGACCTTGAGTGCCTGCGCCCCAAGCTGGGCGTCCTTCATGAAGGAGAGCGCCGTGCGCATCGAATCCGTCTCACCGGCGCTGCTCAAGAACTGCATCGAATGTGTCGTGCTGCCGCTGTCTGCCAGCGCCAGAACAGTATTGGTCGTGCCGAAATCAAGCCCGAGCGCCCGTGCCATGGCCGTGCTCCTTGTCGTCTGCAAAATTGATTGAGCCGGGACGCTCCCGGACGCGATAAGGGCGAAGCCTGAGGCCCCGCCCTTTTGAGAGCGCGCCTGATGCCACAGGTTTGGCGTCGACGCAAGCGAGAAGGCGGCAAAGGGATGCCGAATTATGCGGTGGATGCCGCCAGTCGAAAATGATGTGGAGCGGCTGTAGGCGGTTGCGAATTCAGCCGGAAGTAACTGTCTGCGGTGCTCCGCAAGCTGACATTGACATCGTGTTTCGCGCCGCCAACTTCCACCATCAACGATGGAGGAGATCATGCCAAAGTTTGTTACCATTGGATACGGAGACGCAGCGGGCTACAGACGGACCGATGAGGCTGTCCGCGCCGCTGCTCATGCTCACGATGCGAAGCTTCAGAAAGCCGGTGTCGAGATGGGTATCGCAGGACAGGCGGTTCAGGTCAGAAACCATGCGGCAAAGGAAGTATCCGTTTCCGAAGGCGCATTCATGAGGTCAGAGATGCCTGTTGCAGGTTTCGCCATCATCGAAGCGGCTGATCTGAGCGAGGCGGTAGAGATGGTTTCGAAGACGCCATGCGCGGTGGCTTACGGTGTCGTTGAGGTTTGGCCGCTAAACCAGGTGGCGTAAGTTTGTCCGCAATCGGCCGAAAGCAGCGCTCAATCGCATTCTCTAAATGTACCCTATAAGTGCAGATGGGGCGCACACCCCGCGCCCCATCCGTATGTCGATAATGTAAGATCAGGCCTCGGCGTACCAGCGGGCCGGAAGCGATTGCGTTTTTTCCGCATCGCCGCTTTTGAATAGTTGCATAGCGGAGACACCGCCGCCATTCGCGGATATCTGGTCGAGCATCTGCCGGATCATCTGGTCATGAACATTGGCCGCGGCGCGGCGCTGGCTGGCTGAAATGTCGTCGGCGACCTTGGTGGTCGAGCGCTGGCTGATCGCCTGAAGCTCGGCGAGCAGCGGCGTGACGAAGTCGCGCACACCAGTTGTCGCACCACTCGTCTGGGCCGATCCCGATTTATCCGCATGGGCGATAGGTGCTTCCGCGACCGGTTCGCCGCCGGTTTCTCTCTCCTCTTCAACCGATAATGCCGGCCCGGACGATACAGGCTGCTCGGCAACGACCTCGTCGCCCGGCTGGTCGGCCTCTGCCGCCGGAACGGGCTCTGCGGCATCCGTTTCCCCGACCGGCTGTGATGCGCCGTCTTCCAGCGCGGTGCCGTTACCGGTTTCTGTCGGAACGTCGTCTTCTGCCGTTCCCGCTGCCGGTTCGCCCGCATCGGCCTGAGCAGGCGGCATCGGACCATAGGTGCCGTCGTCCGTCTCTTCCCGCGTGTAGTTTTCGACGGTGTCCGGTTGAGTGCCGTCGGCAGGCGTCACGGTGTTGTCGCCCGTGCNNGCTTGTGTCGCTCTGGCTTGCGCCGGACGGTGCTGGTGATGATTGGCTCGGCGCGTCAGACTGGCTGCCGCCGCCGAAAATACCTTCGAGAAGCAATGTTTTCTCCGCTGTTGACGAATGCCGGGCGGCCTCTAGCGATCGCGGATTGAGGCGGCGTCAACGTGCGAATGACAAATAAAATCAATATTTAAGAACTTGAAAACATGATTGAGTAATGGATTTTTCATGTTGGTGAGGCATATAGTGAGGGGTCGCGCCGCCATGTTTTGGCCGGGTCTCGCATGTCTGTCTCGGTGATCCGAATCCGATGCATGGAGTTGATCTGCCGTGACCTCTGCAAAACTCTCTTTTCTCGCTCTTTCCGCTGTTGCCGCCGTGTCCGCGGCCGTTCCCGCCAGCGCCGCCGATCCGGTGCGCTGTACCGTTATCGTCGATGTCGATACCGGCATGGCGATCCACCGGCAAGGTGGTTGCGATCAGGCCTTCTATCCGCAATCGACCTTCAAGCTGCCGCTTGCGATGATGGGGTATGACAAGAGGATTCTTGTGGATGAACGTAATCCCCGCTGGGACTATCAGGCAAAATTCAAGCGCTCCGAGCGCGAGCAGAAGACGACCGATCCGACCATATGGGAAAAGGATTCGATCGTCTGGTATTCGCAGGAAATCACCCGTCGCCTCGGCAAGCAGGCTTTTGCCGATTACGTCCGCCGGTTCGATTATGGCAACCGGGATGTCGCAGGCGGACCGGGCGGCACCGACGGACTGACGCAATCCTGGCTGAGTTCATCGCTGAAGATTTCGCCCGACGAGCAGGTGAGCTTCCTGCGGCGCTTCATGACCGGCGAGCTGCCTATCTCGAAGGATGCCGCAAGCATGACGCAGGCGATCGTGCCTTCTTTCAAGGCGTCGGATGGATGGACCGTTCACGGCAAGACCGGCTCGGGCTCGCTTCGAAACGCAAACGGCAAGCTGGACGGCAGCCGCCCGCTCGGCTGGTTCGTCGGCTGGGCCGAGAAGGGCAACCGGAAGGTCGTCTTCGCCCGCCTGCTGGTCGACAACAAACGGCACACCGACAAGCCGATCAGCTTCACCGTACGCGACGGGCTGATCGCGGACCTGCCGAAATTGACGTCTGCGCGGCCGAACTGATCTCGCCGAGCTGACCCTGCCGAGCTGAAATGAGCCGGATCGACGTCATCCGGCTGACGTCTTCGCTCAGCTGCTCGCCTGGAAACGGACACCGCTTTCATTCAGGAAGCAGGTCCTCTTGAACAATGTCAGGTCCATCGGATTGGGAAGCCGTATGTCTTCGAGCGTCGGGAACTGTTTCGTCTTCGGATCATAGGTCCTGCTGATCTGCGATACGAAGACGATGATCAACCCTTTTGTTTCGGCGAAGGCGCGAAGTGCCGAGACCTGCTGATTAAGAGGCGGGGTCGAACGTCGCTGATCGAGCAATTGCAGGTAATCGACGACGACCAGTGTGCCGGGATGAGCGGCATCCAGTGTGCTGATGATGTGATCGGCGTTGATGCCGTCCGAGCAATCGGAGGCGAAAAGGTCGCGGTACAGCGCCGGCTCGGTCCCGAGCCTTTTGAACCGGTCCGCGATCTGCGCCTCGGTATATTCGAGCGTGAAGAAAAACGCAGGTCTGTCGGCCTTCATCGCCTCGATCGCCAGTTCCAAGGCCATCAGTGTCTTGCCGAGACCCGGTCTTGCGCCGATCAGTAGAAGATCGCCCTGTTCGAGCTGCTCGTAAAGCGCCCTGGCGGGAGATGTTGTCGCATGGCGGGCGGCAAGCAGGCTCCAGCTTTCGCAGCCCTCGGCTCTGGCGATATGGTCGAGTGCGGCATTGAGAGGGATGGATCGTTCGCGTGACAAGGCCTTGGCCTTGCGTTTCAGGTGATAGATGGGCGCAGTGAGTTTCATCGTTGAAAACCTCCTGATGCGAGCAATATTCGCAATCCCTCCTTTTGCGGTCTGCCCGAACAGTCGGTTCGAAGATGGCTGCCCCGTATGAAGTATACTTTCCCGATCGGAGGGGGGAGGCGCGGGCCGCGCCGGAATCAGATCATAGCTCAGGCCCGTCAGATGCGGAAGCGGCGTGACGCCCAGACAATCAGCACACCGATGAGAACTGCCAGCAGACCCCAGAAGATCCAGGGCGTCTGGTTGATCATGAAGCTGGAGCGTGGGTAGGGGAAGACGCCGGTGCCCTGGCCGATCCAGACAAGGCCGATCACGCCGACGAAGATGCCGAAAACTCCGGCGATAAGCCTGATCAGGCGCATGGTCGCTCTCCGCCGTATTGAAAGTGAGGATGAAGATATGGCGCAAGATATCATCATCAATGCAGACGGCATCTGCACGTAAGGAAATACGAACTCCAAATGAAAAGGCCCGACTATCGCCGGGCCTTTTGGTCATTACAGCGACTTTGCAGCCCCGCCATCGACGCGCAGCATCGTGCCGGTAATGTAGCTGGCCGGTTCCGAGCAGAGGAAAGCGCCTGCCGCGCCGAACTCTTCCACCGTGCCGAGACGGCCGGCCGGAATGGTTTTCACCGAAGCCTCGCGGATTTCCTCCATGCTCTTGCCGAGCCGCTTGGCATTGGCGCCGTCAAGCTCCTCGATACGGTCCGTCAGGATGCGGCCCGGAAGCAGCATGTTGGCGGTAATTCCGGATCCTGCGACTTCGCTGGACAGCGTCTTGTTCCAGCCGACCAGCGCACCGCGCAGGGTGTTCGACAATGCCAGGTTCGGGATCGGTTCGATGACGCCGGAGGAGGCGACCGTCAGGATGCGGCCCCAGCCCTGTTCCTTCATCTGCGGCAGAAGCGCATTGGTCAGCGCAATCACTCTGAGCACCATCGACTGGAAAAAGGTGTCGAGCTTGTCGGCGCTCATGTCCTGCGTGCCGCCGGGTGTCGGTCCGCCCGTATTGTTGACGAGAATGTCGAGACCGCCGAGCTTTTCCTTAACCGCCTCGACCATGGCCTCGACGAAGTTGTCGTCGGCGAGATCTCCCCACACCCAGTCGGCCCTGCCTTTTCCGGCTGCATTGATCGTCTTGCAGTTTTCGGCAAGCTTGTCGCCCGAACGCCCGACCAGAAGAACATTGGCGCCTTCATTGGCGAGCGCCGTGGCGATACCGAGACCGAGGCCCCGCGACGAAGCGAGCACCAGGGCCCTTTTGCCCGAAATTCCCAGATCCATTCCGTTCTCCTGTGGCAGCATTGTCTGTTGATAGGGTTATAGTGGCGGCTGTTCACATTGGAAGCCTGGATATGGCGGGGATCGTTCTTAACCGCGCGCGATCGTGAGCGGGGCGGCGTTAGGACGCAATCACGGAACAAGGCTTGGCTTGCTGCGTAGTTTAACTTTACGGATGTGCCCGCATCGAAGAAAGGTTGCGGGTCGTCAGGTTGTATGACAACAAGGCCATGGAGGTTTGTGCGGCATTTTGACGTTGACGTAAACGTTATTTGTCCTGCAAATATGGGAACGGGTCTTCGTGTCAGGTTAGCCGGTGTCGCATCCCGGCTCGACAACCATCTTGGCATTTGCCAAGGAATAGTTTGACAAAAGGGGATCCCGCCGAGGCGGAGGCATATGGAATGAGCGAAGAGATGGAACTTCCCGAACGGGAGATGATGGAATTCGACGTCGTAATCGTCGGCGCTGGCCCTGCGGGTCTATCCGCGGCGATCCGGCTGAAGCAGATCAATCCCGATCTCACGGTCGTGGTGCTGGAAAAGGGCGCGGAAGTCGGCGCTCACATCCTGTCCGGCGCCGTGGTCGATCCCTCAGGCATCGATGCGCTCCTGCCCGGCTGGCAGGAAGAGGAGGGACACCCGTTCAAGACCAAGGTCACCGACGACCAGTTCCTGTTCCTGGGCCCGGCAGGCTCCATTCGTCTGCCGAATTTCGCCATGCCGCCGCTGATGAACAATCATGGCAAGTATATCGTGTCGCTCGGCAATGTCTGTCGGTGGCTCGCCGGCAAGGCGGAAGAACTCGGCGTCGAGATCTACCCCGGCTTTGCCGCAAGCGAGGTGCTGTATGACGATGCAGGCAATGTGATCGGTGTTGCCACCGGCGACATGGGCATCGAAAAGAACGGCGAACCCGGCCCGAACTATACCCGCGGCATGGCTCTGCTCGGAAAATACACGCTGATCGGCGAGGGCGTACGCGGTTCGCTGGCAAAACAGCTGATCGCAAAATTCGATCTTCAGAAGGACCGAGACGTCCAGAAATTCGGCATCGGCATCAAGGAACTGTGGGAAGTAAAACCCGAGAACCACAAACAGGGTCTCGTGCAGCATTCCTTCGGCTGGCCGCTCGACATGAAGACCGGTGGCGGTTCCTTCCTCTATCACCTGGAAGATAATCTCGTCGCCGTCGGCTTCGTCCTGCATCTGAACTACAAGAACCCCTATCTCTTCCCCTTCGAGGAATTCCAGCGGTTCAAGACCCATCCTGCGATCGCACCGACCTTCGAGGGCGCCAAGCGCATCTCCTATGGCGCGCGTGCGATCACCGAGGGCGGCTACCAGTCGGTGCCGAAACTCTCCTTCCCCGGCGGCGCGCTGATCGGCTGTTCGGCAGGCTTCGTCAACGTGCCGCGTATCAAGGGTTCCCATAACGCCGTCTTCTCCGGCATCCTTGCCGCCGACAAGATCGCCGCCGCGATCGCCGATGGCCGCGCCAATGACGAACCGGTCGAGATCGAGAACGAATGGCGAACCAGTCCGATCGGCCGCGACCTGAAGCTGGTCCGCAACGTCAAGCCGCTCTGGTCGAAATTCGGCACGCTGATCGGCATTCCGCTCGGCGGGCTGGACATGTGGACCAACCAGCTGTTCGGTTTCTCGCTGTTCGGCACACTGAAACACGGCAAGACCGATGCTCAGTCGCTCGAGCCGGCGGAGAAGCACAAGAAAATCGACTATCCGAAGCCGGATGGCGTCCTGACCTTCGATCGCCTCTCATCCGTCTTCCTGTCCAACACAAACCATGAAGAGGACCAGCCGGTCCATCTAAAGGTCAAGGATATGGATCTGCAGAAGGCTTCGGAGCACGACGTCTATGCCGGTCCCTCTGCCCGTTACTGTCCGGCCGGGGTCTACGAATGGGTCGAGAAGGATGGCGGGGAAGTCTATGTGATCAACGCGCAGAACTGCGTCCACTGCAAGACCTGCGATATCAAGGACCCCAACCAGAACATTAACTGGGTGCCGCCGCAGGGTGGGGAAGGACCGGTTTATCCGAACATGTAATGTTCGGTCGGCCTGCACCGGTATCTCGTCCGACATGCTTGGCGAACGGCATTTGCGGGGTGCCGTTTGTCAGTTTCTCTGGTGGATACTGTCTGATGATGAAAAGGTCTTGGTAAGGCTCTTTTCATTCTTATATCTGATCACATCTGGCTGACTGCCTATGTCTTTCGTGTTGTTCGAAAGAAGAATAGATATGGTTCCAGACAAGCAATCCACTTCCTTTGCGCCAATGGGTCAGCATGTGATGAATAACAGAGATTTCGTCTTTCGCGTCGCCCCTTTGATCGGGGCTCTCAGGGCTGCTGTTGTTCTCGTCGCGATCGCGATCATGACGGCTTTTTTCGGCGCCAGCGAAGCGGCCGCCGTCGATTGCCGCGCCTATCCGACGCCGGGTGTGGACTGGAGCAACTGCAAGAAGCGTCTGCTTATGCTGGACAACAGCAATTTTGAGGGCGCCAATCTCTCCGGCGTCGATTTCAGCATGACCGATCTCAGCCGCACCAACATCAAGAAGGCGAATTTCAGCAAGACCATGCTGGTGCGCGCTTCACTCGCCCAATCAGATGCGGCAGGCGCCAATTTCGAACGGGCGGAAGGATATCGCAGCAATCTGTCGGGTATTTCCGCTTCCGGCGCGAGCTTCGTGTCGGCGGAAATGCAGAGGGCGAATTTCTCCGACGCTGATCTGACCAATGTGGATTTCACCAAGGCGGAACTGGGCCGCGCAGTCTTCTACAAGGCAAAACTGGCGAACACCCGCTTCGCGCTGGTCAATCTCTCCCGCTCGACCTTCCACAATGTCGATATCGGCGGACCGGTCGATTTCACCAATGCGTTTCTTTTCCTGACCCGTATCGAAGGTGTCGACCTGTCGAAGGCTACCGGCCTGGAGCAGGATCAGATCGCACTGGCTTGCGGAGACGACAGGACGAAACTGCCCGAGGGACTGAAGACACCGCCCTCATGGCCTTGCGAGGAAGAGTGACGCAAACGCGATTGTTACCGCTTGAGGCTTAGGTAACACACGTCATTAGCGAAGCATTAACCATAACGTCCTTAGCTTGCGTCATCTTTTCGACGCATCAAGGACACGATCATGCCGATTTCACGCCGCGGCCTTCTGGCTGGCTTGCCGCTCCTGCTCGCCGGTTGCGCTTCGACCTATAATGATCAGCAAAACTATGCTGCTCTGCCGCAGGAAGATTTTCCGTTGCGGCAGGTGCCGATCGACAAGATCAAGCCGGAACTGCGCCGCCAGCAGGTTGCCTATGCTGGCAACTATGCGCCCGGCACCGTCGTGGTTGATACTCCGGCCAGGCGCGCCTACTACATCCTCGGTGGTGGCCAGGCGATCCGTTACGGCGTCGGCGTCGGCCGCGCCGGCATGGCTCTTTCCGGCAACGCCTATGTCGGCCGCAAGGCGGAATGGCCGTCCTGGACCCCGACGCCCAACATGCAGCGCCGTGAAGAGCGTTATCGCAAGCTCGCCGGCGGCCTGCCGGGTGGCCCGAACAACCCGCTCGGCGCCCGCGCCATCTATCTTTACCGCAATGGCAACGACACCCTGTTCCGTCTGCACGGCACCAACCAGCCGGAATCGATCGGTCTGGCCATGTCGAGCGGTTGCATCCGCATGATGAACCACGACGTGATCGATCTCTACAACCGCATACAGGTCGGTGCCAAGGTCTTCGTCATCCAGGCCTGAAGTCCGGACGCTCCTTCCTGCAATCAGGCCCGCTGCGTTGAACGCCGCGGGCTTTCGCGTTTCAGGTCCGGGCCTTCCAGGCGACAACCATCAGCGCGCCGATGACGGTGATGTGTTCCATCACCACATAGAACTCGATCGTCTTGAACGGCTCTTCCATCGTCCAGAAATGATGCACGAGCGGGATGGTCAGGGCGGTGAAGACTGCAAGGGCACCCGCGCCGAGCCAGGTCCAGCGGTTGAGGATGATGAGGATAGAACCGCCGAGCTGCGTAATGATCGTCGCGACGTTGAAGGCGACCGCCGGTTCGAGCCCGAACTGCGCCATCTCCGCGACACCGGCGTTGAAGTCGATGAGCTTTGCAAACCCGCTCGCCCAGAACATGAATGTCAGGACGGTTCGCGCGAGATAGCCGAACCATGTCGAGCCGGTCAGCACGCCGATCGGGTTAGGATTGCCGAATGATGATGTCGGTGACGTAGCCATGATTGTCCCCCCATAGGCTGTCGGGACAATCATAGCGGGAAACTTGCGTTTTGGTAAGTATATGGCGCCGCCATCGGCGAATGCGCGGCTCTCTTTAGAAGCCCGAGAGAACCAGCTTGCCGCGGGTCTTTCCGCTTTCGATCAAGGCATGCGCGGCTTTCAGGTTCTCGGCGTTGATCGGCCCGATCACGTCTGAAAGCGTCGTCTTGATCTTTCCCGCATCGACCAGTTCCGCCACATGGGTGAGAAGCTTGTGCTGCTCGATCATGTCCGCGGTCTGGAAGACCGGGCGGGCGAACATGGTCTCCCAGTGGATCGACAGCGCCTTGCGCTTGAACTGGCGCACATCGACCGGCTCCTTCGGATCGTCGATCAGGCCGAGCCGCCCCTGCGGTGCGATCAGTTCCAGAATGTCGCCGATATGCTGTGACGTCTCGGTGATCGAAAAGACGAAGGCAGGGGCGCCGATCGCCAGATCCGCGATCTGCCTGGCAAGCGGCTTCGAATGATCGAGCACGTGATGCGCGCCGAGCTCCCTGATCCAGTCCTGCGTTTCCGGACGCGAGCCGGTCGCCATCACGGTCACGTCGGAAAGTTCGCGCAACAGTTGGATGGCGATCGAACCGACACCGCCGGCGCCGCCGATCAGCAGGACCGCGTTCCAGGCGCTCGCCACCTTGTCCTGCACCCGCATCCGGTGAAACAGCGTCTCATAGGCGGTGATTGCGGTAAGCGGCAGCGCTGCCGCCTGTTCGAAGCTCAGCGTCTTCGGCTTTGCCCCGACGATCCGCTCGTCGACCAGGTGGAATTCGGCATTGGTGCCCTGCCGGTTGATTGCGCCCGCATAATAGACCTCGTCGCCCGGCTTAAAGAGTTTGACGCCGGGGCCGACGGCCGTGACCACGCCGGCCGCGTCATAACCGAGAACCTTGTACTGGCCTGGCTCGAGAACGGCGTTCTTGCGGGTCTTCGTGTCGACGGGATTGACCGAGATCGCCTTGATCTCGACGAGCAGGTCGCGCCCCTTGGCTTCCGGCATAGGCAGTTCAATATCGACGAGTGCCGTTTCTGACGAAATCGGCTGGTTCTGGTTGAAGCCCACGGCGCGCATCGATCATCTCCCTTGCTGTTTGAGGCAATAGATGGCGCGAAGCTGTGGAGGGCGCAAGGAGTGATGGGCCGCACGCGGTACGGCCCATTCCTTTATCAGACGTGGCCGGTCTTGCGCTCCAGCCAGACGGAGATGAAGAATACGCCGAGGCCGAAGAGGGACAGAACGGCACCCACATAGCCGGTCGCCGCATATTCCCATCCCCAGGCGATCACCATGCCGCCGAGTGCTGCACCGAGAGCATTGGCGATGTTGAAGGCCGAGTGGTTGGACGCGGCAGCCAGCGTCTGCGCATCCGCCGCAACGTCCATCAGACGCGTCTGCAGCGCAGGCCCCGGCGCAAAGCCGCAGCCGACGAGGAAGACGGTGATGTAGAGCACGATCGGATATTGCGCGAAGTTGGCGAAGACCAGCATCACGATGATATAGAATACCATCGATCCGCCGATCGTGTATTTCAGCGAAATGTCGGCCAGACGCGATCCGACAACATTGCCGACATTCATGCCGATGCCGAACAGCGCCAGCACAACCGCAACCATGCCGACCGGCAGGCCTGCCGTTTCGGTCGTGGTAGAGGCGATATAACTGAATACCGAGAACATGCCGCCGAAGCCGACGGCGGCGATGGCAAGCGTCAGCCACACCTGCGGCTTGGCGAAGGCGCTGAGTTCGCGCAGGATGCTCGCACCTTCCTGCACCTTGTCCTTCGGCTTGAAATACCAGACGAGCGCGACCGTCAAGGCACCGATGCCGCCGACCAGATAGAAGGCGGCGCGCCAGGAAAGCATCTGCCCCATGAAGGTTGCAAGCGGTGTGCCGATGAGTGTTGCGATGGTCAGCCCCAGCATGATGCGGCCGACCGCGCGTGCGCGCTTGTTCGGTGGCACCATGGAGGCTGCCACCAGCGACGCGACACCGAAATAGGCGCCGTGCGGCAGGCCGGTCAGGAAGCGCAGGAAGGTAAAGCTCCAGAAATCTGGAGCCATCGCCGAGAGGATATTCCCGGCGGCGAACACGCCCATCAGCCAGAGCAGCAGCGTGCGGCGTGGCACGCGTGCCGAAAGCACCGCGATGATCGGTGCGCCGACGACGACACCGAGCGCATAGGCGCTGATGACGTAACCCGCCATCGGAATGCTGACTTCGAAAGTCTTCGCCACATCCGGCAACAGTCCCATGATCACGAATTCACCGGTGCCGATACCGAAACCGCCCACCGCAAGGGCGAAGGTGATCAGCAGGACGGCGAGGGGAGAAAGGGTCTGATGGCTGGATGCAGCGCGTGCGGCATCCATGGAATGTACGCTGTCGGTCATTATGTCGGATCGTTTTTGCAAAAAATGAGCAGGCAGGCTCTTGTCAGCCCGATTGGTCTGTCGCGGCCGCAAGCTCGACCACGGAGCTCTTTCTATCACGTCGTTGTGCAGTGCGGTAGATGAACATTGGATTTCGTCAAATTTTCACAGAGGAATGGCATTCCTGCCGCCGATCCTTCTCATCGGCGCTCTTGATAAGATCACAGGCCGCAACCATTTCCTGATCCACTCGTTATCTCGCCGCCTTCATTCCAACCACGGTATTTCATGAACCTCTATGCAGTCTTCAACCGCGACGGCGGGACCTTCCGAACCACCGACATGGACGCCTATTGCGCCCATGCGCTGAGAGCGTTCGAAGGAGCGGGGCATGAGATCGAGTGCCATGTCGTCTCCGGCGACAAGGTTGTCGAGACGATGGAGAAGGCTGCAGCCATGAATGGCGTCGAGGGACTGATCGCCGGCGGCGGCGACGGCACCATCTCGGCAGCCTCTTCGATCGCCTGGAAAAGCGGCATCGCCCTTGGCATCGTGCCGGCCGGTACCATGAACCTGTTTGCCCGTTCGCTGAAGATCCCGCTGGATATCTGGGAGGCGATCGACGTTCTGTCCCATTCGCATGTGCGCGATGTCGATATCGCCAGCGCCAACGGCAGAAGCTTCGTCCACCAGTTTTCCGCCGGCCTGCATGCCCGCATGGTGCGTTACCGCAACTCGATGAGCTTCGGCTCTCGCCTCGGAAAAATTCGCGCAAGCACCCGAGCGGCAATCGGCGTGATGCTCAATCCGCCGGAATTCGAGGTTGAGTTCAATGCCGAGGGCAAGACCGGCGTGCGTCGGGTCTCGGCGATCTCCGTGTCCAACAACGAATTCGGCAGCGACGCCCTTATGTATGCCGATGATGTCACCCGCGGCCATCTCGGTTTCTATATCGCCGATCCGCTGACACCTGCCGGCGTGGCAAAACTCACGCTCGATATCCTGCGTGGGCGACTGAAGGACAACGAGGCGGTGACGGCGATGACCGTGACCGAGCTGGAGCTGCATTTCCCCCGCCACCGCAAGGATGTCCGCTGCGTCATCGACGGCGAACTCCTGCCGATGGATCGCGATATCCTGCTCAAGATCCATGCGGGCGAGCTGAAAGTCCTCGTCGACCAGATTCCGAATAAGGATGTAACCGAACAGCACGGCAGCGGCATCTGACCGATGCCGCATCGGCTTCAGGCCGATGCGACGGGCGCGAGCGGATGCAGCATCGAGGTCGCGGCAACCTCGTCATGCAGCATGTCTCCCCGCGATCTTACCGTCACGGCATTGGATGCAAACTCCAGCCCGGCGGCCTTGCAGGCGGCAATCAGCCGCTTGATCGCCTCGCGCTTGATGATGCTCGGATTGCCCGGCAGCGAGGTGAACTTGAAGCGGACCACGATCGACGTCTCGGTAATGTCCTGAATGCCCTGCATCTTCAAAGGCACGAGGAAATCCGCGCCGAATTCCGCGTCGTCCAGCATGGCAATCCCGACCTTCTTGGCGGTCTTGCGGATCAGTTCCGGATCGCTGTCGCGCTCGAACTTGAGCTGGAACTTGATCGTGCCCCAGTCGCGGCTGAAATTGCTGACTGAGCTGATCTGACCGAAGGGAACGGTATGGATCGGACCGTTATGGTGGCGCAGCCTGACGGAGCGGATGGCGATCTGCTCCACCGTGCCCTGCTGGCTGCCGGTGCTGATATATTCGCCGATGCGAAAGGCATCCTCGGCAATGAAGAAGATGCCCGACACGATATCCTTCACCAGCGCCTGCGAGCCGAAGGACAGCGCCAGGCCCAGCACGCCGAAACCGGCGAGAAGCGGCGCCACGTTGACGCCGAGCGCGCTCAACACCACCAGCGCGCCGACCGCAAGAACGGCTCCAAGCGCCAGATTACGCACGAC
>DLSX01000003.1 GCA_002500765.1 Neorhizobium sp. UBA7851
AACGTCACTGTCGTCTTCGATCCGCGCATGGCGCGCGGTTTCGTCGGCACGATCGCCGGTGCGATCAACGGCGCATCCGTCGCTCGCAAGACGAGCTTCCTGCGCGACAGGATGGGCCAGCAGGTGCTGAAGGCCGNNCGTCTCAACATCACCGACGACCCGCTTATCGTCCGCGGTTCCTCTTCGCGGCCCTTCGACGGCGAAGGGGTTTCCGGCGAACGGATGACGATGATAGAGGACGGGGTGCTGAAGCACTGGTTCCTGTCGACCTCGACCGGTCGCGAACTCGGTCTGCCGACCAATGGACGCGGCGTGCGCGGCGGCAATTCCGTCAGCCCCGCCTCGACCAACCTCGCGCTGGAGCCGGGCGACATCTCGCCGGAAGAGCTGATCGCATCGGTTGGCACCGGTCTTTACGTCACCGAGCTGATCGGTCAGGGCGTCAATATGCTCACCGGCGAATATTCGCGCGGTGCAAGCGGCTTCTGGATCGAGAACGGCAAGCTTGCTTATCCCGTCTCCGAGGTGACGATCGCGTCCAACCTCAAGGACATGTTCATGCGCCTGACGCTGGCAAACGATATCGACCGCAAATACGGTGTCGCTTCGCCGACGATCGCGATCGAGGGCATGACGCTGGCGGGAAGCTGACGCCATGGCTTCCTTCGAAAACAAATGGAGCGCGGATCTCGATCTCATCCTCGATGCGGCGCGCCAGGCGGGAGAGATCGCCAACGGTTACTTCCGGCAATCGCCGGAGGTCTGGTGGAAGAACGAGGGCCGTTCGCCGGTCAGCGCCGCCGATTTCGCTGCCAATGACCGCCTCCAGTCGCTTCTGTTGAAGGCACGCCCGAATTACGGCTGGCTTTCGGAAGAGACCGACGACGACAATGCGCGGATCGGCTGCGAAACGCTGTTCGTCGTCGATCCGATCGATGGCACACGGGCTTTCATTGCCGGTGAGCCGATCTGGTGCGTGTCGGTGGCGGTCGTCCATAATGGCCGGCCGGTGGCGGGCGTGCTCGTCGCGCCGGCGCTGCAGCAGGAATATCAGGCCTGTGCCGATGGGCCGGCTCTGAGAAACGGTGCGCCGATCGCTGTCCGGTCCGGGAGCGAGTTGAACGAACTGGTATTGGCCGCGGACGAAAAGGTCGTGCGCAAGCTGCAGACCGAGCTTGCTATCCATCGCGTCAGCCACGTTCCCTCGCTCGCCTATCGGTTGGCCATGGCGGCCGACGGGCGCATCGATGGCACGATCGTGAAGACGGGCAGCCATGACTGGGATCTGGCCGCGGCCGATCTGATCCTGGAGCGCGCCGGCGGGGCACTGGCCGACCTTGATGACCGGCCTCTGACCTATAATCGCACAACCGTCAGTCATGGTGTTCTGGTGGCGGGCACGCGCCATGCGCGCCAACTGCTTCTGCCCCATCTTGTGACCGGCGCGGCGGGTTGACCTTTGTGGCGGAATGCCGCAGAGGAGGGGCTTCTAGTCAAGAAATGGACGGATTTGGACATGACGCAATCGAGCGAAAAAAAGCAGCTCTTGCACCTCGTATTCGGCGGTGAACTCTCGAGCCTGGACGGTGTCCAGTTCAAGGATCTTTCGGCCCTCGACATCGTCGGCATCTATCCCGACTACGCCACCGCGTTGACCGCCTGGCGTGCAAAGGCCCAGTCGACTGTGGACAACGCTGAAATGCGCTATTTCATCGTTCACATGCACCGCCTTCTGGACCCCGAAAGCAAGTAGGCCTCACACAAGCCGCAAAAACATGATAAGGCTTCAGGTTAGGGTGAGCTTGATCTGAAGCCCGCTTTTTTGACGCATTTATGAAGCAGATAAGTCCGGCTAAATTATTGCTCCGGGGTGAGGTATTGATGGCGCTAGGCATGAATATGGAGCGGGAGCGATGAGCAGTGCGGCGGCTCGCATGGCTCTTGCAGGCTATCGCCTTGCTGGCGTGGCGCTATATCCGCTGGCCGGCCCCTATCTCGCCTTTCGGGCGATGAAGGGAAAGGAAGACCGTTCGAGGCGGCTGGAAAGGCTGGGTTATGCCAGCCAACCTCGCCCTCAAGGCCCCCTGGTCTGGGTCCATTCGGCCAGTGTCGGCGAAACGCTCTCCATCCTGCCGCTGATCCGCGAACTGCGCCGCCGCGAAATCCATGTCGTGTTGACGACCGGTACCGTCACCTCTGCGGCTCTCGTCGAAGCGCGGCTCGGCGACGAAGTCATTCATCAATATGTGCCGGTCGATGTGAAATTTCCGGTCAAGCGATTTATCGGCTACTGGAAGCCGGATGCCTGCATCACGGCCGAATCCGAGATCTGGCCGACGACCGTCGCCGAACTCGCGCGCCGTCGCATCCCTCAGATCCGCGTCAATGCCCGTATTTCGGATCGCTCCTTCAGCCGTTGGAGCAATCACGCTAAAATGGCCGAGGCGATGTTCGAGAAGATGGCGCTGGTCGTTGCCCAGTCCGATCTCGATGCGGAGCGCTTCCGCGATCTCGGCGCGTGGCCGGTCATCGTCTCCGGCAATCTGAAGAGCGATACCGATCCGCCGCCTTGCGACGAACTGCTTCTGGCGAAATACAAGGCAGAGATCGGTGATCGCAAGACCTGGGCGGCGATCTCCACCTTCGATGGCGAGGAAAAGGCTGCAGCCACCGTCCACCGGGCCCTGAAGCCTAAGAACGGCCAGCTGACCATCATCGTGCCGCGCCATCCCGACCGGGCCGATGCGATCGAAGCCATGCTCAAGGAGGAAGGCCTCGTCGTTGCCCGCCGTTCGCGCGATGACGTACTGACACCCGAGACGGACATCTTTCTTGGCGATTCCATCGGCGAAATGGGGCTTTACCTTCGCCTGACCGAGATCGCCTTCGTCGGCCGCTCGCTGACCAATGAGGGTGGCCAGAACCCACTGGAACCGGCCATGATCGGCTGCGCAGTATTGACCGGCCCGAACATCCAGAATTTCCGCGATGCCTACCAGCATCTCGTCCGCAAGGGTGGGGCAAGGGTGGTCAAGGATGTCGAGATGCTGGCCAAGGCCGTTCATTACCTGCTGATCACCGATCCTGCCCGAGCCAAGATGGTGGATGCCGGGATCGATGCTATGGAAGATCTGCGCGGTGCGCTTGCCAAGACCGTCAAGGCGCTCGAACCCTATATCAATCCGTTGACCGTCACGGCGCGCCTGCAGCCGAAGGTCGCGGCAATCGGGAACGCCCGGTGAGCACGCCCCCCGCGATAGCGGGCATCCTCTTCGACAAGGACGGCACGCTCATCCGCTATGACGAAAGCTGGGGCCCGGTGAACCGCGAGGCCGCCCGTATTGCCGCAGCCGGCAATGCCGCACTCGAACCGGTCCTGCTTCTCGCAGGCGGCATGGATCCGGATACCGGCAAGACCAAAGCCGACAGCCTGCTTGCCGCCGGAAATTCCGCCGAGATCGCGGAAGGTTTCGTTGCCGCCGGATCTCCGCTTGATGCGGCCGACCTGACGCTTAAGCTTGATGCGCTGTTCCTTCGCGCCGCGGAGTTTTCCGTGCCGGTCGCCGATCTTCCATCCGTGTTTGCGGACCTCAAGGCGCGCGGTCTCAAGCTGGGTATTGCTTCCAGCGATAACGAAAGGGCGATCCGCCGCATGGTGGAAAGTTTCGGGATTGCCGGACATATCGATTTCATCGCCGGTTATGACAGCGGTTTCGGCACCAAGCCGCAACCGGGCATGATGCTGGCCTTTTGCAAGGCGGTCGGCCTTCAGCCGGCGGAGGTCGCCATGGTTGGCGACAACAATCACGACATGCATATGGGCCGTGCCGCGGGCGCGGGGCTTAACCTCGCCGTGCTGACCGGTACCGGAACGCGCCAGACGCTGTCCCTGCTCGCCGACCATTGCCTCGAGGATATCACGGCGCTGCCCGACATCATCTTCGCTCCTGCATCGTCCAGCGCGACGCCCGCGGGAGAATAGTCGCGATGGTTTCCGAAGCGCCGCCCTTCTGGTGGGAAAAAGCCGATTGGCGGGCTTATGCGCTGATGCCGTTTTCGGCCATTTACGGTGCGATTGCGGGAAAAAGGATGCGCACGGCAAAACGCGCTTCCGCCCCGATCCCCGTCATCTGCGTCGGCAATTTCACCGTCGGCGGCGCCGGCAAGACCCCGACTTCGATTGCGCTTGCAAGGGCTGCCAAGGCGATGGGGCATACGCCCGGTTTCCTGAGCCGCGGTTATGGCGGTTCGCTGGATGTCACGACGCTGGTCGATCGCGACCGTCACCGCGCCGATGCCGTGGGCGACGAGGCGTTGCTTCTGGCATCTGAGGCGATGACGGTGATCTCGCGCAAGCGTGTCGATGGTGCGAGAAAACTTGCGACGGAAGGCGCCGACCTGATCATCATGGATGATGGCTTTCAGAGCGCGCGCCTGCATCTGGATTTCGCCCTGGTCGTGATCGACAGTGTCAGGGGCATAGGAAACGGCCATCTGGTTCCCGGTGGGCCGGTCCGTGCCCCGATACGCGAACAGATGCACCAGCTCACGGCCATGCTCAAGGTCGGCAATGGGGAGGCCGCCGACGCGCTGATCCGCAAGGCGGCCCGGCGNNGCTGATCCGCAAGGCGGCCCGCGCCGGCAAGGCGATCCATGTGGCGACCCTGCAGCCCCGTCCGCACGAGGCTTTGGCAGGCAGAAATGTGCTGGCCTATGCCGGCATTGCCGATCCGGAAAAATTCTACCGCACCGTCCGGTCCATCGGCGGGCTGATTTCGACCACCCGCTCGTTCCCCGATCATCATTATTTCACCGGGGACGAGATCCAGTCCTTGCTCGATGATGCGGAGCGCGAGGACCTGATCCTGGCGACCACGGCCAAGGACGCTGCCCGCCTTGCCGGCCATTCCGGTCCGGCCCGCGCGCTTCTGGATAAATCGAAGATCGTCGAGGTCGACATGGTCTTCGACGATCCGAATGGTCCGCCCGCCATGATCGAGACGGCATTCCGCAATTTCCGCGAAAGACGGCTGCGCGAAGGCGCGGCCAAGGGCTGAGCGTTAGCCCACCTGTTGGTTCGGCAGGGTACCGGCACGCTTTTCAGCTTCCAGCGAAGTTGCGCAGTCGACATAGGCTTCCTGCCGGGCGACGCTCCAATAGCGGAGCTCGTCGACCGGGATATGCACGCCGGTCGCAGCGCAGGTGACATAGGAGCCGGCGCTCAGGATCTGGTAGTCGCCGTCGAGATAGCGGATCTTGGCCTCGCGAAAGCCGCTTCCCTCAAACCGGTTCATTACTCGTCTCCTGCGAAAAAACATCGGTCCCCTCTACCCCGAACCAATCCCGATTACCAGAGCAGCTTTCAACTGCGCCCGAACAGCCGCTCTATATCAGAAAGCTTGAGTTCGATATAGGTCGGCCGCCCATGGTTGCAGGTGCCCGAACCCGGCGTCGCTTCCATCTGGCGCAGAAGTGCATTCATCTCGTCGGGTTTCAGCCGCCGCCCGGACCGGACCGAACCGTGGCAGGCCATGGTTGCGGCGATATATTCGAGCTTGTTCCGGAGCCCGCTCGCGGTATTCCATTCGGCAATCTCGTCGGCGAGATCGCGCACAAGCGCGGCTGCATCCACTTCACCGAGCATCGCCGGCGTCTCGCGCACGGCAACCGCGCCGGGGCCGAAGCGTTCGATCGCAAGACCCAGCCTGTCGAGTTCGGTTGCATGCACCATCAGCCGGTCGCAATCCTCTTCCGGCAGGTCGATGATCTCGGGGATCAGCAGGACCTGAGAGGCGAGGCGGTCGTTTTCCAGCGCCTTGCGCAGGCTTTCGTAAACCAGCCTTTCATGCGCGGCATGCTGGTCGACGATCACGAGACCCTTTTCGGTCTGTGCGACAATATAGTTTTCGTGCACCTGCGCACGGGCTGCACCCAGCCGGTATCCGGCCGCCGTGGTTTCCGGAACGTAGGCGGTCTCTTCGACGACATCGGCGCGTGCAGTCGGAGTCGAGAAAGCATCGAAACCGGCCTGTTGCGGGCGTGGCTGATAGGTGGATGCCGACGCCAGATCGAGCGGGCGGGAAGGGGAGGACGATGCGGTCCAACTCGCCTGAGGTGGTGTGGAAAGCGGATAGGAGCGCCGGGAAAAGCTCGATCCTGAACTCTCCGAGAAACCCGGTTGCGCGGGAGCCTGCTGGGACGAACCGGACTGAAACGCCCGCAGCATTGCGGCAGCCCCGGTGGTCGAGGCCCGGTCGCCTTCGCGATGCAGTGCCTGACGGATGGCGCCGACGATCAGCCCGCGCACCAGTTGCGGATCGCGGAACCGCACATCGGCCTTGGCCGGATGCACGTTGACATCGACGAAGGCCGGATCGAGATCGATCGACAGGACCGCGACCGGGTAACGCCCGGCCGGCATCTGTTCGGCATAGGCGCCGCGGATCGCCGAGAGGATCAGCTTGTCCTGCACCGGACGGCCGTTGACGAAGGCGAACTGATGCGCCGAGTTGCCGCGGTGGAAGGTCGGCACGCCGACGAAACCGGACAGCGACACATCTTCGCGCCCGGCATCGATCTCGATGGCATTCTCCTTGAATTCCGGGCCGAGGATCTGCGCCATGCGGGCGAGATGATCCTCGCCGGTCGAGGGAAATTCCAGCGTCGACCGGTCGGAACCGGACAGCACGAAACGGATATGCGGAAAGGCGATCGCCATGCGCTTGACGATTTCGGTGATCGCCGCCGCTTCCGCCCGTTCCGTCTTCATGAATTTCAGCCGGGCAGGGGTGGCGAAGAAAAGGTCGCGCACCTCGACCACCGTACCTTGATTGGCCGGCGCCGGCTTGACCGGGCTGGCCTGACCGCCGTTCACCGAAACCTGAAAGCCGGAGGGATCGCCATGGCGGCGGCTGGTAATCGTCAGCCGCGCGACCGAACCGATCGACGGCAGCGCCTCGCCACGGAAACCGAGCGTGTGGATGTCGTCGAGCGTCGTGGATATTTTCGAGGTGCAGTGGCGGCGCACGGCAAGTTCCAGATCGCTCGCATCCATGCCCGACCCGTTATCGGTGACGCGGACAAGGCTTTTGCCGCCGCCGGCGGTGGCGATTTCGATGCGCGTCGCGCCGGCATCGATCGCATTCTCGATCAATTCCTTGGTCGCGCTGGCGGGCCGCTCGATGACTTCACCGGCGGCAATCTGGTTGATCAGGGTTTCTGGCAGGAGTTTTACGGACATGTTTGCATTTTCGGGGATTCTGCCGGCGGAGAAAAGGGCTGCGACAAGATTATCCTCGGCAATCGTCCCGGAGCGAAACGCCATTAATCCGGCCTTAAGGTAAACGGGCTAGGGTCGAGTTGAGAAATAGGATGAATCCGGGAGAGCATCTCTGCTCTTCGCGAATGACCGGAGTGGCGGCCAGCTGGGCACCGCCACAACAATCTGGTCCTTCGTTGATGACTTGCAGCCAGCATGTTCCCTAATGACGAGCGTGAAGGAAGTTTTGCCGATCGACCATTGAATCGGCTGACCGGGCACGGCAAAAGCCGCCCTGAAAGCATACGGAGTTTCATCCATGAATGATTTGGACACGGCGGATCCGAACATTCAGACTGCCATCCTGGAAGCACTGTCCGAAGGCTTGTCCGCGGCGGTGTTGCTTTATGACAAAAACGATCTTGTCGTATTCGCAAGCCAGCAGATCGCGAGCATCATGCGGGTACAACCCCGTCTTCTGATGCCGCGAACCCGTATCCGCGACCTCCTCGCAGCCATGTATGACGCCGGCATTCGTCTTGTCGCCGACACCCACAATTATCGCCGTGCACTCGGCCGCGAGGATTGGGTCGCCGAACAGATCGCCGGCCTCTGGAAGGAACGGTCCGAGAGCCTGGAGCGCCCCGGTCCCGACCGTTGGCTGAACATCACCAAACGGCGCCTTCCCTCCGGCTACGGGATCTGCGTCATCAAGGACGTTTCCGAGCAGAAGAAGCGCGAGGAACAGTGGCGGCTCGACACGGAACGGGTTCAGGTGACCGAGGAAGTCCTCGACAACCTGCCTTTCCCGATCAGCGTCAAGGATCGCAATTCCACCTTCGTTGCGGTCAACAAGGCCAATTGCGACTTTCTCGATCTGCCGCCCGATGCGATCCTTGGCCACAAGGGAACCGACATCAATAACAAGGCGTTCGAAGATCGCCTTGCGCCGATCAACCAGCATGTCTACGAAACCGGTGATCCGATCCAGCTTCCCGAGCGCATCACCCGCCCGGATGGATCGACCGCGCTGACGATCGTCCATAAATACCGCATCGGCAAACCCGGCCGTTACTATCTCGTGACGGTCAAGCAGGATGTCTCATCCGTTGTCGCCGGGGCAAGCGCCGACCATTCGCTACAGTCGAGCGAATGGGTCTCGGCCTTCGTGCCGATCGATATGACGCGCGACCTGGCGCCGGCTGCGATAGATCATTCGGCCGCTGCCGTTGCCGGCGCAAAGATACTGATCGTCAGCCGTTTTGCCGATACGGTGGCCGGTGCAATCGATGTGCTGGCGCGGGCGGCCGCCGACGTCTCCGCGGCAGCCGATGCAGACGAATTCGCTCTCTTCCTTCAGCTGGCAGCCGAGGCTGATGTCCGCATCGATCTCGTCGTCATCGATGCCCGCATGCCGGCGGAACTGGCGCAAATTGCCGAGGCCTATGGTGTCGCGGCACTGCGTGTCGCGGACGCCTCCTTCGGGCCGGATCTGCCGTTGCGGGTCGCTGCCGAACTGGCAAGGCCGCATGATGAGGTCGTCCTGCCGGCGACCGAGGGGCAACCCGTTCAGTCGCTGCCGAAGGCCGAGAGCGTCGACGTTCTGGTTGCCGAGGACAACGAGGTGAACCAGATCGTCTTTTCCCAGATCATCGAAGGGCTCGGCTACCGGTATGTGCTCGCCGTCGATGGCGAAGAGGCGGTTCGCCTGTGGCGCGAACATTCGCCGCGCCTTGTCCTGATGGATGTGACGCTGCCGAAACTGACCGGGTTCGAGGCTTCCGCCGCGATTCGCGCGCTGGAGGACGGGGCCGATAGCGTGCCGATCATCGGCGTCCTGCCACAGGCCTTTGACCGCGACCGTGAAGCCTGCATCGACGCAGGCATGAATGACGTGATCCTCAAGCCGATCAGCCCGGAAGCACTGGATACGGTTTTCCAGCGTTACCTCACCTCTGCCGAAATCGAGGCCCAAGCCTGATCCCTTTTATAAGCAGTTGTGACATAAGCTGATACACCAGCAGAGTTTCTTAATCTTTGTCCCGCATCCTTCGCTTGTTTCGACAAGCAGGATTTTTTATGAAGCCAGCGGGCAACCCATTGCCGCACGTCAGCCAGAACGAATTGCAGGCCATGGCCTACAGCGATCCGTTGACGGGCCTGGGCAACCGCTACAGGTTGCGCGACAAGGTGCGCATGCTTGCTGCCGAACGCGCCGACGATCCGGCCCCGTTTGCCATCTGCATCGCCAATCTCGACGGCTTCAAGCCGATCAACGATCTGTTCGGTTCGGAAGCGGGCGATGAAATTCTCTGCCAGGTCGCCCATCGCCTGAAGGCCTGCATGCCCGATGGCGCGACGGTGACGCGCCACGACGGCGACGAATTCGCCTTTGTCCTTCCGCTCGTCTTCGAGCGGGTAGGGGCGGAGCGCATCGGTCAGATGATGAAGGATGTGCTGTCCGCTCCCTATGATCTTGGCGACCGCAATGTTCGCCTCTCGGCATCCTTCGGTTTTGCCATCTATCCCTTCGCAGGCGAGGAATTCGAGAACCTGCTGAAGAGTGCCGAAACGGCCCTCTACCGATCCAAGCGCCGCGGCCGCGCCCAGATCACCGTCTATTCCACCGAAATCGCCCAGGAAATGAAGCGCGCCACGCAGATCGAGCAGGCGCTGCGCAACGCGATCATCACCGATGCTGTCGATGTCCATTTCCAGCCGATCGTCCGCATCCGCGACGGCATGGTAGCCGGTTTCGAGGCATTGGCGCGCTGGCGCGATGCCGATCTGGGTTTCGTTTCTCCGGCCGTCTTCGTGCCGCTTGCCGAAGAGCGCGGTTTCATCGATGCGCTCTCGGACACATTGCTGCGCAAGGCGGCTGAAGCGGCCCTTTCATGGCCCCGCGAGCTTTTCCTGTCCTTCAACCTGTCCTCGGCCCAGCTGATGGATCCGGGCACGTCGAGCAACATTCTCTCGACCCTGTCGCGCGTCGGCCTCGATCCGCGGCGGGTGGAACTGGAAATCACCGAAACGGCGGTGATGACATCGGCCGACACCGCCCAGCGCATCATCTCGGAATTGCGGGCAAGCGGCGTGCGCATATCGCTCGATGATTTCGGCACCGGCCAGTCGAGCCTCGGCCGCCTGCGCGATTTCACCTTCGACAAGGTCAAGATCGACCGCGCCTTCATCTCGCGCATCACTACCGACCGTGCGTCTGAACATATCGTCCGCGCCATTATCGCCATGTGCCAGGGCCTCGACCTTTCCGTCGTCGCCGAAGGCATCGAGGAACAGGCCGATGTCGACATGCTGCGCGCACTCGGCTGCGGCATGGGGCAGGGCTACCACTACGGCCGGCCCGTCGATGGCGCAGCCACCCTGCGCTATCTGCAGGACCACTACCACGACTTCCTGGCGCTCGAGCGGATTTGAGCAAAGCGTTCGGGGCGCGACGCTTCGTCGTCATCGCTACCGCAGTCGGCCTGCTTCACGGGTTCGATCCGGTCTCATGCTCTTGTTGGTTGCGTCGAGTGCTGTGGGATCGGCTCGGCATAGGCCTGAAGCCTTAATCCGAAAATGGCGACCAGCGTCATGAACCACATCTGTTCACCGGTCAGAAACGCGCTTTCAAGGCAGCCGAGGAACACTGAAAACAGCCAGCAGCGGATGAAGAGCCGCGTCAGCGCCGGTTCGGTTTTCCGTTTAATGGCGACACTGACGTGATGGCAAGGCAGGATCACCATCCAGAACAGCATGAGCGCCAGCAAAGGCCAGCCGCCATGGAGCAAAAGTTCGAGATATCCATTATGGGCGCTTGACGCGATCACAGCCCAGTTGCTCATGGCAGCTTCACCGCCGTATACGGCGCTGGTGCCCCAGAACGATTGAAACCCGTAACCGGTCACGGGACTATTGGATATCGCAGAGAGCGCAATCCGCCATATCGCCGCACGATCGGTAAACGTCGGGTCGATACCGTATGATTCCAGGAATGCCTGCATCGACGGCGAGACAGCGGCCGTCATCAGGATATAGTTCATCAAACCGAGCGCGCCGCCGACCACGAGAATGCGGAAAGGGCCGGCCCGCTCGAAGAACCAGGTCGCAACTAGGATTGCCGGCATCATGGCAGCGGCTGTTTTCCCTCCGGTCTTCCAGAGGAAGACTGTTGCCAGCGCGATAATTAGCAGCCCGAGCCCTCTCGAGTGGCGTGCCCGGATGAAGAGCCCCAGAAATACACAATAGACCATTGCGGCGGCGGCAGTGTTCTTGTGAAGGAAATAGCCACGCCAATCGCCGGCGAGGCCGATTTCGACGGCATCACTTGCCTGATGAATAGCCCGCTGTGGGAAGGCCAGGACCCCCAAATAGCATAGACCGAGCACCAGCAGCATGCAAACGCCCATCAGTTTTGCGAAATGCACCTCTGTGCGCGGCAGCAGAAGAACTCCGCAAGCGCATATGCAGGTCAGCATCGCATAGGCCACACGGCGCAGCGCAAACAGCGGGTCGAACGCGGCAAGGCCCGTGATCGCCAGCCAGAGGAAGATAACCAGAAGGAATCCCAGAAGTTTGACAGCCAGTTGAACGGCCGGATTAACCGCCAGCGTCGCCATCACCGACAGCGAGATGGTTATCATCACCAACTGGTTAAGGGTGTTGGAGCTGTTGAACGGCAGGGATGCATTCGATTCGGCAAGGCTCGGGAAGGGTGTAAGTCCGATCCAGAAATAAAAGATAATGACGGAAAAAAGGACAGACGACGCCAGGCCCCCGACAGCGACCTGTTGGATGTCGGAATTTTCGCCCGAGATGTAGCGTAGCTCAGAACTCATAGCGTTTGCACAATCCATGCGGGTTTTGCTGAATGTATGCTTCACCTCTAGAGGTTGTGGAGTAAGCCGTTAGTTATCCCCGGTCGCCGTCTTCAGTTGATGATCTCCAGGGGGCTTTGGTGGAAAGTATGCTTCAAATCCAATGTGCTATACTCAATAACCGAGGATCGGCGCAGCGCACGGTGTGGCTATGCACGCCACCAACAATGAGTCGAAACCGCTCCCCGTTTCAAACGAAAATAAGACTGGAATATGAAGATATATTTGATGGAGCACTCGAATCCTCGAAGTTCTTTAGCCAGAAGCAGTTAGAGAAATTCGCGCCAAGCGACCTAAATATCTGGACATCGTCGTTTTCGCGCTCGCCGGATGCGGCAAAACACCTGGTGCGTCGGTCTGCCGCTTTACAGACATCGCGCGACGCTTCTGATCGTCGCGCGATGACGCCTCCTCGGCGATGATCCTCTCTCGACTGAACGAGAGCGCCCCCCATGTCGATATCCGGGAAGCCGACATCCAATGATCCGCTTCTGCAACCGTTTCAGCTCAGGCATCTGACGCTGAGAAACCGTATCATGTCGACGGCGCATGAGCCGGCCTATTCGGAAGACGGCATGCCGAAGGATCGTTACCGGCTCTATCATCTGGAAAAGGCGAAGGGCGGCATCGCCATGACCATGACGGCGGGGTCTGCCAGCGTTTCGGTCGACAGCCCGCCCGCCTTCGGCAATCTGCTCGCCTACAAGGACGAGATCGTTCCGTGGCTGAAGCGGCTGACCGACGACTGTCACGAGCACGGCACGGCGGTGATGATCCAGCTCACCCATCTCGGCCGCCGCACCAACTGGAACAAGGGCAACTGGCTTCCGGTTCTGGCGCCGTCGCCGATCCGCGAACCTGCCCACCGGGCCTTTCCGAAGGAGATGGAGGACTGGGACATCGAGCGGATCGTCGCCGACTACGCCGATGCCGCGGCCCGCATGCAGGAGGGCGGTCTCGACGGTATCGAGATCGAGGCCTATGGACACCTGATCGACCAGTTCTGGTCGCCCGCCACCAACCGGCGCGAGGATGAATTCGGCGGTTCGCTGGAAAACCGCATGCGTTTTTCCGACATGGTGCTGAAGGCGATCCGCAAATCGGTGGGACCGGATTTCATCGTCGGTATTCGCATGGTGGCGGATGAGGACTGGGAAAAGGGCCTGTCGCGCGAGGAAGGGATCGGGATCGCAAGGCGGCTGGTCGCCTCCGGCAACGTCGACTTCCTCAATGTCGTAAGAGGCCATATCGACCACGATGCCGATCTCAACAATGTCATCCCGATCCAGGGCATGCGCGCCTCGCCGCATCTGGATTTTGCCGGCGAGGTGAGGGCGGCGACGAAATTTCCGGTCTTCCATGCGGCCCGCATCGCCGATGTCGCGACCGCCCGCCATGCGATCGCCGAGGGCAAGCTCGATATGGTCGGCATGACCCGCGCCCATATTGCCGATCCGCATATCGTCAAAAAGATCATCCGCGGCGAGGAGGCGCGCATCCGCCCATGCGTCGGCGCGACCTACTGTCTCGACCGGATCTATGAGGGCGGCGAGGCGCTCTGTATCCACAACGCGGCGACCGGCCGCGAGGCGCTGATTTCCCACGATAACGCTCCGGCAGGAAAAGTGCGGCGCGCAGTGGTGG
>DLSX01000011.1 GCA_002500765.1 Neorhizobium sp. UBA7851
GCGACAACAGGGGGCAGAAGGCCCTCGAACCGCTCCCCCGTTTCCGGCAGCTCGGCAGAGACGCGGGGGCTGCCTGGATGAACCTCGGCGCCGACATGGTGCGCGACGAGGCGAACGATGCGCTCGCCATCGGCCGGCGACAGCCGTTCACCCGTGTCGGAGAGTCCCTCGGACAGGCGGTCGATCCAGAGCCGCCCATCGGGGTTGAGCATCACCTCGACGATCGCGGGATCTTCCAGAAATTGGGCGATCGCCGGCCCGAGGGCTGTGCGCAGCATGCGTGCGCCGCGAAGGATTGCCTCCGATTTCTGGTGAGTGGCCGCCACGTCGTCCCCGTTCTCTTGCGGGCCCGCGAAAAGCGGCCCTGGATCGGGGATGAGTAGAAGACGCGGAATTCAGGGCATGACAACAACCGAAATGTGATCGTCGTACCGTGGCGTACAAAGACAGGGAAACGGCGGGATGACCGAGGAAGCGCAACGTCTACGGATGCATCGTTCGAATTCCACCGCCCGCATCGTTGCACTTCCGGATACTGTGGCCGTGGCGTTCCAGCAGGGATATGAAAGTGTCTTTAGCGGCGCAGTAATCCTGATCGTATGCGGCGCGCTGAGCACTTATTTGACAATTGGAACCCATCTCTGATCACGGACGTAGTCGAGAAAAGCCCGTACGGCCGCGCTCGTATGCCGCCGGCTCGGATAATACAGATACCAGCTCGGCAGCTTCTGCTTCCAGTCACTGAGCAATTCGGCGAGCCTGCCTTGTTCGACATCATCACGGACATAGTCCTCGAACAGGTGGGCGATTCCCGATCCCGCAAGCGCGGCCTGGAGCTCTTGATGCGCTGAACTCAGCGTCAACCGACCTTTCGGGGTGATTTCCACTTCGTCGCCGTCCTTCTCAAATTTCCACGTCACCATGGTTCCACCCGGGAAACGACGACGAATACAGTCGTGCTGTAAGAGATCGCGCGGTGAGTCGGGCCGACCGCGCTCGCAAAGATAATCAGGCGAGGCCACGATCGCATATTGCAAGGCGGGGCCTAGCGGCATAGCGATCATGTCTTGTGCGAGTTGCTTTCCGAAACGTACACCAGCGTCGAAACCTTGCTCCACGATATCGATGATCGCAGCATCGCTGACGATCTCGACGTTGATGTCGGGATAATTTTTCATGAACTCAAAAGTCAGAGGGCACAGAACGTGGTCGGCAGCCGGACCCGGCGCATTGATCCGCACGGTGCCAGAAGGGCGTTCACGAAGCTGATTGAGATCGTCGATCGCTGTTCTGATGTCGTGAAGAGCGGGCCTTAGCCGATCGAGAAGCTGCTCGCCTGCTTCAGTAGGCGCGACGCTCCGTGTCGTTCGGTTCAGCAGCCGGATGCCGAGCGCTTCCTCGAGCACGCTGATCGATTGACTGATGGCCGACGATGAAACGCCCCTGCCAAGGGCGGCGGCTCTAAAACCACCGCAGCGGACGACGTCCTCAAAAATCTCTAGGCTGTCGAGGCGAAGTGGCCGCATTGCAAAGTCCTGCTTAATAAGCTGATCAATTTTGATTAGCTTATCCGCGCGCCGGCTCTGTGTCATCCTTAGAAAGCAGTCGCGAGGCGGCGCCACGGATAGTCGCGGCCCTTGCCGCCGACGCTGAAATCAACGGGACCTGCGATCAGGTATTTGGATGGGATCAAACTATGGGTGAAATCACACTGAATCGTAGGAAAATCATGCTGACAGCCGCATCGGCTGTGGCGGGACTGATCTTGCCCACCGGTATGGCCTTTGCGCAGGCGGCTCCCGCCGCGTCGCCCCCGGCGCAAGCTGGAAATGCCGGCCATTACCGCTTTCGAGTCGGCGACATCTCAGCCATCGTGTTGAGCGACGGGCTGATCGGCGGCCCTCCGCGGGTCTACGCCAGCGATGCGCCGGAGGCAGAACTGCAGGAGGTTCTGAGGCACGCCTTCCTGCCGGCCGACCGCCTGACGCTCAATCTCAACACGCTTCTTATCGAGACGAATGGCAGGCGGATCCTCCTCGAAGCCGGAGCCGGGCAGACCATGGGTCCGCAAGGTGGTCGCGTCTTCGCGAACTTGGCCGCCATCGGGTTACGGCCCGAGGACATCGACGTTGTGGTTGTCTCGCACGCGCACCCGGACCATGTCGGCAACCTTCGAACGGCCGACGGCGCCAAGGCATTTCCGCGGGCGGCAATCTTTGCGCCTCGTGCCGATTGGGACTTCTTCGTTCTTAACGATCCGGATCTTTCCTACATGCCGGTGCCCGAGGAGTTCCGCCGTAATTTCGCAGCGGCCATCAAGCGGAGCGTCGAACCCGTCACCAACGAGATCGAGTTGTATGAAGCGGGCACGGAGATCGTCCCTGGGCTGACCACGCTTCCGGCATTCGGCCACACCCCCGGCATGGCGAGCTTTCTTGTTCAGTCCGGGAACGATCAGCTCCTCCTGACGGCCGATCTCGCCTACCACCCGATCGTCAATGTCGACCGGCCATGGCTGCCTGGGCCAGATCGCGACAAGGACACGGCTCTCGCATCCCGTCGCCGCATCTTCGACATGGCGGCGGCAGACCGGCTCCTCGTTCTCGGCTTTCACTATCCGTTCCCGGGCCTTGGCCGAATGCTCAGGACGGACGCGGGCTATGCCTGGGTCCCAGTCAATTGGCAGTTCTAATCCGGGAGTGACGGAGGCTCCGCAATGACGACATCAAGGCGCGCACTTCTATCGGGTTTTCTAGCCATGCCGCTCGTGCCACTGACTGGCACGATTGCTTTCGGACAGGAGGCGCCGTTGCTGCCGCTGACGCGCGCCTGTGCCGACGGCGATGAACCGACGCGCGCCCGTGAGGCCGGTCCGTTCTTCAAGCCGAACTCACCGTTGAAGCAGGATCTCTATCTGGATGCGCCGCGCGGCGAGCGCATCACCATCGCCGGCTACATCCTCAATGATCGCTGCGCCCCTCAGCCACGCAGTCTCGTCGAAATCTGGCGAGCGGACGAAAACGGCGAGTACTACCGGCAAGACTTCCGCTTGCGGGGACATCAGTTCGCCGACGAGCAGGGGCGCTGGTGGTTCAACACCGTCGTGCCAGCGCTGTATCCGGGACGCACGCGACACTTCCATTTCAGGGTTCAACGGCCGGGCGGAGATGTCCTGACGACGCAGCTCTTTTTTCCGGGCGAGCCGGGCAATGCGCGTGATCGGGTCTTCGATGAAACGCTGCTCATGACGTTCAGCCCCACGCCCGACGGTCAGTTCGCGCGCTTCGATTTCGTGGCCTAACCAAGGGTATTTCGGCCAACCCAGATCGCACCCGTCACCCATTCCTGATAGCGGCGGTTTCGAGAACTGCGGTTCGGGTTGAGCATCTTTTCCGGGAGGTTCGATCGCCCAGTCGGAGATGCGCCGGGGTACGCCCATGAAATATTAAAAGGAGACTATCGCGTGAGCGAACAGCAGGAGGCTGGTTTTACCCGAGGTCCCTTTATCGGTGTTCATGACCCGGCCTTCGACTACATGGTTCCGCGAGGTCATCATGGAGACGTGTCGCAACATGACGACCACGGCCACGGCCGCATCGGGAGGAACAGGATTCCGACCGAAGCCATTGCACTCTGAACGGTCGATATTGGTCGCGAGCTCGTCGCGCTTTCCTTAGATCGAAAGCGATCTTGCGGCGGCGCTTATTGTGCAGCGCGGTCTCACCGATGCGTGCTCGTCGAGGGCGGTTCCCAATCACTGCAGCCCCTGAGCCGCGAACGGCCACGCTGCCGAGACATGCCAGATCGTGCCCATGATCTTACGGACGCTATCGGCCGGTGGGGCCGAAGGTGGCCTGACAGGCTGTCATAGCTCCTGCCCTGATGCGATCATCGGGACGCGGCTGCGAAGCCCACCACTCCGCGTTCTTTCTCGCCATCTAATTGCCGAAGAATTGGAGGATTGGGCATGAAATCAATAGGTTCGGGTATTCGGCTGACCGGCGCGCACGGATAGCTTGAGAGCGCGCCTCCGCCATCTAGAAAGCGGACCCGCGCGCCAGCGAGTGAGGTGCGGCTGCATGAACAGGTGTTTTTCGGGCAAGGATTCCTTTTCTACTAGTGGGTCGAAAGGTCTTGTCCAAGCGATAGCAGTCCGACGCATATTAATAGAATTGATATCCCGCAACGGTGCAGGTTCCGGCTATTGATGGCGGCCTCACTCGCCACTGAGGAGACGTCATGCCGCAGGTAGCCGTCGATCGGATTACTTCAGAGATAGCGTCAGTGGGCGAGCAGACGCGGCAGGTGGCGGAGCGCTATGAAGGGGTATTCCTCCAATTGCGCCATACGCTGAACGATGAGCTTTTACTAACCGCCGCTCCCGCTGATGGTGCGCTTGCCGCTATGGCGATTGCAGACGCGGCGGCCTTCGCCTTCATGTCGCACTTCCCACATCAGCCAAGAACGGATTGCTGTGCCGGCTGCGATGCTTGTTGCCATCTATACGTGATGATCCCGCCTGGCGTGGCTGAAGCGATCGGCGAGTTTCTGACTGAGCGTCTGGACCCGGTCGCTCTTGCTGATTTGCGGGTCGAGCTGGAAAGAGCGGCCGCCGCCGCCGCCGCGGTTGCTGATCCGTCCAGGCTGCGCCACCGCTGCCCATTGCTCGGATCAGATGGACTTTGCACGATCTATGAGGTGCGGCCACTGACGTGCCGCGCGTTCACGTCGAAGTCCGCAGCAGCGTGTCGCTCGCTCGTCTTCGAGCCCGATAGGGCGGTGTCCACCATTGCGCAGAACCCGTCGCAATTCCGTGTCTATATCGAAGCGACTGGCGCGCTGGAGCAGGCTGCACGTTCTCGAGGACTGGCACCGCACCAAACTGGACTTTCTGCGGCGCTGCTCACGGTTCTGCCACAGCCAGACAGCACTTCACCTCCTTTTCCTCCTTCGCGAGAGTGATCGGGCAGGCCGCCACATTGTGGCGCGAGGGACGGACGCATTGTGGCGGTCACTTTCTGAAGCTGGCGTGGTCTGGAGGCGGGTTAGCTGGGAGGCGGATCACGATGGAATAATCCCAGAAAGTAGTCGCCGATGTCGGATCCTTTTGCGCTCCTTGCGTTGCTGATTGTCTTCTCTCTTTGTCTGTCACTATTGGTATTTCAAGGTAACCACGTGTGGGAGCTTTTGGACAGTATTGGCGAGCGGCTTGTGAAAGACGGTCAGAGGATTGAATCGAAGGACGAGAGCCTGAAAGAATTCAGGGGTTCGGCAGTTAAGTTCCTCAAATTCGGACGACCGCTGTTGGAAGCCCTACAGATCATCGATTCCCCTGATATCAGCGGATCGCCCATCGAGGCTTATGAATGATTGGGAGCGGCGCCCCATTGATCTTCAGCGGAACGTCGCTGGTCCGGAAATGAGCGCGGCAGAATAACAAACGGCGGCCTCCAGTCCAAACCGCCGCGTCGACATCATCTATCTTCAAGCGGTTGGCTTTGCGGTTTAATAGCGACAGCACGGATTCCGGGGTTCCGGACGATTGCGAGGTTATTTCGGATGATAGCGCATGGAGCGTGCAGCATGGGCGCTGTAGCATCAACGGAAAAATCATGCTCGCAGCCACAACAGCGAAAGGGCAGCATCATGCTTAAACGGATTGGTCGCAGGACGTTCGGAACCGTGTTTGGCTTTTTGGCGCTCACGGGGATCGTGTCAGCGCATCATGGCGTCACTGGCAGATATGACGCTTCCGCGCCGATCATTTTACACGGAACGGTAACTGCGGCCACGTTTAGTCCGCCTCATCCTGTCTTCACGGTGAGAGGAGAGGCCAAAGAACTCCCCGCGACGAATCTCGGCAGGCCGGATGAATATTTCGGGCCGCTCAGGACCCGTGCGGAGGATGTTGGCGTAGAACGCGACGTCGAGCTTTCTCCGGTGCGCCTGTTTTACGATCTCGCTGACAGAATACGCGTCGGGGATCAGGTCACGATCGTTGCCCTTCGAAACTGCCTTTCTCCGCATCAATTACGCAGCACCTGGTTGCGGCTGCCAGACGGCGAGGTCGTATCCTACACCGGAGACTGGGCGCCCGGAGTAGATGGATGCAATTGAGTGCAGCATTTCAATGGATCGAGGCGTTACCTCTCGTTCGGATGATCGTGACGTTCCCTGGCCTCTATCCGACTATCTCGGCACTGCACATCTTGGGTATCGCAGTGCTCGTTGGCTGCATCGCCACTGTCGATCTTCGCCTTCTTGGCGTTTTCAGCGCAAAGCTGGACGAGGCGCTTCCAGACCTTATCCGAGTGGCGGTGGCCGGGTTCGCCGTCGCCTCCACCACGGGACTGCTACTGGTTTCGGTCCGGATCGGAAACTATGCCTTCAACCCGGCCTTTTTGACAAAGATGGCAATGCTGTTGATCGCTGGGGCGAACGCGCTGGTTTTGCGCCTGGCTGCGGGTTCGGCCGATGTGAGACATGGACTGGGAACATTCCGCGGTCGGCTGGCCGCCGGTCTGTCTCTTGCCCTTTGGACCAGCGCGGTGTTCTCAGGCCGCTGGATTGCCTTCATATGAAGACGCCGCAAACCCAAATCTTAACGGATTTCGCTTTCTGCCAGACCCAGCTGACGTTCATTTCAAAAGACGCCGTCTCCTGCTGGCGGTGGAGGTTTATTTCCGGCGGAGCGGGCAGCAGTGCAGGGGCCTGCACGGCATCCGAGTGCGCGAATTCTGCGAGCAATTCGCCGATCCCAGCTGCCAGAGGTCCGAGAACCCGCGGTCTTGCGCCATGATTCATTATGCCGAACATATCGAGGACGTCCTGGCGGCATGGCTTAAGCAGCGCTCCGAAGGTGGAGCAGCACTTGTTGCTATCACGTCGACCGAGGGCGGTGGTGTCAGGGCCCCAGGCGCGGTGATGACGGTGTCGCAAGCCGGCCAGCGTGTTGGCTACGTCTCAGGAGGCTGTCTCGATGCCGACGTCGCGAGGCATGCTCTTGATGCATTGGCGGATGGTAAGTCCCGGAAATTGCGGTATGGTTTGGGCTCCCCGTTCGTGGATCTGCCGCTTCCTTGCGGCGGTGCGATTGAAGTGTTGATCGTCCCGAATGCCGATCCGATGGTCGTCCGCAGCTGCGCCGATTTGCTTACCGCCCGTATTCCCCTGCGCCTCGGCTTTCGCGGGTGCGGCGAGATCATGCTCGCTCCAATGGGGGACGTCGGTCATGTCTTCACCTATCTTCCGAAGCTGCGGATTCGCATAGCCGGACGCAGCGCGGATGCGATCGCGTTGCACAGGGTCGCTACCGCAGCCGGTCTGCCGGTTCTTCTTCAGATGCCGGAGCAAGAGTTTCGCAATGCTGATCCGGCGCTCGATCTCTCAAGGGGATTGCGCATGCAGATACCAACGTCGTTGCCAGTTGTTGACGACGATCCCTGGACGGCGGTTATTCTGTCGTTCCATGACTCCGACTGGGAGGATCCTTTACTCATTCAGGCATTGCAAGGCCCGGCGCTCTTCATCGGCGCCATCGGCAGCCGCAAAACGCATGAACGGCGATGTGATCGACTGCGAGCTCTCGGAGTCGACGAACAACACATCGGACGCATTAGGGCGCCTGTCGGCTTGATCGCTTCAATGCGCGATGCGTCATTCCTTGCTGTGTCAATTTTGGCGGAGATTCTCAGTTGCTGGAAACAGGTTTCGATAGACCCTTTTCAGACACGGCCATAATCCTTCTCGCGGCTGGCCGGTCGAGCCGCTTCGACGCCGGTGACAAGCTTATGGCTATGTACCGGGGAGCGCCGCTTATAACACAGAGCGCGCGGCTGTTAAAAGATGAAGCCGTTGCGGTGCGCGTCGCCGTGGTTGGAGAACGGCAGCACGGCCGCGCCGAGATCCTGCGGGCAACGGGCTGGTCGGTGGCCGTCTGCCGAACGGAAGTGCCGACGCTGGCGGCCTCGATCGCCGAGGGCATTCGCTGCGCAAGAAATTACCCGGTAAGGGCTGCGCTGATCCTGCTTGCGGATATGCCTGAGGTATCGGAGCGCCAATTACGCGCCTTGCGCCAAGCGATCACTGTCGACAGGATGGCGGTTTTCTCCAGGAATGGCGAGACCCTTACGCCACCGGCGGCCTTTGGGCGTGAGGTATTCGATCGGCTCACGGAACTACGTGGAGATAAAGGAGCACGCGGGCTCTTCTGCACGCTGGTCGGAGCGGGCACGATTGAGATCAATCCGTGTGAAGCTATCGATGTCGACACGGTCGCCGATCTCGAACAGGCGGAGGCCGGCATAGCGAGGGCTGGGGATGCCTTTCGGGAGGCAGCGATGAAACCATCGCCTGACGGGGTGTAGCCTCGAAAGATATCGCCGTAACAAGTCTGTCGTGGCTTCAAGGCCAGGGATGCCAGACGAGGCGATGCGCCGGCGCATGTTGCAGCATATTGGAGACGATCCCGGGTTTCGCCGACATAGGAACGATGCCCTGGTATCCCGGCAAGGACGCCCAGTACCAGGGACTGATCCGAGCGGCACAGGCTACAGCTCGTACGCGTTTGAACCAATAACCTTGAGAATTCGCAAAGCAGTTGCTCTCACGAACTATCCTTACAATGCGATCTCCCGCAGAAGGGATCCGTCGCGCAAGAGTCAGATGTCGCCGCCCGGCCGCTGCTCGACAAGCGATCGAGCGTCCGCAGCTTTCGAATAGCGCCGCGGTGACAACCCCATGACACGTGTAAAGGCGGTGTTGAATGCGTTCTCGGATTCGTAGCCGACAGCGCGCGCGATATGCGCCAGCGTCTCACTTCCGGTAACAAGCCGCTCGGCGGCCAGCATCATCCGCCAGCGGGTGAGATAGGCGACCGTCGTCTCTCCAATTTTCTCGCGGAAACGTCGCGCGAAGGCCGTTCGTGACATGCCGACATGCACGGCAAGCTCTTCGAGCGTCCAGCCGTGGCTCGGATCGGCGTGGATCGCCGCGATGGCGGAGCCGACCTTCGGGTCGGCGAGGCCGGCGAACAATCCGATTTCCGTGCCCGACTGCTGCGTCAGATAAAGGCGGAGCGTCTGCGTCAGCATTATATGCGCAAGGTGCTGCGCTACGAGAGACGCGCCTGGCTGCGCTTCCCGCAGTTCCTGCATCATCAACTCGATCGACCAACGGAGCGCCGCTTGGTCCGCGGTAGCCTTGAGGTGCACGACGGGCGGAAGCGTTCGGAGCAGTACGTCGGCGTGCCGACCGCTGACTTCGAAGCGGCTTCCGGTGAGCAGCACGTCTCCGCCGCCGTTGTAGATGACAGTCTCTCCGTCCCGGTCCGGCGCAAGGGCTTGGCTTGCGAGCGTCGGCGTCAGCGCCGGGTCGCTCGAGATCCGCACCGGGCGCCCGCTCGGAAGCACGAAACAGTCGCCGGCGACAATCTGGACCGGTTCTCCGGCGTCCTCCAGAGACAGCCAACAACTGCCGCGCATCACCGCGTAGCATTTGATGCGCCCGGCAAGATCGTCCAGCCGCAGCGACCAGTCGCCGCCGGCGTCGAACCCGGCAGTGATGTAGCTGCGCGGCTTCAATAGCGAGAGGATTTCGGAAAGCGGATCCATAGGAACGGTACGATCGCGAAGAAAATTGGTATCTCTAGATAGAGAACGTACCGCATACCTGAGGTATTTGCATCTCCAAACCGACAATTGGTCGGCCGATAAGGAGAAAAAAGATGAAAGCAGCAGTCGTTACAGATTTCGGCCAGGCGCCCGCCTATGGTGATTTCCGGGAACCCGTCGCGGGCGAAGGAGAAACGATCGTGCGGGTTCACGCCGCGCCGTTGAGCCCTATCGTCAAGGCCCTGGCATCAGGCAGGCACTACACGAGCGACGCCCAGGCGGGTTTCGTACCAGGCGTGGACGGCGTTGGCACCGACCCGCAGGGCCGGCGGGTATATTTCCTGTTCCCCAAGGCCCCCTTCGGCTCGATGGGCGAACTGGCACTGGTCTCGGACGAAATGATCGTTGCCATTCCCGATGAAATATCGGACGTGCGCGCCGCCGCGGTCGCGACCGGGGGCCTGGCGTCCTGGGTCGCCCTAACGCGGAGGGCACCGCTTCAACCGGGCGCTACCGTTCTCGTCAACGGCGCGACGGGTGTTGCTGGAGGTATGGCCGTGCAGATCGCGCGGCATTTCGGCGCGGACAGGGTCATCGCAGTTGGTCGCAACAAAACAGCGCTGGACCGGCTCGATGTCGAGACGCGCATCGCTCTCGGCGACCGCGCCGATGAAGCCCTTCGCTCGGAATTCGATCGCGGCGTCGATGTGGTGCTTGATTTCCTATGGGGCGAGCCTGCCAGTCGCGTCATTGCGGCCGCGACGAAGAATCGCGGGTCCAGAATGGGCGAACCGAGGGTGCGGTATGTCCAGCTAGGCACCGTCGCCGGCGATGAGACTTCGCTCCGTGGCGATTCTTTACGCAGTTCTGGGCTGGAATTGATGGGCAGCGGCATCGGCAGCGTCGCCATCCGGGAATTGTTGGCCGGCGCACGCGAGCTCCTGACGGAGACGAACAAGGCCGGTTTCGATGCCCCCGTCACGACGCTCCCTCTTACGGCCGTCGCCGACGCGTGGACCGGCCCCTCAGATGTTCGCTACATCCTGTCGCCGGCAGGCGCCACACATTGACGCGTAATATCAATGTCCGTCCGACTGTTGGTCAGGCGGGCAGGGCCTCAAACACGGCCGGCCGCTTTGAAAACGTCGGTCTCCACCAGGGGCGCGGAAGCGCCCGGCGACAAATTCAAAGAAGTAGGTCACCCGCAGGCGAAGTTCGCCGTCTCATCGTCAACGGTGCGTTCGAGATCCGCGGTGACGCCGCCAACACCGTCGATGCGATCATCGAGACCGCCGACTCGGATCACCCACCATTGCAGCTCGCGCTGGGTAGCACCGCCAATGAGAACATCAGCGCCGCGCTCACATTGATCGGGAGCGCTCGAAGGCCGACGAGTCTCGCCTCTTCGGCCGATCAAAAGGAAGATTGAGATCATCGAGCGCAGAGCAATGTTTGTGGCCGGCACCGCCGCGATGGTCCTTTCCATCGCCACCCCAGTGGCGTTACTTCGCGCCCCTATATCTCTGAGCCGCAGGGAAAGCTGGTGTTTACGAGCGACCTGCATTTCGTCGAGTTCCTGTACGATCCGCGCATCCCCCGCTTTACGTCGAACGAGCGTGGAGGCGGGACAGACGAGGAGAATAGGGGCGCCATGGCAGGCACTCTCGCCTTATATGGCCGATACACCGTCGATGTGGGCGGCAGTTTCGGCGGAAACACGGTGGAGGATGCGTCCTTTCTCAACTGGATCGGGGATGTTCGTACAACGAACGAACTAAAGATGGTGGTTGAGGGCAATCGGATGATCGAGAACTTTCGCGCCTTGGGCGCGAAGGTGACGATTATCTGGGGGCGTGTGCGTTAGCGCTCCGATGCTATGCAAATGTTACGGCTGAGCACCAGGTTTCGCGCTCAACCGCGCTTGTCGGGCCCTTTGTTGCGGCCAGAAGCGGCCGAACGTTATTCGGCGAAGCGCCGGTTGAGGGTCTGGCAGGTGTAGCCGGCGAGTCCGCCGATCGCGGTCGCGATAGCGAGGTGCATGAAGGATGCCGCGGCGAGATCAAGCTCTGCCGCGAAGTATGTCACCATCCCCAGGAACCAAGTCAGCATGTTGCCGAGAATGCCATGGGTGCGCAGACCAACAATCAGGATTGCTACAAGGAACACAACGGCCGGCAGCGCCATGTGGTCAAGCGAGGGGATGAGGGCGCCGGTCGCGATATGAGATACGGCGCCTATCGCAATGCCGAGCCAGAGGCACAGCATCGCCGCCGCGCTATTCTTCAAAGATGTGGGCCGGCTGAACCAGGCTATGAACCCGGCGAACATTACCCAGACTTCCAGGTTGAGTGCCGCGCTGAGCCAGGCAGCAAACGCCGCCACGACAGAAGCGATGAGCGTCCAGAGGATGAATTTTCCGCGTGATTGGCCGTGATTGGCCTGCGGCTGGTTTTGGTGCGTTTGTTGAACTTGTGTGCTGCTCATTGTGACGTTTCCTTTCCTAAGTCTCCAGGACCTGGTCGAGAGGAGCATGAGCCCAGCGAGCTATGCTCGCGGTGACTGGGCGACGACACCGACACCTATGCCGGGTTCAGATTTGCGTAGATTTCCGGGTAGGCGCCACGCTGCTCGGCCATGCGCAGAGCCTTGACCCGCTCGACCAGGATTTCGCCGCTGGCCGGCGTAGGCGCCCCAAGAAGCTTGATCACTTCGGCGATGTAATCGCCGAGCGGCATGGCGGCGGGATCGCTCGCCTGCTCGGGGCCCGCGAGTTCGGTCTGCACATAGGGCGGAGGAAGCTCGATGACGTCGATCGGCTTATGGCGCAGTTGGTGACGGAGGGATTGCAGCCACGAATGGAGAAATGCCTTGCTTGCGCAATAGGTGGGGTAGTTGAAGCGCGGTACGAAGGCGAGGCCCGATGTGGTGGTGATGATGGTGGCGGACGCCTGTCGGCCAAGTGTCGGCAACAGGGCCGCGGTCAGCCGCAGGACGCCGACGATGTTCGTCTCGATGACGGAGAGCGTTGTATCGATGTCGATCGCATCGCCATCCCACGCCTCGAGCCGCGAAATACCGGCATTATTCACGAGCACGTCAAGGTCGGGGAAGCGGGATTGGACGTCTTCGGTCAGACGAGCGATCGCTCTCGGATCCTGCATATCGACAAGCAGGCCATGCATCCCCGGATGCGCAGCGGTGATCTCGTCGATGAGCGCCTGGCGTCGCCCTGCGATGACAACGTGGTTGCCGAGACTGTGGAACGCTTCGGCGAGACCCCGGCCGATGCCGCTGGTGCCGCCGGTTATGAGAATGGTGCGACCAGTCAGATGCATGGTCTGAAACTCCTGTTGTTGTTCGAATGGAGTGCGGGCCTACCCGTCGATGGCGACCTTGAGCGTGTCCTCGCACCACTGGCGAAAGGTTGTCGGCGTTGAATTTTCCGGTGTGCGGGACACTGCCAGGTCGAGGCCCCGATCCTTGGCCCAGGCCATATCCGTCATGCCCTGCGCCATGGCGTCGGACATGCCGAACTGCACGAAGCGCGCCTTGTAGGTGTCGAACCCGATCTGCTGATAGCTGACCGGTATGCCGAGCACGTCGGATATGATCTCGGCCATGTCGTTGAACGAGAGGTCCTCGGGCCCCAGTACCGGAACCTCGCTCTGGGCCGACCAGCTGTCGTCGAGCAGCAAGCGGGTCGCGACAGCGGCGATGTCGCGGGTCGCAACACTCGGAAGTTTGAGATCGCCAGAGATCGGCGAGAAGAACTTGTTCTGATCCCTGATCGCAACCGCCTGACGGGCGATGTTGTCCATGAAGGACGGGTTGGCGAGGCCACGGAATGCGACGCCCGTGCTGGCGATAAGATCGTCCATCGCCAGCGAGCCGGTGACGTAGCCCGCCTCGTTCGCGAAGGGCGAACCGCGCCCGAGCGCCGTGATCGAAACAACGCGCTTGACCCCTTGCTCTTTCACTGCCGCCGCTGCGGGGCGAGTAAAATCGACATAGGCGGCCATGACGGAAGCGGCCTTGGGATCAGCAGGCGCGAGCCAGAACAGCGCGTCGGCGCCCTCGAAGGCCTTGTTCACAACGGCGACGTCGCCATGGGAACCTTCGACAACCTCGGCGCTGTCACGCACTTCGGTCGACAGATGCGATGGATCGCGCGCGATGACCCGGATGGGCGCACCTGACTGAAGAAGGTTCTGAACGACCTGATGGCCAATGTCGCCGGTGGGGGCGGTTACAACGATCATATTTTTTGCTCCGGTGTTTGAAGGCAATGGCGCGGCCCGATCGTCCGCCCTCGGCTGGCCGGACAGGTGCGGCGCCGCCAGTATTGGTGTTCGGGCCGGAAGGTAGGCGGTTGCTTTAGGACGGGCTATGCGCGATGATCCGCCTTATCTTCGCAATCGTCCGAGATGAGCCAATGGATCCACTTTCAGACGTCCTTTCTCTGCTGAAGCCGCATGCCTATGTGTCCTCCGGGTTCGACGCCGGCGGCGACTGGGCCGTCCAGTTCGGCGATCAGCACAAGCTCATCAAATGCTATGCGGTCGTGTCGGGTGGTTGCTGGCTCACCGTCGAGGGCACCAGCGACCCGGTGTGCCTGGAGGCTGGCGACTGCTTCGTGCTGCCAACGGGACGCCCCTTCCGACTTGGCAACAGCATCGACGGGCCAGCAGTCCACGCGAGGGAGATATTCCCTCCCGCGCGACGGGGCGGTGTTGTTCAGCTCAATGGCGGCGGCGGACTATTCCTTGTTGGAAGCCGCTTCGGTGTTAGCGGCAATCACGCCGATATGCTCTTGGAGCTGCTTCCTCCAATCGTCCACATTCGCGAGCAACCCGAGCAGGCGGCGCTGCGATGGTCGGTCGAGCAGATGATGAAGGAGCTGCGGAACGGGGATCCTGGTAACGGCCTTGTGGTGCAGCATTTGGCTCATCTCATGCTCGTGCAGGCCCTGCGTGTGCATCTGAACGCGAGCGGCGGTGATCGCGTCGGCTGGTTTTTCACTTTGGCGGACAAGCAGCTTGGCGCCGCGATCAAGGCAATTCATTCCGCTCCCGCTCATCAATGGACTCTGCAAGAACTTGGCGAGATCGCCGGAATGTCGCGCTCGACATTCGCGCTCAGGTTCAAGGAGCGCGTCGGAGAGCCGCCGATGCAGTATGTGGCGCGGTGGCGGATGCTGCTTGCCTGCGACAGGCTGGAGAATTCGAGCGATTCCGTTTCCGCGGTTGCCGTCTCGCTCGGCTATGAATCGGAAAGCGCGTTCAGCACGGCCTTCAAACGCGTCATGGGCTGCTCGCCTCGACAGTATGGACGTTGGCGGAAGGTCAGATCGGAAACCAGTTCCGTTGCTGCAGGCGTGCCGTCCGATCGGCTGCGTCCTGATGCCAACAATGGGAGCCGACGCATCGAGCGCACGGTCGCTGTGGCGGCAGCGGGAGGCCGACCTGGGTGAGGCCAAAGGCGTACATACGCCGCCAACGGCTAGGACTGCGAGGACACGTCGCTATTGCTGAGCGCGTTACCGCTAAGGAACGGCAGACTTTTCGTTGGAGATCCGGTCAATGCCAGCATGGCATTCGCCACCGCGGGCGCGATCGGCGGTACGCCGGGCTCGCCCATGCCGGTCGGCCGGCTGGTGGACTTGATTATATGCGTTTCGACCGCCGGCATCTCGTTCATGCGCAGGACCGGATGGCTGTCAAAATTGGTCTCCTGGACGATCCCGTCCTTCAAGGTCATCGCCCCGTACAGCGCGGCCGACAGGCCGAAGCCGATGCCGCCCTCCATTTGCGCTGCGATCTGGTCGGGCGCGACCGCAATTCCGCAGTCGACGACAGCGACAACGCGGCGCACGATCGGCCGGCCATCCACCAGCCACACCTCCCC
>DLSX01000013.1 GCA_002500765.1 Neorhizobium sp. UBA7851
GCCCGCGTGCGGGCGACGAGCTGACTTGCCTCCTCGGCGCGGCTTGCCGCATCCTTGACGGTCGTCGTGATCTCCTCGAGGGCTGCGGCCGTCTCTTCCACTGACGCCGCCTGCTGCTCCGTGCGGGTGGACATGTCGTCGGCCGACGTCAGAAGCTCGTTGGCACTGGCCGTAATGGCATGCGCGTTGACCCCTACGGACTGCATCGCCTCACGAACCTTGCCCAACGATTCATTGAAGTCCCCGCGAACCCCGTCGAGATCCTCGACGAAGGGCGTATCGATCGTCGTCACCAGATCACCGCCGGCGAGCCGTTTCAGTCCGTTACCCAGCGATTGCAGCGCAAACTGCACATTCCGCGCCTCTTCGGCCTTCTCGACTTCCTGGCGCGCCTTTTCGCTCTCTGCAAGGTTTCTCGTGGTTTCCGTCTGCTCTTCTAGGCGCACGCGTTCGATGGCATTTTCCCTGAACACGGCAACCGTGGCAGCCATTTCGCCGATCTCGTCACGCCGATCATGACCGACGATCTCACCGAAAGTTTCGCCCTGCGCCAATTGCTGCATCTGCCCGCGCAGAAGGTTCATCGGCTTCGTTATTCCCTGCTGGACGAAATAGGCAGCAAGCAACAGAACCACGATGATGCCGGAGACCATGGCGATCATATTGGTGACGATCGTATCATGCACCAGCCTAGCCAGGCGATCCGTGCCAGCGGTCTGGACCGCCTGCAAGGCGCTGTTGCTGTCGTTGAACTGCTTGGAAATCCGTGTCGTCAGCGCTTCGAGCGCTCCCATCCGAAGGACCGCAGCCTGATACTGCCCTTCACTTCGAAGCCTCACAATATCGGCAAGCAGCGCCCTGACGCCATCGATGTCGACCAGAAGGCTATCCATGGAAGGTTTGGTGGTCGGCACCAGCGTCGAGAGTTCCTGCATGCGGCCGACGGCTATGCCAAGGAGGGAATCGAATTCCTTCTGTGCCGTTTCGAATTGCGGAACATCGGGAGAGAAAAGAAGAAGACGCCCGAGACGAACGGCGGCGCCATTGACCCCGGAGCTTGCCCGCGCCGACAGCAGGGCCGCCTTCGCCTCCGTGTTGAGGAAGTCATTGTAGGCAGAGCTGGCCTCATCAAACTTGTATGCGAAATAGGACACTCCGCAGAGAGAGATAAGCGCCAGTACCCCTATGGATAAAAGGATCTTGGTTCGGATGCGTAAATGCTTCAACATCGAATTTTTTACCTATGAAATCGACCGGATCGGTAATGCGCCATAACCGCAGCTCGACTTGCATCGGCTTCAAAGAGATGACGAAATGGGGGTGGCTCGCATCATGCGACGGATCAGTGCAGGCCCAGCTGCAATGCCAACACAGAACCCCAGATCGATTAATGCATCCACAACAACCCACTATCAATACTTGACTAAACTTATGATTCGTCAATTCCACGGCAGTTTCACAAAAATAATTCAGAGAACAATCGCCGAAATCACATATATAAGAATGATAAATCCAATTTATACTTAAGTATAATTTCTGAAATCAATAAATGCAATAACTGCGAATTCGCTCATTATCGATTTCAGCGGCACCGGATCACATGCCCACAGAACCGATGCGCAAACCTCGCCCGATGCAAACGAAAATGGCGCCACACACCCAAGGTGCGCAGCGCCATTGTCATTTCAATCAGGAGCCTTGCGGCCCGGGATTTTAGAACTTGTAGTTCACACCGGCCTTAACGGTGTGATCACCGATCGTGCGCTCCGACGTGCCGAAACCGTCACGGAAGCTGCGAACATCGCTCGTCTGGGTGTAGTTGTATTCAACACGACCCGAGAGATTGCCGGTGATCTTCTGTTCGACGCCAGCGCCGACCAGCCAGCCTGGCTTCCAGCCATCCGGACCTTCGACGGGGCCGTTGTCACGCAGGCTGGTCATCGCCACACCGGCGGTACCGTAAACCAGCGTGCTGCCGAGCGGCATGCCGACCTTGCCCTTGGCCGCGATACGGTAACGTTCCTTCAGCTTGCCGCCACGAACGCCAACTTCCGCATCACCAAGGTGGGAAAGTTCGGCTTCACCGCCAACGACGACACCGTTGATTTCGGTGTTGTAACCACCGTGGATACCACCGGTGAATTCGGAGGAACCGGAGAACGGGTTTGCCTTGTCCGAGGCCGTACCGGCGTGGATACCGGCGTAAGCGCCGCTCCAGTCGGAGGACGGGCCAGCGGGTTCGTTGTAAGCCGGCGGCTCATAGGAGTTCGTCAGGTCAGCGGCAGATACCGAAAGTGCCGATCCGGAAACAAGAACGGCGGCGAGCGCAAGCGCGAAGGGCTTCTTGGTCATGATACAATTACTCCATACACAGCCTGCGTCTGGCGGATGGGCAGGCGATACATCCGGCTTTCGAGCCTCGGGTCGTCATGCGGATTGCCCTACCCCTGGCCGCATGTGCGATCCCGCACCGATAGGTATCTATTTTCATGAATTCATAAACACTCCATTAACCGCAGCGAACCGACCCGCATAAAGGCATGCGGCGGATGATCACGACATCGCGAGGAGCAAAAACGCTGTGCCGCTACACCGCGTGCGGCACAGCAGGAGGTGTAACAATCCATCACGCCTTTTCCGTTGCGCCATCTGGCCGGCATTCTGATCGGCGCTATCTTGCGGCTGAATATACCCGTCCGTAAGCACCGGATCCGAGGAACCATGGAAACTGCGCAACGCCCGACCAGAGATCGATTTGTGCTGCTCGACGGACTACGGGGCGTTGCTGCGATCTTCATCATTCAGCGCCATGCGGAGGATTTGCTGGGAGATGCCCTACCCTCGAGCTATCTCGGGGTCGACCTGTTTTTCGCACTGAGCGGCTTCGTGCTTGCCCATGCCTATGGCGTTTCGCTGTCCGATGGACGCATCTCGCCATTACAGTTCATGAAGGCGAGGCTGCTGAGACTTTATCCGCTCTACGCAATCGCTCTCGCGCTGGTGACTGCCTATTACATCCGGATGTATTTCGCCGGCCTGCCGGTCATGGCTGACGAATACGTCATCCCGAACGAGCTGTTGCTTGCGTTCTTCACCGGGCTTCTGTTTCTGCCATCACCGATCACCATCTCGTTCAATGCGGCGCTTTTCCTCGTCCATCCGGCATGGTCGCTGTTCAACGAGCTTGTGGTGAATGTCGCCTATGCATTGCGCGGCGTGCGCGCCAGCCTGCGCCAGATCGGAGCGGTGCTTGCGTTCAGCGCGATACTGCTCGTCATTGCCGCATTGCAATTCGATCGCCTGCATGCGGGGTTCCGATGGCACGAGATGTATGCCGGCATGGCTCGCGTCTTCTTTTCCTTCTTCATGGGAATGCTGATCTACCGGTATCGCCGAAAGGTACCGGTGTTGCGACCCGGCCAGTCGATCGCCTGCCTTGCGCTGCTGATTGCCGTACTCGCCTTCCCGACTGCGCGTGACTGGCGCTGGATTTTTGATCTCTTCGTCGTCTTGCTGGTCTGGCCGGCGCTGCTTTATTGGGCGAGCGCGATCACACCCGGCCCGAGAACGGCATCCGTCGCGAGTTTTCTTGGAACCGCATCTTATGCGGTTTATGTCCTGCACACGCCATTGCTCGATTGGGCACATGTCCTTGCTCCCGGCATCACGGATGCGGAATTGAGGCCGCTTGCGGGAATCGTGCTTGTCGCGCTCGTAGTCGTCATTTCATGGTGCCTGACCGTCTGGCTCGATCAACCGCTGCAGAAACACTTGAAAAAACGCGTTCTGCTACGCGCGCCGGTGACTCAGAAATAAACTGAACTTTCGACGGAACCTTTTTCGCCGTCGGAAAATTGAAAAGGTTTGACGCCAGAGAGGAGAACCGCATCCATGCCGAACGACGTGCGCCAATCCGTTGCCTCGCCGAAAGACCACGTTCTCACGGTCCAGGAGGCCCTGGAGCCGCTCTTCCTCGCCCTTGAGCAGGAGGCCGAACTGAAAATGCTTTCGGCTGCGCTCAACGCAGGCTGGCCGCTTGATGAAGCCGTAACGGCGATCGACGAGTTACGGCGCAATGAACTTCTTCCCCTGGCAAGACCGCATTGACCTGCAGCGCCCTGCAGGCGATTGAAAAAATGGAAAAACTCGTTCGCTTCACCGTCCCCACTGCTCTAGGCTGGAACCGAAAATCAGCAGGCAGCGAGGGACGATGAGCATCAAGACAATTTGCATTTACGGTGCGGGAGCACTCGGTGGGGCATTTGCGGCTCAGATAGCGCATACACTTCGGGGCAAAGTGACGGTTTCCGTCATAGCGCGCGGTGCACAACTTGAGGCAATCCGAGACCAAGGATTGAGCGTGGTATATGATGACGGGGAATTTCCGCCCATCTCCGCGCAGGTCATAGCTACCGACGATCCAGCCAGCCTTCCACCGCAGGACCTCGTCATTACAGGCCTCAAGGGACATCAGCTGTCTGCCGCGGCTGATGGCATCGCCTCCCTCCTTCATCCGCATACGCGCGTGATGATGATCCTCAACGGCATACCGTGGTGGTATTTCCACCGGGACCAGGACACCGGATTTGCGGAACGGCAACTCCCGCATCTCGATCCCGGCGGCAGATTGTGGACGCTGATCGGGCCCGAACGCGTGATAGGCTGCGTTGCCTATCAGGGCGCGGAAGTTATCAAACCCGGATGCACGAAACTCAACGGCCAGGGGCATTTCTTTCTCGGGGAGCCGAATGGCGAGCTCTCGGCAGATCTTCAGGCGTTGGCAGCGCTGCTCGGCGAGGCTGGCCTCGACATTCGGCCGACGCAACGTATCCGCGACGAGATCTGGGCGAAACTCAGGGGCAATGCAGCCTTCAATCCGATCAGCGCGCTGACGCGGGCGCTGATGGTGGATCTGATGGCCAATCCCGGGCTGGCGCAGATGGTCCGCAAGATCATGAACGAGGTGCAGGCTGTCGGCACGGCACTCGGCTGTCGCTTCCAACGATCCGCCGACGAGCAATTTGCCAGCGCCAACGGCTTCGGCCCGGTCAAGACGTCGATGCTTCAGGACCTTACAGCCGGGAAGGCGCTTGAGATCACCCCTCTCAATGGAATGGTTGTCGAACTTGGAAAGCTGGTGGATGTACCGACACCGGTCTGCGAGACGGTTCTGGCGCTTGCGCAACAGCTCGATACCGAGAACCGGCGCTAGGGCGTTTCGGCCGCTTTTGAAGAAACAAGGTTCAAAAGAAAACCTCGCCGAGGGGACGCGGCGAGGTTAGAATTGGAGGTCGGCTTTTATTTTTCTGGGCGATACAGGGGACAGGCACCGCCGGCTTTATTCCTGTGACATCGGTATCGGTTGCTCCAGGATCCTTCATTCCCCTATATAATCCTCCAGAAGGAGTTAGGTTCCACCAATCCTTAACCCCGCAGCGACTAAGGTCGCGAAACTCTGGACAGGGTAGCAAAGAGACTGACATGGCGGGGCCGAATTTCCGTTTCACCCATTACGACCTCAAATCACAGCGCGCAGGGACCGCGATCGAGGTGACATTGAGTGCCGTCAACAACATCCGCTTGATGAATGCGGTAAACTATCAGCGTTTTACCGAACGGCTCGATTTCAAATATGTCGGCGGAGTTTCGCGTAAATCGCCTGTTCGGCTGGTTATTCCGGAAAACGGCCACTGGCACCTGATCGTCGACATGGAAGGCCATCACGGACTGGCCGAATCCTCCGTCAAACTCATTCCCACTCCCGCCATGCAGAGCCCGCAAAAGCAGGTCTCCTGATCAGCGCCAAGGGAGCCGCGAACGTACGAGACGCGTGATGCGTCAAGATGCGTGCCCTCATCATCTTGATCGCTCAGTGTTATTTGAACACCATGTGGGCCTGATCACCGGCACGTGATCAGGATGCTGCAGGGGAGGAGACAGCTTTGGCGGAATTGCAATATCTTGAGACCGGAACGGATGGCGACATTATTGCTCTTTCGGATGGCGCTCCAAATCAGCTTATCGGCTCCCGGCCCGACCGAAGCTATGGAAGCGTTCACAGACTTGAACTGCACGCCTACCGTATAGCGGCACCGAAAGCACAGGCATTGGTCTATCCCGGAGGCGGGTATCTGAAGCTGATGCACGACAAGGAGGGTGTCGAGGTTGCGCTGTGGTTGAACTCGCTTTCGATAGACGCCTATGTCGTCACCCATCGCCTGCCGGGCGCAACGGCCATTGACGGCATTCATCCCAAAGACATTGCCCTTAAAGACTCTCTCGCTTGCCTCGACTATCTGCATCGTAGCGGCTCAACCCTGCCGCTCTTCCATGTCGGCCTGTCGTCGGGAGGGCATCTTGCCGGTGTCATGGCCTGCCAGGATCATCCGCTTGCGGCGAAGGGTGCGATCATTGCCTATGCACCGGTGAATGCCAATCACAAGGACTACAAGGCGCCTGCAGGAAAGCCCGACTATCCGCCTGCCGAAAAACAAGACTTTTATAACGACTGGCCGATCGGGATTTCGGCCCTGCCGCATGGCATACCGAAAATCCCGTTATTCCTGGCCTATGCGTTGCATGACCAATCCGTGCCGGTGGATCACGTCCTCAATCTGATCCGGTCGGCGCATGAGGCCAAACGCGAGGTGGATGCCCATATCTTCGGAACGGCGCCACATGGCTTTGCGCTCAGGGACAAGTCCGGCACACATGCCGCCTGGACCGAGCTTGCCGAACAGTGGATGGCTCGGCATCTCTAGATACGGCTGCGCAATTCCAACCGGCAACTTCAGGGCTCGCCGCGCTCGCGGCGCAGCTTCGCCCACCAGTCCAGCCGTTTTCTGATTTCCCGTTCGAAGCCACGCTCCGGCGGGTCGTAAAACAACTGGCGCCCCATCTTTTCGGGGAAATAGTTCTGGCCGGAAAAGGCATCCGGCTCGTCATGGTCGTAGCGATAGCCCTCGCTGTAGCCTTCCTGCTTCATCAGCTTGGTCGGTGCATTGAGGATGTGCCTTGGTGGGAGAAGAGAACCGTTTTCCTTGGCTGCCCGCATGGCCGACTTGAAGGCGGTGTAGACGGCATTGGATTTCGGTGCGGTCGCAAGATAGACGCAAGCATTGGCAAGCGCCAATTCACCCTCCGGTGACCCGAGATAATCATAGGCATCCTTGGCGGCATTGCAGACGACAAGCGCCTGAGGATCGGCAAGCCCGATATCCTCGATGGCCATGCGGACCAGACGGCGGCCGAGATAAAGCGGATCCTCACCGGCATCGAACATGCGTGCGAGATAGTAAAGTGCGGCATCGGGATCAGAACCGCGCACGGATTTGTGCAGCGCCGAGATCAGATTGTAATGGCCGTCCTGCCCCTTGTCGTAGACCGGGGCGCGGCGCTGGACGATCTCCGTCAGGCCGGGCGTATCGAAGACCTCCCCTGCCCTTGCCGCACGCCAGACTTCTTCCGCCAGCGTCAACACCGCACGACCATCGCCATCCGCCATGCGGATCAGGGTGGCCCTTGCGTCCTCGTCGAGCGGCAGCGGCTTTTCCTCCGCCTGCTCGGCACGCCTGAGAAGTTCCGCCAGACTTTCCTCGTCATGCGCCCTGAAAGTCAGGACTCGGGCGCGCGACAGAAGAGCGGCATTGAGTTCGAAGCTCGGATTTTCGGTCGTCGCGCCAACGAGGATGACGGTGCCGTCCTCTATGACCGGCAGGAAACTGTCCTGCTGGGCACGGTTGAAACGATGGATCTCGTCGACGAAAAGAAGCGTCTGCCGCCCGTCCATCCGACGCAGGCGAGCGGATTCGAAAACCTTCTTCAGGTCGGCGACACCCGAGAAGATCGCCGAGATCTGTTCGAAGGCCAAGCCCGTCTCGCCGGAGAGAAGCCGGGCAACGGTGGTCTTACCCGTTCCCGGTGGCCCCCAGAAGATCATCGAGCCGAGCGTGCCCGAGGCGATCATGCGGCGCAGCGCGCCATCCTCTCCCGTCAGATGTGACTGGCCGGCAACCTCAGCAAGCGAGGTCGGGCGCAGCCTGTCGGCCAAAGGTCTCCGACTGGCGATATCATCCGGAATTTTGGGAGAGAAAAGGTCGTCGCTCATCGGAAGAATTGCCGGATCCGCTGGCCATTCCGTTCGATTTCAACGCGCCAGAAGCTCGGATCCTCATCCAGCATGTCTTCGAGCGCCCTGGTCGTGTTGACGGTGCTGCCGTTGATGGAAACGATGATATCGTTCGACTGGAAGCCGAGGCGCGCCGAGGGAGATCCGCGGCTTACCTCGGTGACGACGACGCCACTCTTGTCCGTCGGCAGGTGCAGTTCGGTTGCCAGCCTGGGCGAAAGGTTTGCGACATGCAGGCCGGCGAAGGGGCTACGTCCCTCCATCAGACGTTCGTCACGCGGCGTCGTTTCGGGTGCCGTATTGAGAAGCAGCTTCATCTGCCGCTGTCCGTCACTGGTCTGGACGGTCAGGTCCGCCTGCTTGCCGAGGCCGGCCGTCGTCAGCCGGTAACCGAGGGCGTCGGGATGTTCGACGGAGACGCCATTGACGGCGGTGATCACTTCGCCGGGCTTCAGGCCCGCCTTGTCGGCCGGACCACCTTCGACGGTTCGCACGACGAGTGCGCCACGGGCCGCCTTCAGGCCAAGCGCTTCGGCGACGTCGGAGGTCACCGCATCGAAGGTCGCGCCGACATAGGGGCGCTCGAAGGTCGTCTTGCCCTCTTCGGCCGCCGCCAGAAAAGCTTTTACCAGATTGGCGGGGATGGCAAAGCCGACACCGTTGGAACCGCCGCCACGGGAAAAGATTGCGGTGTTGATGCCGATCAGTTCGCCATTCATGTTGGTCAGCGCGCCGCCGGAATTGCCCGGGTTGATCGAGGCATCGGTCTGGATGAAGAAGCCGAAATCGCCGCTCGACACCTGGTTGCGGGCGAGTGCCGAGACGATGCCGCTGGTGACGGTCTGGCCCACGCCGAACGGATTGCCGATCGCCAGAACCAGATCGCCTACTTCGGCACGGTCGGAATCACCGATGGCAAGCACCGGAAAATTCTCTTTGCTCTTGATGCGCAGCACCGCCAGATCGATGCTCTCATCCTTCAGCACCAGTTCGCAGGGGAACTCACGGCCATCGGCAAGCGCGATCTTGATGTCGTCGGCGCCCTGGATGACGTGGTTGTTGGTGACCACGAGACCGTTATGCGAGAGGATTACGCCTGAGCCGAGGGAGGATTGCTTTTCCGAACGGTTCGGCATGCGCTGACCGAAAAACTGATCGAAAAAGGGGTCGCCGGTCAGCGTGCTCGGTCGCTGGACGAGACGTTCTGCGTAAACATTGACCACGGCACCGGCCGTCTGCTTGACCAGCGGCGCGAAGGACAGCTGCATTTCCTGGCGGCTCTGAGGAACGGCCCTGCCCTCCTGCGCATAGGAGATTGCGGGACAAACCACGGCCAGAACGAGAAGGCCGACCGATATAGGCTTGAGCAGGTTGGGCATTTGATTCCTCTTTGCGAATTTCCGGATCGATTTTTAGCGCCGGGACCAAGAAAAGAAAGGTGGCGGCCCCAGACAAAACGACGACCCGCTCGTCTATATGGTAACTGCCACGACAGGGATAAGAAGATGCTGAAAAAGGCAAAAGCATGGGCAATGGCCCTCAAGCGCGACATCACCGCCCTGTGGCTTGCCGCGCGCGATCCACGCGTTCCACTGGCCGCCAAGCTGGTGGCGGGAGCGGTTGCCGCCTATGCACTTTCTCCGGTCGATCTCATCCCCGACTTCATTCCCGTCCTCGGTTATCTCGACGACCTCATACTGGTGCCGATCGGCATCGTGATCGCCATCCGGCTCGTACCACCGGGATTGATGGCGGAGTTCAGACAGGCCGCAGAACAGCGGTCGTCGCGTCCTGTCAGCAGATCCGGCCTCGCCTTCATCCTTGCCATATGGCTTGCCTGCATCATCTTCGTCATGTGGAGCCTGAAAGATCTGTTCTGACGGCGCCTCCATGCAAGATCAGGAGCATTCATGAACTCGAAGCTGGCCGTCTTTGGCGTTATCGGCATCCTCGTCACCACCACTCTTCCCCTTTCCGCGTCCGCAGCGAGTTTCGACTGCGAAAAGACCGACCTTGCTGCCGATGAAAAGGCCATCTGCGAGACCCGCGCGCTCAATGATGCGGATGTGAAGATGGTCACGACATTCGATATCCTCACCAGCCTGCTTGCCATGGGAACCCGCGACGCGCTTCGCGAGGAACAGAGCGCATGGCTGAAGAAACGCCAGGCATGCGGCGGCGATGTCGCTTGCCTGACGACGGCTTACGACGAACGCATGAAGCAGCTCACCCAGGCTTTCGAGGGGCTCAGCCGCCCGCTTTAGCTGGACTTGGCTTTGAATACGCAATCCACGAATAGTGGAATGATCGGAACAGGCAGGCAATCAATCTCGGATACGTACGGTTTCCTTTGTACGGAGATTTGCCAGACAACNNGGGGGACCCCGGCGGGGCCTGGATAGATCCGCGAAGGGAAAAGCCCTTATTCCGGCAGAATACGGACTGCGCCCTTGTCGGCGGAAGACGCAAAGGCGGCATAGGCCTTCAGCGCCGTGGTGACGTTGCGCTTGCGCGGGGCGGCCGGCTTCCAGCCGAGCGTGTCCTGCTCGTGGCGACGGGCAGAAAGCTCGGCGTCGGTGACCTTGAGGTTGATCGTGCGGTTGGGGATATCGATCTCGATTATATCGCCCGCCTGAACAAGGCCGATGGCGCCGCCCTGACCGGCTTCCGGCGAGGCGTGGCCAATCGACAGGCCCGACGTGCCGCCGGAGAAGCGACCGTCGGTGATCAGCGCGCAGGCCTTTCCGAGGCCCTTCGACTTCAGATAGCTGGTCGGATAGAGCATTTCCTGCATGCCCGGGCCGCCCTTAGGGCCTTCGTAACGAATGACCACGACGTCGCCGGCCTTGACCTCGTTGCCCAAGATACCCTTTACGGCGGCGTCCTGGCTTTCGAAGACGACGGCCGGGCCGGTGAATTTCAGGATCGATTCGTCGACGCCTGCGGTCTTCACTATGCAGCCGTCGAGCGCGATGTTGCCGTAGAGGACGGCAAGGCCGCCATCCTTGGAGAACGGATGTTCCACCGAGCGGATGACACCCTTTTCGCCGTCGGCATCCAGATCATCCCAGCGCGAGGACTGGGAGAAGGCAACCTGGGTGGGAACGCCGCCGGGAGCGGCCTTAAAGAATTCGCGGACAGTTTCCGAATTGGTGCGGGTGATGTCCCAGCGGTCGATGGCATCGCCAAGCGTCGGCTCATGAACCGTGGAGCAATCACGGTTGATCAGGCCGCCACGATCGAGTTCGCCCAGAATACGCATAATGCCGCCGGCGCGGTGTACATCTTCCATGTGAACGTCCTGCTTGGCAGGCGCTACCTTGGACAGGCACGGCACCTTGCGCGACAGACGATCGATGTCTTCCATGCCGAAATCAATGCCGCCTTCATAGGCGGCGGCGAGGATATGCAGGACCGTGTTGGTCGAGCCGCCCATGGCGATATC
>DLSX01000232.1:0-567 GCA_002500765.1 Neorhizobium sp. UBA7851
GAGAGGGTTAGGGTGAGGGGCTGTCGTTTCGTCATTCTGAGTGGCGATGAGGCGTGGGGTGAAAGCTGAACTCACTGGAGATTATCTTCTCCTTCAACCTTGCATCAAGGACAGCAACGATCGTTTCCAGCATTTCGTCCATGTGATCGAACACGCCACTGTTGGAAAACCGTGCAACCGACCAGCCCTCCATATTCATGAATTCGTCGCGCCGCCGGTCATAGGTACTGCCTGCATGCTGGCTGCCGTCCAGTTCTATGACGAGATTGGCTTCGCGGCAGGCGAAGTCTGCGTAGTATCGGCCGATCGGGAATTGGCGGACGAATTTGAAGCCGTTCAGCCGGCGGTTTCGAAGTTCGCTCCATAGTCTTGCTTCGGCGTCGTTGTCGGATTGTCGGAGCAAGCGGGCGCGGCTGGTTTTGGCTGATTGGGGACCGCGTATGGGGTGGAAGCCCGGTTTGGAGGAGAGGGTAGTCTAGATTGAGGGCACGGGGAGGTTCAATCCCGGATTTTTGGGGGAATGCTCGCTATGCTTTGAGCAAGACGCTGCCCCTCACCCTAACCCTC
>DLSX01000232.1:614-10997 GCA_002500765.1 Neorhizobium sp. UBA7851
AGAGCGGGGGCTCCGGCCGGTTCGTGAATGCGATCGCGGATGCAGCGATCAGTTCATCTGGGTGACGTATTTGGTTTCGAGATAGGCGGCGACGGCTTCGGAGCCGCCTTCGGTGCCGTAGCCCGAATCCTTCATGCCGCCGAACGGGACTTCCGGGAGCGCCAGGCCGTTGTGGTTGATCGTCAGCATGCCGGCTTCGACTTCGCGGCCGAGCGCATGGGCGGTCTTGACCGAGCCGGTGAAAGCGTAGGACGCGAGGCCGAATGGCAGGCGGTTGGCCTCGGTGATCGCGTCCTCATAGGTCGAGAAGCGGTTGATGATGGCGATCGGGCCGAAAGGCTCGTCGTTCATGATCTTGGCCGAGGTCGGGACATTGGCGAGAACTGTCGGCTCGAAGAAGTTGCCCTTGTTGCCGATGCGCTTGCCGCCGGTCTTCAGTTCGCCGCCGTTCGAGACCGCGTCCTGGATCAGTGCTTCCATGGCCGGGATGCGGCGCTCGTTGGCAAGCGGACCCATGACCGTGTCTGCTTCCAGGCCGTTGCCGACCTTGATGGCTTCCGCGGCCTTGACGAAACCTTCGAGGAACTTGTCGGCAACGCCGTCCTGCACGAGGAAGCGGGTCGGTGCGACGCAAACCTGTCCGGCATTGCGATACTTCGACATGGCGCTGATTTCGATCGCCTTGTCGAGGTCGGCGTCATTGAAGACCATGACCGGAGCGTGGCCGCCGAGTTCCATCGTGGCGCGCTTCATATGCGTGCCGGCGAGGCTCGCAAGATGCTTGCCGACCGGGGTGGAGCCGGTAAACGAGATCTTGCGGATGACCGGATGCGGGATCAGGTATTCCGAGACTTCGGCCGGGATACCGTAGACGAGGCCGATGACGCCTGCCGGAATGCCTGCATCGACGAAGGCGCGGATCAGTTCGGCAGGCGAGGCCGGGGTCTCTTCCGGTGCCTTGACGATGATGGAGCAGCCGGTGGCGACAGCGGCCGAAAGCTTGCGGACGATCTGGTTGATCGGGAAATTCCACGGCGTGAAGGCCGCGACCGGGCCGACCGGCTGCTTGATGGTCATCTGGTTGACGCCGGAGGCGCGGGCCGGAATGACCTGGCCATAAGTGCGGCGTGCTTCTTCGGCGAACCAGTCGATCGTATCGGCAGCGCCCATGATCTCCATCTTGGACTGCGCCAAGGGCTTGCCCTGTTCGCGGGTCATCAGGAAAGCGATCTTGTCGGCGCGCTCACGCAGGATATCGGCTGCCTTGCGCATCAGTTTCGAGCGCTCGAAGGGAGCCGTGTCGCGCCAGATCTTGAAACCCTTGTCGGCAGCTTCGAGCGCCAGATCGAGATCCGCCTTACGGGCATGGGCAATCTTGCCGATCACTTCGTCTGTGGCCGGATCGATGACTTCGATCGTTTCGCCGCCGATGGCATCGCGCCATTCGCCGTCGATGAAGAGTTTTACGTCGGGATAGGTCTGCATAGGGGTCCACTTTCGTTTTGAAACGTCGGGTCGCGCGGCAGGACGCCGCGAGCAGAGGGGCGGAAGGGTTCCGGTGCCTGAGTTAGGACAAACGCAGCCGACAATCAACTTCGCGATTGTCAAAAAAAGTCATACTATTGAGATTAGGGCGAATGGCAGCGCACTAGAGATAGGGCGGGGTTACTGCGCTGACCACTTCGCAACGTTCGGTGCCGACATTGCGATAGCGATGCGGCAGGCGGCTGTTGAAGAGATAGGCGTCGCCGCGCTTCAGGATACGGCTCTGATTGCCGACCGTCACTTCCAGTTCGCCGGCAACGACCACGCCACCTTCTTCAGCCTCATGGGCCAGCATGGTTTCGCCGGTATCGGCACCGGGTTCGTAGAATTCGTGGAAGATCTGCACGCTGTGAGATTTCGCATCGCCGACCTGAAGCAGTGTCAGCGGACCTTTCGACAAGGGTGTCAGTTCGTCTGCGCGGTAGAAAATCTGGTCAACGGGCGGAAGGGTGAGGGCGAAGAAATCGGTCAGCGGATAGCTGATCGCCTCGAGGATCTTTTTCAGCGATGCGACGGAAGGGCTGACCTTGTTCTTTTCGATCAATGAAACGAGCGAATGGGTGACGCCGGCCTTCACCGCCAGCGCCCGTTGCGACAGGCCATGGCTCTGCCTTACGAGGCGCAGACGGTCACCAACATCGAATTCGCCTTCCGCATCGTTGCCGGTGGTCGTTTTTCCCGCATCATCCGTTGCGTGCATGCTTTGCGAGGTCTTTCCTGTCCGTGTCCGCCGCTCTTTTCGCGCTGCACCGCACTGATACACCCAAGGTGCGATCTTGGCCAATGACGAATAGCGGCGCGAGCGTGAGCGGCAGTCTGCATGCCTTCCTTCCTCGCCGCTGATCTTTCCAAAACACAACGCAGGATATGTGATTGGCAATCGCTTATTCTGCGCCGCACAAAATAATCAGCAATCCAACTAGTTTTGTAATGAATTGTTTATCCATCGAAATCATATGTCATGCATGGCTCTATGGCGCGATTTGGGATGGATATGCGTCACGACCAATGACCGGAAATGCACTTTTTAGGTGTGTTTTCCGTTCCCAATGATTGGGTGAAAACGTGCTCTGTCAGTATGGCTCCGGCAACCTTCGGCACGGGAAGGGAGCGATTTCTCTTGGGTGAAAAATGACGTTTTTGGAAAAAACTGGAATTCGAACAAAGATTCTTGCGATCATTCTCGTGCTTTGCGCCGCCGGCCTTGGAGCCGTGGCGTTCATCTCAGCGCAGTTCAAAACATCCGACGCGACCTATTTCGAGTTCATCAGCAGGGATAATCGTGCGGCTCTTGAGCTGGCGCGTGCCAACCGCAATCTGGCGGGGCTTGCCTATACCGCATACCAGCTGAACTCCTATGATCATCAGCATGACATGTACAAGTTTGCCTCCAAGGATTATGTGGCGACCAAGGCATTCGTGCTGAACCAGCTTGCCGAGGCGCGCAACCTGTCTCCCGAACATGTCTCGGAATTCGACGACTTTCTGGCAAGGGCGCGTGCCGTGATTGCGCAGACGGACGAAGCCGTCGCCTTCGCTGCCGCCTCGGATGCCGCTCAGGCAAAGGCCGCACTGGTAAAGGCGGATACACTGATCGGGCCCTTGAGCGACGATCTGGTCGGTTTCCTCATCGAAAGAATGGATGAGGTGGAAGATCAGAGCAAGGTGCTGACCGCCGGCAACAGCGGGACGATCGTGTCGACGCTGATCACCGTCGCGCTGCTGTTCGCCGCAGTTATCGGTGCTGCCCTGTTCGTCACATCCCGTGGCATCACGATGCCGATCATTCGCCTGCGCGAAAGGATGCTGTCTCTCGCCGGAGGCGATACGGCGGCCGAAATCGACGGCATGGACCGCAAGGATGAGGTTGGCGCAATGGCGAAAGCCGTACAGGTCTTCCGCGAAAATGCGATCGAGCGGACACGCCTCGAGCAGGAGACCGAAGCCAATCGCTCGGTGAGCGAAAAGGAACGTATCGAACGCGAAAAGCAGAAGGCGCAGGATGCTGCCGATGTCCAGTTCGCAGTCGACAGCCTTGCTGCCGGTCTTTCGAAGCTTTCCGGCGGCGATGTCGCCTACCGCATAACAGCGCCCTTCACGCAAAGTCTCGACGCGGTGCGTGGCGATTTCAACCATTCCGCAGAAAAACTGCAGACCGCGCTCGTTCAGGTTTCCCGCAATGCCCGCGGGATCGATGCGGGAGCAAACGAGATCAAGGCGGCCGCCGATGATCTTGCCAAGCGCACCGAACAACAGGCTGCAGCCGTGGAAGAAACCGCGGCCGCGCTCGAGCAGATCACCACGACGGTCAAGGATGCGAGCCGACGTGCTCACGAAGCCGGTGAACTCGTCGGTCGGGCAAGGACCGGTGCGGAGCAATCCGGCGAAGTCGTGCGCAAGGCTGTCACGGCCATGGAGCAGATCTCGAAATCGGCAAACGAGATCAGCAGCATTATCGGCGTCATCGACGAGATCGCCTTCCAGACCAACCTTCTGGCGCTGAATGCGGGCGTCGAGGCCGCGCGTGCCGGTGAAGCGGGCAAGGGCTTTGCCGTCGTCGCGCAGGAGGTTCGCGAACTTGCCCAGCGATCGGCAAGCGCGGCGAAGGAAATCAAGCTGCTGATCGATACGTCGAACCAGCAGGTGCAGGACGGCGTGCAGCTTGTCGGCGATACCGGCAAGGCGCTGGAAGTCATCGTCGCGGAGGTGCAGGAGATCAATCGCCATGTCAGCGCGATCGTTGAATCCGCTCACGAGCAATCGTCCGGACTTCAGCAGATCAACACGGCCGTCAACCAGATGGACCAGGACACCCAGAAGAATGCCGCCATGGTGGAAGAATCCACCGCGGCAAGCCATAGCCTGGCACAGGAAGTTGCGTCGCTGAACCGGCTTCTCGGGCAGTTCAGGCTCGGCGGCGAGGCACATGTTTCCGCGGCTGCCGGTTACGAACAGCCGGTCGCTTCACCCGCGCGTGCGCTTGGCCGCAAGATCGCGACGGCATTCTCCGGCAATGCGGCGCTCGACGTGTCGAAGGACAATTGGCAGGAATTCTAAGAGCCTGTCTGTCAAAACAAGGAAGGCCCGGCTGCAGCGCAGCCGGGCCTTTTTGCATGGTCATTTCGGCCAGCATGCCGAAGGGTTGCTGAATGGCTTGCGATCCGGGTCATTCGGCGGAAGCGGGTTCGATAAGGTTTCTGCAATGAGACATCACGGAACAGGAGGCGCGCCTATGTTTCGGGTGCGCGGCTTTCATGAAGTATTGTATTTCCTGATCTCATGCGTTCGGGTGTTTTTATTTCGGTTGTTTTTGTGTTGCTGTATGTCGACATTTCAATGAGTTGAAGATCTTCTTTTGTTTAATGGAGATTGTCGGTATGTCTTTGGTTTTCTGTTTGTGTATACTTTTAATATTTGGTAAAGAGGGGCTGTTCTGAATTAAGTCAGAGTAAATCCGAGGGGGTTCGGATGCTGCGTCCCGTTTTGGTCGATGGCTTGGAAGCGTTTATTCGGCTTGAAGATGCGTGGAACGACCTCGCGCGGTCGGTTGCCACTTGCCACTATACGCAGACGTTCGAATGGGCAAAGCTCGGCTGGGAAACCAGAGATGCTGCCCCCGGTGAACGGCTGATCTGCGCGACCATCTGGTCAGGCACGCGGCTTGTTGCCGTTTGGCCCTTCCAGAGAAACCGGCTCGGCATGGCAAGCCGCCTCGAGCCGCTCGGTTGCGGCATGCATGAGGAATATGGCGACCCGCTGATGGCGGCTGATATGAATGCAGGCGAGATCTGCAGGGAGCTGATGGCGCTTTTGCGTCCGATGGCCGATATTCTCGAAGTTCCCTTTGTTCTGCATGATGGCGCGGCGCGGCAGGTGCTGGAAAAGACCGGGGTCTTCAATATCCCGAACCCGCTGGACAGCTATATGATCGAGCGGCGCGGCATCGAGAATTTTGACGACCTGCTGCAGACTTACTCGTCCAAATTTCGCACCAACCTGAAGCAGGGGCGCAAGAGGCTGCAGAAGATCGGAGAGCTGCGGTTCGAATTGCCTGAAGACTATTCCAGCTCCGTCGAGACCATCGATTGGGTGATCGAGGAGAAGCGGCGCTGGGTAGATCGCATGGACAAGGTTTGCCCCTGGATGAGCAAGGGTGAAGCGCGTGCGTTCTTTCTGGCGGCTTCGATGAAGCGCGGCGAACTCGGGCGCGTGGGGCTTTTCCGGCTGACCCTTGATGGCAAGCCGATCGCGGGTTTTCTGACGATGATCGACCGGACCCGTGTCGAATTGCTGACGACCAGTTTCGATCCGGAATATTCGCGCTATTCACCGGGCATGCTGATTATCGAGGACACGGTGCGTTGGTGCTTCGAGCGCGGCCTCGATTTCGACATGCGGATCCTGCGGATGGACTACAAGGAAAGGTGGTCGAACGCCCAGACGGTGCGCATTCAATATAGGATGCCGCTGACGATGAAGGGTGCGTTGGTTCTGCTGCCCGACTACCTGTCCTACTCATTCTTCAAGACGCTGCATGCAATCTTCAATGCAGAGCAGCGAGCCGCAATCCGGCGCATGATGAAGTGGCGCCCTTCGCTGAAGGGCCGGAACAGGTCTGCCGACGCCGAGATCGAGCCGAGTACGTAAAAGCCCGGCTCGCAAGGCGGGCCGGGCCAAAACCATGGCAAGGTCATCCGTGGCCGGTCCGGCCGCCGTTGCCGGTCAGAAAAATGCCTGCAGGCCGGTCTGCGCGCGGCCGAGGATGAGCGCGTGCACGTCGTGGGTGCCTTCGTAGGTGTTGACCGTTTCGAGGTTCTGCGAATGGCGCATGACGTGGTATTCGACCTGGATACCGTTGCCGCCATGCATGTCGCGGGCCTGGCGGGCGATATCCAGCGCCTTGCCGCAATTGTTGCGCTTGACGATGGAGATCATTTCCGGCGCCATGCGGTGCTGGTCCATCAGCTGGCCGACGCGCAGCGAGCCCTGAAGGCCAAGCGCGATCTCGGTCTGCATGTCGGCGAGCTTCTTCTGGTAAAGCTGCATGCCGGCCAGCGGCTTGCCGAACTGTTTTCGGTCCAGGCCATATTGGCGGGCGCGGAACCAGCAGTCCTCCGCGGCGCCCATGACGCCCCAGGAAATGCCGTAGCGGGCGCGGTTGAGGCAACCGAAGGGGCCTTTTAGGCCTGAGACGTTCGGCAGCAATGCATCTTCGCCGACTTCGACGCTATCCATGACGATCTCGCCGGTGATCGAGGCGCGCAGCGAAAGCTTGCCGCCGATCTTGGGTGCGGAGAGGCCCTTCATGCCCTTTTCCAGCACGAAGCCGCGGATTTCATTGTTATGGGCTTCCGACTTCGCCCAGACGACGAAGACATCGGCGATCGGTGCGTTGGAGATCCACATTTTCGAACCGCGCAGGCGATAACCGCCTTCGATCTTTTCGGCGCGGGTCTTCATGCCGCCCGGATCGGAGCCGGCATCCGGTTCGGTGAGGCCGAAGCAGCCGATCAGTTCACCGGAAACGAGGCCAGGCAGATACTTCTTTTTCTGCTCGTCGGAACCGTAGGCAAAGATCGGGTAGATGACCAGCGAGGACTGGACGCTCATCATCGAGCGGTAACCTGAATCGATCCGCTCGATCTCGCGGGCGACAAGGCCATAGGCGACATAGGAGGCGTTGGCCGCGCCGTATTCTTCCGGCAGCGTGACGCCGAGAAGACCGGTCTGGCCCATCAGCTTGAAGAGGCCGGCATCGGTCTTTTCTTCCAGATAGGCTTCCTCGACCCGCGGCAGCAGCTCGGACTTGGCAAAGGCGGCGGCCGCATCGCGGATCATGCGCTCTTCTTCGGTCAGCTGATCCTCGATGAGAAAAGGATCGTTCCAGGTAAAGGCCAAGCGGGGTCCTCCGGGTTTCGTTGCGTGGTTCTTCGCCGAAGATATCTTCGATGAAGTTTTGATGGGGGCGGGTGCCGCCAATTCCACGCCATCACTGTTGCTGATCCGATTATCGCTGTGCGGTCGTTTGCCGCAAGGTCCGTTTACTCAATTCGTCATGACGGATAGTAATAGGCCATGACAAACCTTTCGCGAAAACTCCTGCCTTCCACTTCCGCACTCGCTGCCTTCGATTCGGTGGCGCGGCTCGGCAGTTTTTCGCTTGCGGCGGAAGAGCTGTCGCTGACGCAAGGCGCGATAAGCCGACAGGTTTCCGGGCTGGAAGAACAGCTGGGGGTGGTGCTTTTCGATCGGACGAGCCGTGGTGTCGTGCTGACATCGGCAGGTGGCGACTTTGCGAAGGCGATTGCCGGAGCGCTGTCGCAGATCCGGTCTGCTTCGCTGCATGCCATGACAAAACGGCATAGCGATCAGCTCAACCTTGCGATCCTGCCGACATTCGGCACACGCTGGCTGATGCCGCGTATTCCGGGATTTGTTGCCCGACATCCGGAGATCACGCTGAACTTTGCCACGCGGATCGGGGTGTTCGATTTCGATCGGGACGGCATCGATCTGGCGATCCATGTCGGCCCAAGGGGCGCGAACGGGCCGGAATGGCCGGGTGCCGAATCTACCTTTCTGATGGATGAAATGGTGGCTCCGGTCTGCTCGCCGGCTTTTCTTGCCGCTCATCCGGTCAGCCAGGCAGAGGATCTGTTGCATCTGCCGCTCTTGCATATGGCGTCGCGGCCGGGAGGCTGGAAGCACTGGTTCGAAAGCCTCCGACTGGCCGGTAGTGTCAGTGAGGGCATGCGCTTCGAGCAGTTCGGCAGCGTGACGCAGGCCTGTATTGCGGGCCTGGGGGTCGGGCTGATGCCGCTTTTCCTGATCGATACGGAACTGGCGACGGGCCAATTGGTGGAAGCTTTCCCGCATCAGGTGGTGAGCCCCAGCGCCTATTATGCGGTTGCGCCGCAAGCCAAGGCAGGTTTTCCGCCTGTCGTCGCTTTTCGGGCGTGGTTGCTGGAAGAGGTGGCGCGCTATCGGCAGGAAATCGTGGCCTGGTAGCACCATCATTTATTTCTCTATATGAAAAGTTGTATTGCACTCGACATGAGACCGGTCTGCGCATATATTTGATTAAACGATTAATCACTTTGGAATGCTGCGAAGACGATGAATATCGGCCGGCCGCCAGCGACGATGACAGAGATTGCCGCCGCCCTAGGGGTGTCTTCGGCAACCGTGTCCAATGCGCTTTCCGGCAAAGGGCGGGTTTCGGCCGAGCTTTCCGCGAAAATCCGCCAGGCGGCCGAAGAGCTTGGTTATGTGCCGAGCCATGCCGCTCGGGCGCTGAGAACGGGACGGACCGGCGTGATAGGTCTGGTGCTTCCGGATATTTCCAATCCCCTGTTTCCGCAGATCGCACAGGCAATCGAACAGGCCGCTGCGGCTGCCGGTTATGGTGTCCTGATCGCCGACAGCCGTGGCGAGACGGCGCAGCAGACTGCCGCGATCGGTCGACTGATCGAGCGTGGTGTCGACGGCATGATCGTCGTTCCCCGTCGCGGATCGCGGATCGGTGATATCGGGACTCCCGTCGCCATCATCGACAGCCCGTCGACGCCCGGCAATACCGTTTCCTCCGACCATCGGAACGGTGGAGTGCAGATGGGGCGCCATCTTGCCTCTCTCGGGCATCGGAAGGTGCTGCTGATTGCCCATAGCCGGGAATCGAACGTGCAGAATGATCGGATCGGCGGCCTGGAGGCCGGTCTCGGCAAGGATATCCGCTGCGAAACCTTGTGGGTCGGGGACCTGGAAAACTCGCATGGTGCCGGCTGCGCGCTGGGTCTCGCCGCGCGGGTGGCGGATGGTTTCACCGGGTTTGCCGCCGTGTATGATCTTCTGGCTTTGCGCGCGCTGACCGAACTGCAGCGTGATGGTGTCGATGTTCCGCTTCAGGCCAGTGTCAGCGGCTTCGACGATCTTGTCTGGTCATCGGTCGTGATGCCTTCGATTACAACGTTGCGGCAGGATCTGGCGACCATTGCGGAATGCGCCGTCGAGGCTCTTGGCGATGCGATTGCAGACAGCCAAACGGCAACGGGTGATCCGCTTGTCGCAAGGCAAAATCGGGAAGGTGTGCCGATGATGCTGGTGGCTCGACAATCGACAGGGCCTGCTGCCGGGGCGGTTGTGTCTGCGGTATCGAATGCGCGGGAGGATAGTAGGTGAAAACCCTTATCATCAGCCTTTCGTCCCTTGTGTATATGGAGGCGCTAATGGATCGTCCGGCTGTATTCTTGGAGTGTGCTTGAAATGGGTGTGTGGATCGATACCGACATGGGGTTCGATGATCTGGCGGCCATCATGGTTGCAGCCNNCGCCCCCCTGTCGATAGACGGGATTTCGCTGGTCCTGGGCAATGCGCCGCTCGATCAGGTACGTCGCAATGCGGCCGGAGCTGCAGCGGCTTTCGTCTGGCCTTTTCCCATTCACGCCGGACGTGCAAAGCCGGTTCTCGGAAAGCTCGAGACGGCGGTTTCCATCCTGAGCGATGCCGGCATGCCGACGGCGGGTGAGGCGCTGCCGGCGGGACCTGACACATGTGTCGAGGATGCATTCGAGGCGCTCTGCACATGGCTCGAGCGCAGCGAAGGCGAGCGCCGAATCCTGGCGCTCGGGCCGCTTACCAACATTGCCGCAGTGGCGCTGGCGCGGCCGGATCTGGCCGCCAAGATCACCGACCTTACCTGGATGGGCGGCGGGCTGACGGCCGGCAATCACACGGCATCGGCCGAATTCAACGCCTTTGCCGATCCGGAAGCGGTGGCAATCGTTCTTGCCCACGGCATCCCGTTCCGCATGGTCGATCTGGATCTCTGCCGCAAGGTT
>DLSX01000232.1:11009-12818 GCA_002500765.1 Neorhizobium sp. UBA7851
ATGCGACGCTTCTGGCCGACCTGCTGGCCGGTTTCGTGGCGATCGCCACCAGCCGCGGACGCAAGGCGATGTCGCTTTATGACGCCGTCGCGGCGGTCGCTTTCGTTCAACCGGATCTGGTGACGTGGCAGGATGCCCGGATCGACATGGAGCTGACGGGCAGCCATACGCGGGGGCGGACGGTTGTCGAGACGCGTGCCGCAAAGGCCGAATTCAACGCGCAATTTGCGGCGGATATCGATGCCGCGAAGGCCAAGCAATCCATTCTCGACGCATTGAAGGCGGAGGCAAGCTGGTGAAGGACATTATCGCAACCGTTGGCGAATTTACCGAGCCGTCTTTTCGCGACCATGCCGTGAAGGTGGCGCGGGGTGATGCTCCCTTCGACATGCTGATTGCCGGCGGCACGCTGGTGGATGTGGTGACCGGTGAGCTGCGCCCTGCCGATATCGGTATTGTCGGGCCGCTGATCGTCAGCGTTCACGAGCGCGGTGCCCGCTCCGATGCTGGACAGGTGATCGATGCGGCAGGTGCGTTCGTTTCGCCGGGTCTGATCGACACGCATATGCATATCGAAAGCTCGATGGTGACGCCGGCGACCTATGCCGAGACCGTGGTGCCGCGCGGCGTGACGACAGTCGTCTGGGATCCGCATGAATTCGGCAATGTCTGCGGTGTCGATGGTGTTGCGTGGTCGGTGGAGGCGGTTCGCTCGCTGCCGCTCAGGGCCGTCGTGATGGCGCCGTCCTGCGTGCCGTCTGCCCCCGGTTACGAGGTTGCCGGTGCGGATTTCGATGCCGGTGCGATCGACGAGATGCTGCTGTGGCCGAAGATCGCCGGCCTTGCCGAAGTGATGAACATGCGCGGCGTCATCGATCGCGACCCGCGCATCAGTAACATCGTCCAGTCCGCGCTCGTGTCGGAAAAGCTGGTCAACGGTCACGCACGCGGGCTTGCCGGCGGCGATCTGGCGGCCTTCATGACGGCCGGCGTGACGTCCGACCATGAACTGACATCCGCCGAAGACCTGATGCAGAAGCTGCGTGCCGGTCTGACGGTCGAGATGCGCGGCTCGCATGATCACCTTCTGCCGGAATTCGTCGAGGCACTGAACAAGCTCGGTCATCTGCCGCAGACGGTGACGATCTGCACCGACGACGTGTTTCCCGACGATCTCGTCGATGGCGGCGGTCTCGACGACGTGGTGCGCCGGCTGGTGCGCTACGGGATGAAGCCCGAATGGGCGCTGCAGGCGGCGACACTGAACGGCTCTGTGAGGATCGGACGCGCCGATCTTGGCCTGATTGCGGCCGGTCGCCGGGCGGATATCGTCCTTTTCGAAGACCTCAAGGATTTTCGCACACGTGCGGTTGTGGCGAGCGGCCACATCGTGTCGCGCGACGGCAGGGTGACGGGCGATGTGTGCCGGATGAACCCCAATCCGCTGCGTCGTTCGGTCAAACTGCAGGCTCTCTCGGAAGATGATTTCAGACTTCGCTCTCAAGGCACCCAGGTGAGGATCGCGACCATCGACCGGCCGCGCTTCACACGCTGGGGGCAGGCGGATGCGGCTGTCGAAAACGGATATGTGGTACCCCCGCAGGACACGGTGTTGATCGCCGTGACTCATCGCCACGGCCGTGTCGACAGCCGCACCCGCTTGGGTTTCCTCACCGGATGGGGCCAATGGAAGGGCGCGTTCGCCACCACTGTCGCCCATGACAGCCACAACCTGACCGTTTTCGGCTCGGATCCGCGCGACATGGCGGCGGCGGCCAATGCGGTCATCGCGTCGGGCGGCGGCATGGC
>DLSX01000239.1 GCA_002500765.1 Neorhizobium sp. UBA7851
TACCTGAACCTGTTGGCTGGGCTGACAGGGCGAGAGGTGCTTGCCGTTCCGGGTTCGACCGGGACGAGCCAGGGGGCGGCTCTGCTGGCGGGCGTGGAGCCGGCGGCGCGCAAGGGCGTCTCGGCTGCCGGCGTTGATCACGATGGTCTTGCGGGTTATCGATCGGACTGGCTCGATAGAACCTGAGCTTTTCTGTTGGCATATCTCGATGCCTGCAGCGGTCTCTCTGGCGGCAACCGATGGCGCTTCAATGCGTGAAGAGTTGCCGGAGCGGTTCGCCGTTGACAGCTGTCAACCGGGACTGACGATGCGCTGGACGTCAGGCGCCAGATGAGATTTTCTGTATAGTGTCGGCGCTCACCCACTGCCTGCGCCTCATCATGAGAAGAGGGGAGGGGATGCTCGTGCCGAAACCTCGTCCTCAAGGCTGCTGCACCGGAGTTGTTCTGCTCGCGACCTCTCGACGCGAAGGGCGTTGACAGCTGTCAACCGCTCCGATGCTCCTCAACGACAAGCCCTGTGATAAGTGAACCAGGCGTATTTTCAGGCATGGTTCGGGCTAGTATAATACGAATCAGGAGATTTGTTCCGATCCCATCTTTTCAGCGATTATGGTTAACTACCCGGTAGTGAAACGAAACGGCCATTTAGGTTTCGTTTCGAACGCCGTCCCCAGCTTTTTCAATGCGTTAAAGCTGAGCGCTTTTTTGCCGGAATGCGCTGTTTCCGGGTCTCGCAACGGCACGACCAGATTATAACGGACAGGTTTCAAGATCCGTTAACAGGGTAACCGGTGATAACACCTTCCTCCGTTCTGAGAGGCGAGTTTTAGGACGTTTTCAGTACCACTCCGGCGCTTCCTCTAGAAAGGGCAGGTGCCTGTCGCGGGGCGGCTCGGAACGGGTGGCGGCAGGCTGGTCCTGTCTTGCTAATATCCCTGCATGCGCTTCAGACGGCGGCGGGTCTCGCTGGGGCTTTCGGCGTAACTGGCGCGGTAGCTGCGGGAAAAGGCCGACGCCGAGTTGAAACCGGTTTCGGCGGCGATATCCGCAAAGCCGGCTTTCGTCTCGATCACCTTGCGCCGGGCGGCGTTGAGCCGGAGCGCGAGATAATGGGTGTGGGGGGCGACACCCATCGTCTGGTGAAACAGATCCTGCAGATGACGGATACTGACGCCTGATTTCCTCGCGAGCCGGGAGAGGGGGATCGGCACCTCGACCGTATCCTCCATCAGCTTGACGGCCGTCTGCAGGCGCGGGTCTATCTTTCCCCCGTTGCCGATTGCCGGGCTTGCACGGGTATCATCCCGGGGGCGGTCCTGCTCGTAGATGAACAGTCTTGAGACTTCGAGCGCCAGCGAATAGCCGTGGGCGCGGCGGACCAGTTCCAGCATCAGATCGAGCGTCGGAAGCGGGCCGCCGGTGGTGATGCGCTTGGCGTCGATGACGAAACGTTCGCGCAGCACGGCGACCTGCGGATAGGCGCTGGCGAAATCGTCGAAGTCCTCCCAATGGGTCGTGGCCGAACATCCATCGAGCAGGCTGGATTCGGCGAGGATGAAGGAACCGCTCTCTATGCCGGCGATCATTGTCCGGTGCCGGGCGGTTTGAGACAGGAGGAATTTCAGCTCGCGGGTGGCGGCATTTCTCCAGTTGTAGCTTGCCAGGACAAAGAGCGGATCGGTTTGCCGGGCAGGGCGGAATGCGCCGGAGACAGGAATGGGAATGCCGGATGTCGTTTCGATCGGCTGACCGTCGGGTGAATGGAGCGTCCAGCGATAGAGCGGTTTTCCGGCGATGCGGTTTGCCGCGCGCAGCGGTTCGATCACCGAGGCAAGCAGAATGAGGTTGGTCTCCGGCAGAACGAGAATGTCGATATGCTGGTTCTCACCCATGTGCTTCCCTTTGCCCATGTTCCGAGAATGTATAGAGTGGTGCCGATTGTGGAAAGCATTTTCCATTTTCCTCGCCCGTAATGGCGGCAGCAAAAAGGAGGGAACAATGCCGCTCGAGATGAACCGCGAAGTCTTCATTACCTGTGCCGTGACCGGTGCCGGCGATACGACCGGAAAATCCAGCCATGTCCCGATCACCCCGAAACAGATCGCGGACTCTGCCATCGATGCCGCCAAGGCCGGGGCTGCGGTGGTTCACTGTCACGTCCGCAATCCCGAGACGGGAGCGGCGGCGCGCAATCTTGAACTCTACCGGGAAGTGACGGACCGCATCCGTTCTGCGGATGTGGATGTGGTCCTGAACCTGACGGCCGGCATGGGCGGTGATCTCGTTTTCGGCAATGTCGAGGCGCCGTTTCCCTATAATCCCGATGGCACCGACATGGCGGGTGCCACCGAACGCGTCGCACACGTGGCCGCGTGTCTGCCGGAAATCTGCACGCTCGATTGCGGCACGATGAATTTTTCGCTCGGCGATTATGTGATGACCAATACGCCTTCGATGCTGCGCGAGATGGCGCGGCAGATGACGGCGCTTGGCGTGCGGCCCGAGATCGAGGCTTTCGATACCGGGCACTTGTGGTTTGCCAAGCAGCTGGTGGAAGAGGGGCTGATCGAGGACCCGGTTCTGATCCAGCTCTGCATGGGCATTCCCTGGGGTGCGCCGGACGATCTCAATACCTTCATGGCGATGGTCAACAACGTGCCGAAGAGCTGGACGTTTTCGGCCTTTTCGATCGGCCGCAATGCGCTTGCCTATCCGGCGGCCGCGGTGCTTGCCGGCGGCAATGTGCGTGTCGGGCTGGAGGACAATCTTTATGCCGGCAAGGGGCAGCTCGCGACCAATGCGCAACTGGTGGAGAAGGCTGTTGGAGTGATCGAGGGCATGGGGGCGAAGGTCATCGGGCCGGGAGCGGTGCGCGAGAAGCTGAAGCTGGTGAAACGGTAGGAAACAGAGCGGCCCCTCAGGCTGGAGGCTGCCCCTCATCCGCCTGCCGGCACCTTCTCCCCGCAAGCGGGGAGAAGGACACGAACCGCAACGTTTCCCGCCCCTAAAGCGCCGAGAAGGGCAGGTCCCCTCTCCCCGCTTGCGGGGAGAGGGTGAGGGGCAACGACGCAACAGCCGCAGCAACGAACAAGGGACGAGAGATTATGACTAATATCAGACAAGCAGCCTGCATCGGTGGGGGCGTGATCGGCGGAGCATGGGCGGCCCGGTTCCTGCTCGGCGGGATCGATGTGTCGATGTACGACCCGCATCCGGACGCGAAACGCATTGTCGGCGAAGTGCTGGCAAATGCGGAGCGCGCTTACTCCATGCTGACGATGGCGCCGCTGCCGCCGAAGGGGAGGCTGACATTCTGCGCAAGCGTGGAAGAGGCCGTGGCGGGCGCGGACTGGATACAGGAGAGCGTTCCCGAACGCGTCGATCTCAAGCGCAATGTGCTGACCGAGATCGATCGATATGCCGATCCGACGGCGCTGATCGGCTCGTCGACGTCCGGCATCATGCCGACCGAATTGCAGCGGGACATGAAACATCCCGAGCGGATGTTCGTCGCACACCCCTATAACCCGGTTTATCTTTTGCCGCTTGCCGAACTGGTCGGCGGGGAGAAGACATCGGCGGAAACTCTGGCGCTTGCAAAGGCAAGGCTGGCGCCGATCGGGATGAAGGGCGTTATCCTGAAAAAGGAGATCGAGGCGTTTGTCGGCGACCGGCTGCTGGAGGCCATATGGCGCGAGGGGTTATGGCTGATCCATGACGACATCTGCGATACCGAGACGCTGGACGATGTGATCCGTTATTCCTTCGGCATGCGCTGGGCGCAGATGGGTCTGTTCGAGACCTATCGTATCGCCGGCGGCGAGGCGGGCATGCGCCATTTTCTGGCGCAGTTCGGCCCCTGCCTTTCCTGGCCGTGGACCAAGCTGACGGATGTGGTCGATCTCGATGACGCCTTGGTCGACAAGATCGCCGCGCAATCCGACGCGCAGTCGGGCGCCCGCGGTATACGCGAACTGGAGCGTATTCGGGACGAGAACCTCGTCGGCATCATGCAGGCGCTGAAAGCCGGCGACGGCGGCAAGGGCTGGGGTTCGGGGAAGGTTCTGGCCGATTTCGAAAAGCATCTCTGGTCGAAAGGTGGGGCGAAAGACGGTAAGGCCAAGGTTGCGCCGGATTTTTCGCAGCCGCTGCGGCTGGTCGATACCAAGGTCAGTGCCGCCTGGGTGGATTATAATGGCCACATGACCGAGCATCGTTACCTGCAGGTCTTTGGCGACACGTCGGACGCGCTGTTGCGGCTGATCGGCGTCGACTTCGCTTATGTCGAGGCGGGAAACAGTTATTATACGGTCGAGACCCATATTCGTCATCTGGGTGAGGCAAGGCTTGGCCAGGCGCTTTATGCGACGCTGCAGGTGCTGGCTTTCGACGAAAAGCGCATCCGCTATTTTACCACCATCCATGATGCCGAGACCGGCGATGCGCTTGCGACCGCCGAGCAATTGATGCTGCACGTGGATTCAAAGGTAGGCAAGTCTTCAGCGGCACCTTCGAATATACTGACAAGGCTCGCGCCGATCGCGGAAGCGCATGCCATGTTGCCGGTGCCGGATGGGGTGGGGCGGTCCGTCGGGCAGAAGAATGGGTGACCGGGTTTTCGAAGCGTCGGGAACATGGAAGCGAAACATTGCAGACTGCCGGCTGCGCGAAAGTCCCGCTTTGTCCGTTTTGGCGAGGGCAGGCGGGAATTTTCGATTAGGTAGCTGGGCCATTTGCGATCGGTGCTCGACTGCCGGCATGCCATGCTTTTTTCCAGCGCCTGATGGGCAAGCCTTCCGACATCGGGAGCATCCGGACGATTGTCGCGATGCATTACGGGCGTGGAACATCGGTCGGGATCAGCCGCTACCCAGACCTTAAGCTCATCGCCGTCGGCTCTCTGGAGAAGATCAGGGTGGCAGGCCATATCGAGGCAGGAGAGAGCCCGGAGGCTCGGCAGTTCTTCATCGGCATCGCCCGTGGCGCGGCCGGTGCCTTGCTGTTCGGTCTGCCGATGCTGATGACGAAGTAATTATGGCAGCTCGGTTTCTACATGGAGCGCCATCGGCTTCTGGTCCTCGTGCCTGTCAACGCTCCCCTGCTGACCGCACTCGCCATTAGCGTCGGATTCCAGAAAACCTACACATTCGCGCAGGTCTGCCGCGACAGGATGATCGCATATGCCCTCGGTATCCTGGTGGCTGTCGGAGCGCTGTTTCTCAATCTCAACCTCGCTCCGACGGAGGAGATCATCTTGATCTCCTGCAAGATGAGCGCCTGGCATGCGCCTGCAACGATGATCGCATCAATCGCGATCATGCATGCTTTTGCAAAAAGTCTCCCGGAACCGGCGACCGCTTATCGGGACACAATGCGCTAGATCTTCGCTAGAAAATCGGCTTCCTCGTTGTCCCGCTGCCCGCCGCCGATTGCAGCCGCCACGGATGCGATAAATGCCCCGATGAGCAATGACAGAGCCCCGAGCATGGCGATCGTGGCCGTGGACTTGCGGGCCTCGTCGGCTGCCTGTTTCGCCTCCACCTTCATCTGTTCGATACGCTGCAGGATCGCCTCGACGCGGGCGGATGCCTCTTCCGGTGTCAGGCCGGTCCTGGATGCAACGAGCGTCGACAGATAAGTCCTGTCCTCGTCCGGCATTTCATCTGCTGCGGCAGCATTGACGAGAATGCGGGATATCTCTGCGCTTGCGGCGGCTTCGTCGGACTGGGCACGATTGCGAAGGTCCTGGGGACGCAGCATGGCATCGGTGAAATAGGCCGTGGCGGCATCCAGTGCGGAACTGTTTCGGCTTTCGCTGCCGGCACCCACGACCGCCGCGGTGGAAGCAGCCGACGTCACGGATTGAATTCCACCGCCGATCAGTGAGGTGAAAGCGGATCCTGCAAGACCTGCCACCACCACGGTCGCAAGCGCCCAGCTCAGAAAGCCATGAGCCGTGTCCCTGAAAAACACTTCGTCGGTGTGGACGCTTGCCCATTTGGTGCGCAGACGGCCCGTCAGATAGCCGCCCAATGCCGATGACAGCCATTGCACGACCACAAACCAGATCGCCGCCGTGACGCTGACGGTGGTGAAGCTGGCGCTTTCGCCAGCCCATGGCGAGACCATGGTCAGCCCGGCGCCGGCGCCCAGCATAAGGAGGATGAGCGTCACCGCCGACGCGGCAACCGCTCCACCGATCACCGGTCCCCAATTGAGTGCAGGGACCGAAGATTCAATTCCGACGTCAGAGACGCCTGATCTGTAAAGAGGCATGTCCTCCTCCTATCGCATGAACAGGACGAGAAGAATGACGATCGGCAGGGGAACACCCAGAAGCCAGAGAAGAATGCCACGACCCATTTTAAAACCCTCCATTCGAAACAAGTTTCGGCATCGCCTTAACGATGCTGACCACCGCTGGTTCCTCGGATTTTTCCAAGAAATTCAGGCGTATCCGGAGAGTTTGCTACCCGACTACCGAAAGCACGCAAAAGGCCACCACCGCCGCGCAAAAGACCAGCGACAGTATCGTCAGCTTCATACCTCTCCGCGGATCGGACTTGGGTGGTTCTGGTCGCGTCGGTCGACGGTTGGCGAGGTAAGGCATGAGTTCTCCTTTCCAAGAGAGAACTGACAGGCAATCGGCTTGTTCCGGAGATCGCCGAGCTTATCTCAGGCACATCCTTGTGTCCGACAGAACGCGCCCTCACCGGGAAAAGAAGTTCGATTTCGCGACATCGATCAGCTCGTCTCCACGACCGCTCATCACGGCCTTGGCGGCCCAAAGGCTCATGCCCATCACCTGGGCTGCCTTGATCTTGGGAGGTATCGAAAGCTCCTGCGGGTTGGTGACGACGTCGAGAAGGGCCGGGCCGGGATGGCGCAAAATGGCTTCGATACCGCGCTCTAGTTCTGCCGGATCTTCGACACGTACAGCATGAATGCCGGCGGCGCGGGCCACGGCTGCAAAGTCGGGGTTTTCGAGATCCGTTCCGGTTTCGATATAGCCGGCTGCCTTCATCTCCATGGCGACGAAGCCAAGAGAGGAGTTGTTGAAGACGATGACCTTTACCGGAAGATTTTCCTGTTTCAGCGTCAGAAAATCGCCCATCAGCATGGTAAAGCCACCATCTCCGGACATGCTGATGACCTGCCGGTCCCGGTCGGTGGCCTGAGCCCCGATTGCCTGCGGCAGCGCATTGGCCATCGAGCCATGGACGAGCGATCCGATCAGGCGTCGTTTTCCGTTCATCTTGAGATAACGGGCGGCCCATACCGTCGGCGTGCCGACGTCGAAGGTGAAGATCGCGTCTTCCGATGCCTGTTCGCTGAGCAATCTTGCGACATGCTGAGGATGGATCGTTCCGCCGGCTTTGCCGGTCGCAAGGTCATCCAGTCCTTCACGGGCTTTCCCGTAGGCTGCGAGGCAGCGTTCCAGGTGTCTTGAATCTGTCCTCTCCTCCAGTTTGGGAAGGATTGCGTCGAGTGTGGATTTGACGTCGCCGACAATCGCGAGGTCCAGTGGGGTTCGCCGGCCGAGGTTCTCGGGCCTGATGTCTATCTGCACGACTTTCGCATCGGTTGGATAGAACTGACGATATGGGAAGTCGGTGCCGAGCATGATCAGCGTGTCGCATTCGAGCATCGCCTTGTAGCCGGATGAAAACCCGATCAGGCCGGTCATCCCGACATCATACGGATTTTTCCACTCGATATGTTCCTTGCCACCGAGCGCATGGACGACAGGCGCCTTGAGACGCGAAGCGAATGCTACGACTTCATCATGGGCGCCCTGGCAACCGCGGCCGCATAGAAGAGTGATTTTCGAACTCCCGCCCAGGAGCGCTATCAAGCTGTCAACTTGGTCGTCATGCGGGACAACGCTTGGCATCGCCAATCTGAGGGCGTCCGGCGATGAGATTTTGGCCGAGAAATCGGCAAGGGCGATATCGCCGGGAATAACGATGACGGCAACGCCGCGTTTGCCAACGGCCGTCCGAATGGCAGCCTCCATGACCCCGGGCAGCTGCTCCGGCTGGCTGACGAGTTCGCAAAAGTGGCTGCATTCCCGAAATAGCTGATCCGGGTGGGTCTCCTGAAAATAACCCCTGCCGATTTCATCGGACGGTATCTGCGCCGCGATCGCCAGCACCGGCACGCCCGACCGATGGCAATCAAACAGCCCGTTGATCAGGTGAAGGTTGCCGGGGCCGCAGCTTCCCGCGCAGACGGCAAGTTCACCGGTGATATGTGCCTCAGCACCGGCGGCGAAGGCTGCGGTCTCCTCATGGCGTGTATGCACCCACTCGATATCGCCGCGTTTGCGAAGGGATTCGGTCAGGCCGTTCAGGCTGTCGCCGACAACACCGTATATCCGCTGGACGCCGGCGGAATGCAGGATCTCGGTCATTACGTCGGCAACCTTGGACTTCATCAGGATACTCCTTCGAAAACAGATGTGGCTGGGTCCCTGCAGCAATTAGTCTCCAGGACCTGCATTCCAACCCTCGAACCTGCCGGAGGTTGGGCTGACAGGGCCTAATTCGAAGGGTTTGTCCCAAAGGCGTGCAAATGAGCGCGGGCGGCTCCATGCCGCGGCCGGCTTTTTTCGAGAGTGACTGGAGCCAGCGGCCAATCGTCGGCTTGTCATGGCATGAAAGCCCAGTTGAACACCGTTGATCAGCTTGAGGATGATCTCCATGTCAGGGATCAGATCACTCACGCGCTTTGTCTCAAGCTCAAATCAGAGCGGGAGACACGCGAAGCTTTGCTCGATGCTGCGCAATCGGGTGCCGCACCTGAGGTGCTGGAAGCTATTGCATCGGATCCGGTGCCGATCATCGACGATTTCGGGCGGGAGAAAACCGTTCTCGGCCTCGTGGAGCGCTACATCATGAGGTCCTGTGGGCGATCGGTCGAGAAAATCGGCGCGGGCCGGTAGCTGCATGTCCAGCAAGCTGTCGACATATCAAGGCAAGCGAAATTTCGCGAAGACGAAAGAGCCGGCCGGTAATGTCGAGGTGAGGCCTTCCAATCGGCTCCGCTTTGTCATCCAGAAACACGATGCGACGCGACTGCACTACGATCTTCGTCTCGAACTCGATGGTGTATTCAAATCCTGGGCGGTGACCCGTGGCCGATCGCTCGACCCTGCGGACAAACGTCTGGCCGTCGAGGTGGAAGATCATCCGCTGGATTACGGCGATTTCGAAGGCACCGTTCCGAAGGGCGACCGGCTGGGATGCGGCGAAGGATTTCTCCCGTCGTGTCTGTGAACGGATGGCCGAGGATCACCCCGATCTCTATCTGACCAAGATGGCGAAGAAGCTCAGGACAGGACGGATCTTTCTCGACTATCTTCGTAACGACAGAATGGCGACAGTGGTCGCTCCACTGTCGCCGCGCGCAAGGCCGGGCGCAACCGTCTCAATGCCGCTGACCTGGGCCCAGGTGAAATCTGACCTCGATCCCAAACGCTTCACGATCCGCACCGTGCCGGCACTGATGGCGAAAAGCGACGCCTGGAAGGACTATTGCCAGTCCGAACGTTTGCTCTCGGATGCGATCAAGCGGTTTGGCAAGAGGGCCTGAGGTCTTCGAGCATAAAGCCTGGATTGGTTCAGCTCTTGGTCGCAAGATTGTCAACGAGAATGGCGGAGCACCCGGTATAACCTGCAGTGTCGAGCGTCACCATGCCCTGGTCCGCCATTTCCGGATGGTCGGCGATTGCCTGGGTGAAGGGCACACCTTCCATGACAGAGCGCTGCGCCGCCTCATAGAGCATATGATGCGCCTTGTGGCGGCCGAGCCGGTCCGACAGCTGCATCATGGCCGCTTCCGAGACGATCAGCCCGTTGGTGATCTCGATATTGCGCTTCATCGCATCCGCGTGGACGACCAGACCGGTCACGAGGCGCGTCAGCGTTGCGGCAACCGAAGCGCCGAGAATGGCAATTTCGGGCACGGCGACATCGGCAACATTGGTGGCCGAGGAATCGCCCTCGTCCATGCGCACCATCGAGCCCAGCATCAACGGCAGGCGGGCGGACAGCAGCCGGCAAAGACTGATCAGCAGAAGTGCAGTCGACGGGTTGCGCTTCTGGGCCATGGTCGAGCTGCCGACCTTGCCCATGTGGAAGGCCTCCTCGACCTCGCCGATTTCGGTGCGCTGCATGAAGACGACGTCCTGCGCGATTTTTTCCGCCGTTCCGGCGAGCAGGGCGAGTGCTGAAAAATAGTCGGTGGCGCGATCGAAGGAGGAGCGCATCGGCAGGACTGCCGGATCAAGTCCGAGGATCCGGGCCATTTCGGCTTCGACGGCCGGGCCTTTGTCGCCCATCGCCGCGAACGTGCCGATTGCTCCGCCGAGGCAGGCGACGAAGGATGGTGCGATGCGATCCTGCAGTCTTGCCCGGTTGCGGCGGACTTCTTCCAGCCAGCCGGTCACCTTGAAACCGAAGGTCATCGGCAGAGCGTGCTGGCCGTGGGTGCGCCCGGCCTGCAGCGTATCGCGATGAGCAACAGCGAGTTCCGAAAGCGATGTTTCCGCAGCCGCTAGGCTCGCATCAATCAAGGCTTGGGTACGGCGCATCTGCAGAGCCACGCCGGTATCGAAAATGTTCTGGGTCGTGGCGCCCCAATGGATGTATCCGGCAGCCGGTTCGCCGGCGAACTCCTCCATCTGGCGCAGCACGGGCACGAAGGGGTGCTGGGCATGGGCTATGTCGCGGCTGAGGCGTTCCGTATCGAAACGCTCGTGCCGGCTTGCGTCGCTGATCGCCGGCACGACGTCTGCCGGAATGACGCCGAGATTGCCTTGGGCCTGCGCGAGCGCGGCCTCGACATCCAGCCATGCCTGCAGGGTCTGCAGGTCGCTCCAGATTTCCTTCGCCTCCTGGCTGAACCAGTGGCGGGGGATGAAGGAGTCGAACATTCCTGCAGTCATGGCAATTCCGGATCTATATCAATCAATGAAAGGAAAAGGCGCCCCGGCGGACCGGAGCGCCGGGGTCATTATTCTACGGAGATCGAGGATTCCTCGACGATCTTCTTGTAGGTATTGGCCTGTTCGTCGATGAAGCCGGTAAATTCACCGACCGGCATCGGGGCCGCTGCGAAACCGGCATCGGCGAGACGCTTCTTCACATCGTCCTGGGCAAGCGATTGCGCGATTGCATCGCTGATCTTCCCGGCTGCAGCCTCGTCGGTGCCTGCCTTGACGAACAGACCCTGCCAGAGCGGCAGCGCCAGACCGTTGAAGCCTTCGATTTCTCCAAGCGCCGGAACCTCCGGCAATGCGGCAGCACGTTCCGCGCTGGTAACGGCCAGAATGCGGATCTTTCCTTCCTTGGCGAAAGGAAGTGCGGTCGACGTCGTCAGCACGGCGGAATCGAGAATGCCGGCCAGCAGATCGTTTGAAACCTGGGTGCCGCCGCGATAGGGCGCGTGAAGCAGCTTGACGCCGGCGCGGTGGCCGATCATCTCGCCGACGAAATGCTGTGCGGAGCCGATGCCCGGCGAACCATAGGTGACGGTTTCCGGCTGTTCCTTGGCGGCCGCAACCAGTTCCGCCAGCGTCTTGTAGGGCGATTCAGCCGGTACGGCGATCGCCATCGATGTCAGCGCGGTGCGGCCGACCGGCAGCGTGGTTTCCTTCCAGTCGATACCGACCGACTTGTTGACCATCGGCACGGCAACCGTGTCGAAACCGCCGTAATAGAGCGTTGCGCCGTCGGCCTTGCCGTTGATCAGCTTCTGGAGCGCGATCATGCCGCTGGCGCCGGTGGCATTTTCCACCACGACCGACCGGCCGAGGCGCTTGGTGAGTTCCGGCGCCATGACGCGGGCCGCGTAATCGGCACTGCCGCCAGCCGAATAGCCGACCAGCAAGGTCATCGGACCACTGTCCTGCGCGGATGCAGCAAGCGGAGATGCGGCCAGTGCAAGCGAGGTTACGGTTGCGGCGATGAAATGACGTCTGAACATTTTTCCTCCTGATCCGATACAATATGTATTGTATCAATAAGCTTGATCTTGTAGGCATCCAATACAGATGACGGGATATTACATCAAGGGAATTGTGAAAATCAATTTTTGCTTGATGAAGTGTATTGTATTGTATTATGGAGGCGTCCATGTCCGAGACCAGTCGACTTCAGTCCTATTTGCGGTCCGTCGCCCTTACGGCGGCACGCGGAGAGCGTTTGCCGACCGTGCGCCAGCTGATGCGTGATTTTTCGCTCAGCCAGCAGAATGTCGAACGCGCGCTGAAGGCATTGAAGGAGGAGGGGCTGGTTGCAGCCCATGTCGGCCGCGGTACCTTTTTCACCGGCGAAAATTCCGAACCGATTGCCACATCACGCGGTGCCGGCAATGCGCACAGGGGGCAGCGCAGTGTGATCCTTCTTCGCCGCTCGTCCAACAATCTGCGCGGGCGCTTCGTGCTGGAAGAATTGCAGCGGCGGCTTTCCGAGGCCGGTCATGTGACGCTTGAAGTCGGCTATTCAGATCCGGAACATGCCAAGCAGGTTCTCCAGACCCTGCCGCGCTTCGATGCCTGCATCGTCCAGAACTCGTTCGACACCATGCCGGTAGACATGATCGCCGCAATCCGGCGCAAGACGGAAACGATCGTCGTCGACGGCGCATGGCTGGTCGGCACGGATATCGACGCGGTCGGCTTCGAATGGGGGCAGTCGATCGAGACCGCGGTTCAGCGGCTGACCTCCACGGGGCATGATTGCATCCACTTCCTGACGACGACGAGCTTTTTCCTCGCCAACGAAATGGGTCTTCACCGTTGGCGCAATCTGCGGGAAAGGCCTGATCTGGCGCAGATACTGCAGCCGGAAATCCGCGTCGCGAAACTGCCGCCCAAGGACTACGAAGATGTTGCAGTCGATGCCTTTCTCAATGCGATCAAAGACAAGCCGGCAGCCGGTCGGCGCGCGCTGATCATCTGGGGCATCGATGACGGCGCCAGGTTCAAGACCCTCATCGAGCGGTCGGGGCTGGTTATTCCAGAAAATCTTTCCGTCATCCTTCTCGGCCGCACCGATCTTGCGCCGGAGGCTGGCGGTTTCTTTCACGTGATCGGCTACAGCGCCGCCGATCAGGTCGACGGCGTCTATCGCCGTCTCATCGAGCGCTGGCAGGAGCCGAAGGAACCCTTCGGATTGAGGCTGCTGCCTATGACGGAACACCCCGGCCCCTCTCTCGGCGGGCGGGTCTCGACGAAATAACCTTCACATCAGGGAGGAAGGTACCAATGACGCGGATACGCGGACAAAAGGATCTCGGCATCGGGGCGATCTATTTCGCCCTCGGCCTTGCCGGTTTCATCATCGCAAGGGACTATTCCTTCGGCACGTCGGGTCGCATGGGACCGGGTTATTTCCCGACCATCATTTCCGGCCTGCTGATCCTTTTCGGTCTTATCGCCATGCTGCGCGGCCTTTTGCATGAGGGGCAGCCGATCGGCAGCATAAACTGGAAGGGCCTGGCGCTGATCACCTTATCGGTCTGTGCCTTCGGTTACCTCCTGGAAACGGCGGGGGTCATTGTCGCACTTCTGGCGCTCATACTGATCTCCGCTGCGGCCAGTGAGCGGTTCCGCTTCGAGTTGCGTGCAGCAATCGGCCTCGTTGCCTTCATCATCGTCTGCGCCGTCATCTTCATCGAAGGGCTTGGCGTTCCGATGCCGCTCCTCGGCGAATGGTTCAAGTGAGGCCAGCCTAATGGATATCTTTGCAAATCTCTGGCTCGGCTTCACCGTTGCCGGCACATTCTACAACCTGTTCTACTGCCTCGTCGGCGTCTTCCTCGGCACCGCAATCGGCGTTCTGCCGGGACTTGGCCCGGTCGCGACGATCGCCATGCTTTTGCCGATCACCTTCGGCCTGCCGCCGGAATCGGCGTTGATCATGCTCGCCGGCATCTATTACGGCGCCCAGTACGGCGGCTCGACAACGGCGATCCTCGTCAATCTTCCGGGCGAGCCGTCGTCGGTCGTGACCGCGCTCGACGGATACCAGATGGCGCGCCAGGGTCATGCCGGGCGGGCGCTTTCGACGGCGGCCATCGGATCGTTCATTGCCGGCACGATCTCGACCATTCTGATCGCGGTCTTTGCTCCGGCGCTTGCGGCTGTCGCGCTGCAATTCGGCCCGGCCGAATATTTCTCGCTGATGGTTCTCGGACTGATCGCTTCGATCGTCATGGCGTCGGGCCCGTTGCTTCATGCTCTCGGCATGATCCTTGTCGGGCTGTTGCTCGGCATGGCCGGTACGGATGTGAATTCGGCCGTGCCCCGCTACACGTTCGGCATGCCGCTTCTTTCCGACGGGCTTGATTTCGTCGTCATCGCCATGGGTGTTTTCGGTCTCGGAGAGATCATCGCCAACCTCGAAAACGAGGCGGACCGTTCGGTCATGACCAAGCGCGTCACCGGCCTCATGCCGTCCAAGGAGGACTGGAAGCGCATCATCGCACCGATCCTGCGCGGCACGGCTCTCGGCTCGCTGCTCGGCATCCTTCCCGGCGGCGGTGCGGCACTCGCCTCGTTCGGCTCCTATTCGCTGGAGAAGAAATTCGCCAAACATCCGGAAGAGTTCGGCAAGGGCGCGATCGAAGGTGTCGCAGGGCCTGAATCGGCCAATAATGCCGGTGCCCAGACATCCTTCATCCCCATGCTGACACTCGGCCTGCCGTCGAATTCCGTCATGGCGCTGATGATCGGTGCGATGATCATGCAGGGCATTCAGCCCGGTCCATCGGTCATGACCGAGCAGCCGACGCTGTTCTGGGGCCTGATCGCCTCGATGTGGATCGGCAACGCGATGCTGCTGGTGCTCAACCTGCCGCTGATCGGGCTGTGGGTCCGGATGATCGCCATTCCCTACAATTTCCTTTTCCCGATCATCATCGTGTTCTGCGCGATCGGCGTCTTCAGCGTCAACAACAATGCTTTCGACGTCTATATGATGGCGATCTTCGGTGTGGTCGGCTACGTCTTCCGCAAGCTGGATGCCGAGCCCGCACCGATGTTGCTCGCCTTCATCCTCGGCCCGATGATGGAGGAGTTCCTCCGGCGCACGCTGCTGTTTTCGAAGGGTGATCCGAGCGTTCTCGTCACGCGGCCCGTCAGTGCAGGCCTCCTGATCGTTGCTGCCGTCTTGCTCATTGCCGTGCTTTTGCCTTCGGTACGCAAGGGGCGCGAGAAGGCGTTTCAGGAAGAGTGATAGTCGTTCACCCGGACAGGCAGCAGGCCTGTCCGGGGCACAGCTTGAATTATGGGCAGGCTGCTTGAGTCGCCTTGTCCCGTCCAGGCCGGCAGGCAATTGGCGCAGGCGTCCCGCCGATTGCCCTGACGTCACCTTTATGCGTGGTTCGTCACGTCGCTGCCTATTCGGCGATAGTGGAAGGCATCCTGCCCGGATGTCGTTGCCTCCTCGATCAGGGAGGCCATACGGGCGTGCAAGGGAGACTTGATGCAGGCGGGATCCGTTGCAGCGGCATTGCCTGCAATCGCCATGGCCTGACAGCGGCAACCGCCCCAGTCTATTTCCTTGCGGTCGCAGGTTCGGCAGGGTTCCGCCATCCAGTCGGTACCTCGAAAGGCGTTGAATGCCGGAGAATCGTGCCAGATATCGGCGAGGCTTTTCTCGCCGAAACGCTCGAAAACAAGACCGGGTATTGTGCCGGCCGCATGGCAAGGGAGAACGGTGCCGTCCGGTGCCACCATGAAGGCGTCGCGCGCCCAGCCGCCCATGCAGGGTTTTGGGTAGATCGCAAAATAATCGGGCGTGACGAAATCGATGGCGAGAATGCCGTGAAGCCGCTCCTGCGCTTCCCGCACGACATTCACCTGTCGTTCGACGGAAGCGCGGTCCGGCATCAGGGAATTACGGTTGAGAAGCGCCCAGCCGGCATATTGCACATTTGCGATTTCCAGCCTCTCGGCATCAAGCTCAAGCGCCAGCTCGATGAAGGCCGGTATCTCATCGACATTATGGCGGTGGATCGGGGCATTGATCGTCAAAGGCAGGCCAGCTGCTCGTACCTTTTTCGCCGTCTCGATCTTTTTGAAATGCGCATCGCGATAGTTGCCCATCTTTTCGGTAGTGGCGGAAACGGCGCCTTGAAAGCTGATCTGGACATGGTCCAGCCCGGCCTCTGCCAGATCGTCGATCCGTCCTTCGCGAATGCCGACGCCGGCGGTGATCAGATTTGTATAGACGCGGCGATCGCTCAGCCGGCGGACCAGGGTTTCGAGATCCGACCGCAGCGTCGGTTCGCCTCCCGACAGGTGGATCTGCAGCACGCCGAGATCGGCTGCCTGATCGAACAGGGACAGCCAGTCTTCGGTTGCCATTTCACGGTTTGCCTTCAGAAGCTCGATTGGGTTCGAACAATAGGCGCATTGCAGCGGACATCGGTGCGTCAGCTCGGCCAGTATGCCGATCGGAGGAAGGACTACTTCGCTCATAACGCCACCAGCGACCGGTCGGACCAGTCCTGCAGAAAGGTTTCGACGTCTGCGGTTATCTCTTCGATGGGAGCATCGTATTGCATCGACAGTTCCTCCAGGATCCGGGTCACCGAATGCGTGCCGTCACATAGTCTGAGAATGTCGAGGCTCACTTCGTCAGGCCAGAACACCTTTTCCGGTGACAGCAAGGCCCAAGCCTGACGGACCTTATCGTATTGCAGCCGTACATGCGGTTTCAGTGCCGGCGTCGATCGGTGAGAAAGAAGGATGCGCTGCCTTTGCGGTGTCATCATGGCTGTTTCGGATCGAAGGCGCCCGGCGGAATATGGCCGTGATCGCCGTAAGCCTGCTCCAATGCATCCAGCATGGCCCAGAGCAGGTCGCATTTGAAGACGAGGGCATCGATCACGGCCTGCTGTTTTTCCGGCGTATCCGCATGCTGCCGGACATAGGCCAGCGCATAATCGGCATCACGCGACGCCTGCACAGGCCTCGGTTTGAAATATTCCAGGATATCCTCGGTGACGTAATCATACCGGGCGAGCATGGCGGGCACCCGCTCGCTGATGATGACCGGCGAAAACAGCTCGGTGAGTGAGGAGGCCACTGCCTCCAGAAGGCTTCTGTCGGTACAGAAGGAAAGATATGCGCCGACGGCGAAGCGCGTGGCCGGCAGCGCTCCGCGCTGGCCGGCGACAAAATCCCGATCGAGCCCGAGGCCAGTCGCAAGCTTCAGCCAGCGGGCAATGCCGCCATTCCAGCCGTCATCGCCGTCATGATCCTCGATCCGTTTTCGCCATTCCGCACGAAAGGCAGGGTCTTCCGCATGCGACAGGATCATCGCGTCCTTGCGGGGGATGACGGCCTGATAACAATAGCGGTTGAGCGCCCAGGCCTGCAATTGCCCCTTTGAGAGCTGGCCAGATGTCATCTTGTGATGCAGCGGGTGGCGGTTGTGATAACGGGACAGGCCTATTTCGCGCAGGATGCTTTCCAGTGCATCCGGTGTCAGCCCATCGCGTGCGGCAGCAGAAAACTCGTTCACAGGCGGATCTCCATTCCGTCATAACCAATCTCCCAGCCGTTCTCACGTACTGTCGCCGCCTGGGGGGAACGATCGTCGAGGATGGGATTGGTATTGTTGATATGCACATAGATCCGCCGTCCGATCGCAAGATCCGACAGAGCGTGCATGGAGCCATCATCGCCGGAAATATGCAGGTGGCCCATACGCTGCCCCGTCTTTGCGCCGACGCCGGAGGTCAGCATCTCGTCATCGGTATAGACGGTGCCATCGAAGAGCAGGCATGAGGCACGATCCAGGCGTTGCTTGAGGTCGCCATCGATACGGGCACAGCCCGGAATGTAAAACACGGCTGATGCGGCATCATCAGACATGATCTTCAGGCCGATCGTATCACCCTCTTCAGTGCCAAAACCCTGTTCGGCCTTGGCCTGATCTTCCAGAAAAAGGGCAATCTTACCCGGCACTGCGAAGGCTTCTACCGAAATGCCGGTCGGCCTATTCTGCCAGTTCAGAATGTGAGTGGTCTCATGCAATGGCAGTTCGCGGCGTTCGACAAAAGCCGGGTCGACGACGTTGAAGATGGCGTTCTGCTCCAGCACCGCAAGGACACGGGCGGTGGCATAGATGACGAACCGTTCCCGCTCTCGCAGGCTGAGCAGGCCGGCGATGTGATCGACATCGGCATTGGTCAGTACCACCGCCGAGATCGGGGTGGAGCGTGGTGCAGCCGTTTCGGCAGGCTGTAACTCCGGCGTGGCGGCAATCTGCTGCCGGATATCCGGGGATGCATTAAACAGCACCCACTGTATTTCATCTGCGCTTGCGGCAAGGCTCGATTGAGTTCTGGGGCGGATGTATTCCGCACCTTTTCGGGCATCGCGACTTAAATGGAAATTACAGTTCCATTGAGGGAAGCCGCCCCCAGCGGCGGACCCCACAACCTTCAGGTACATGAAAACCATCCCCTGACGAGATCTCGTCACGGCTCAATATCATATCTGAAAGACGCCCCATCCGGGATCCGGATGAGGCTGTTTTAACTGCTTATTTTTTCGACGGAAGTTGTGCGGGAAAGTAACGTGACATTTCCATTCCGACGGCGACGGTGCACATAGCCGGTTTCTTCCAGGTCTTCTTCATAAGTTTCTCCTCCTCATAAAGGGCCTTTTCAACCGGGATCATCATACGCGCAATCCTGCGATGTACAACTGTAGATGAATGCAAAGTTTGAAAGTGCCTTCACATTTACAGGTTGTAATCCGATGCATCTGCGCTAAGCTGATTGAGGCACCGATAATCCATGGCAGATCCGATCAGCGTCGGAGATGCGTGTTCTTACGCGAGCATATGGGATGTGCGGTGGCTGTTTTCGTGTTTTTATTCGTTTCAGTTTTTCTTGCGGTTTTGCCTCTCGCGGAGGCTAACGCACAAACTTCACCCGAACCCGGAACACCAGGCCTGGAGAGATCTGAGCCTGAAGCATCCGATGTCAGGCTTGGCTATATTCGCGCCTATGCGCCGCAACTGGCGCTGTCGGTTCTGGATGTGCCACCGCGTGATGAAGGCGTGGCGGGGGCCACTGTGGCCATATCCGACAACAACACGACCGGGCGTTTTCTGGGGCAGAAATTCTCGCTGGACGTGGTCGAGGTAAAGCCGGATTCGGATGTGCTTTCCGTGTTCGATGCGATGGCGGGCAGGGGGATTTCGACAATCCTTGCGGACCTTTCCGCCGGGCAGCTTCTGGCGCTTGCGGATGCAGCTCAGGCAAAGGGGATCATCGTCTTCAATGTCGGCGCCACCGACGACCGGTTGCGGGAAGAGGATTGTCGGGCAAATGTCTTTCACACCGCGCCCACCCGCAGCATGCTGGCAGATGGGCTGGCGCAATATCTGATCTGGAAACAGTGGCGGCGCTGGGCTCTGATCTATGGCTCGCATGAACGCGACCGGTTGTTCGCAGACGCTTTGCGCCGGGCTGCGGAGCGGTTTGGCGGCGAGATCGTCGCGGAGAAGGAATTTACCGATACCGGTACGGCGCGGCGAACGGATAGCGGCGTGGTTCAGATCCAGCGTCAGATGCCGGTATTCACGCAAGGTTTGGCTGAACATGACGTCCTGCTCGTGGCCGATGAAAGCGAGGTTTTCGGCACCTATGTGCCGTTTCGCACCTGGCTACCGCGACCTGTGGCCGGCACGGCGGGGCTGATGCCTTCCGCCTGGCATCCGGCCAGCGAACAATGGGGCGGCACCCAGATCCAGAACCGGTTCCTCAAGGCGACAGGACGGCGGATGTTGTCGAAGGATATGGCGGCCTGGACGGCTGCACGCATCATCGGCGAGGCGGCGACGCGTACGCGGAGTGCCGATCCGAAGGAAATCGACGGTTTTATCCGTTCCGAAGATTTTTCCATTGCTGCCTTCAAGGGGCAGAAGCTGACCTTTCGGCAGTGGAATTGGCAGTTAAGGCAGCCGGTATTCATCGGTGACGGCCGATCGGTGGTGTCGACATCACCGCAGGAGGGGTTTCTGCATCAGTTTTCCGAACTCGATACATTGGGCATCGACCGGCCGGAGACGAAGTGCGTGCTGAAATAGAGTGAGGAACAAAAGAGCCTTGGGAGGGGCCGGACATGCGGAAAAGACCGACTTCTGTCGCCATCCTGCTTGCCACTGTGTTTTGTGGCGGGCTTTCGGGCGCGCGGCCGGCCGAGGCCTTCATGGCCTATGTCTCGAACGAGAAGGACAATACGATCACCGTTGTCGACACGGTGTCCGGCGCCGTGGTGAAAACACTTCCCGTCGGGCAGAGGCCGCGCGGCATCACTATCTCGCATGACGGCAAGTTCATCTATCTGTGTGCCAGCGATGACGACACGATAGAGGTGATCGATACGGATACGCTGCAGATCGTCGACACACTTCCGTCCGGGCCGGATCCGGAACTCTTCGTTCTCTCGCCGGATGGCAAGACGCTTTATGTCGCCAACGAAGACGACAATCTGGTGACGGTCATCGATATCGAAAGCCGCGATGTGCTGGCGGAAATTCCCGTTGGCGTGGAGCCGGAGGGCATGGGTATCAGCCCCGACGGCAAGACCATGGTCAACACGTCGGAGACGACGAACATGGCGCATTTCATCGATACCGACAGCCATGAGATCACCCATAACGTGCTGGTCGACGCGCGGCCGCGCTTTGCCGAGTTCAAGCCGGACGGATCGGAAGTGTGGGTGAGCGCGGAGATCGGCGGCACGGTTTCGGTCATCGACAATGCCAGCCGCGAAGTGAAGCACAAGATCACCTTCGAGATAGCCGGACTGCGCTCCGAGGCGATCCAGCCGGTTGGCGTGCGCATCACTGCGGACGGCAAAAAGGCCTATGTGGCGCTTGGACCGGCCAACCGCGTCGCGGTGGTCGATACGTCCACCTACAAGGTGGAGAAATATGTGCTGGTCGGCCAGCGGGTGTGGCAGCTCGCTTTCACGCCGGACCAGAAGACGATCATCAGCACCAACGGCGTTTCCAACGACATCACCTTCATCGACGTCGCGAGTGACGAACCGGTGCAGTCGGTGACGGTGGGAGCGATGCCCTGGGGCGTGGTTGTTTCGCCGAAATAGCGGGATTTGGAGATAGCAGGAGGAGGAGAGGATGCTGAACTATCGGAAATTGGGGTTTGTTGCATTGGCAGCGGTGTTTCTGTCCGCGGGCATGGGCTTTGCCCAGGACAAGGATGACGATGACGACGATGACAAGCCGGCCACCAAGGCTGTTTCAACCGAGAAGGTAACGCGGGCGAGCAAGGATGTGCCGGAACTGATCCTCGGCTCGGCAAAGGACAATTTTGCCGTCAACCGCAAGGATTTCGAGCTGGTGGCGGGGCAGGGCTATCGCTGGAAGATCACCTCGGCGGCCGGGTTGGAATATAAGTTCGTCACCGACCTGTTCCGTAATGTCTGGATGAACCAGATCGTCATCAACGATCTCGAAGTCCATATGAACGGTGCGCCGGCTTGGCTTGAATTCGACAGCGAAGGCACGATGCAGGTGCAGTTCACCGCCGTTCGACCCGGCAGCTACACATGGTCGGTGCCGGATCTTGCCGACAAGGGAATGAAGGGGACGATTACCATCAAATAGAAGATGCAGTTCAGATGGCGTTGGGTTCGGCCGCGGCGTTGAGCGTGGGAGGAGGCAGGATGAACGGTATCGGTGACGAGGATGGCCCCGCAAGAACTATGGCGCTGGAGGTCTCCATGGTCAGTCATTCCTATGGGCAAAAGAAAGCGCTCGATGCAGTCTCCTTTTCCATTCCCGCCGGTCGTTTTACCGTGTTGCTGGGTCTGAATGGCGCCGGCAAGACGACGCTGTTTTCGCTGATCAGCCATCTTTACGACACCCGCCAGGGGGCCATCCGCGTTTTCGGCCGGGATATCAGGCGTGCGCCGGGCAAAGCCTTGCGCCGGCTCGGTATCGTCTTTCAGGCGCGTACGCTCGATCTCGATCTCTCCGTCGGCCAAAATCTCGCCTATCACGCGTCTTTGCATGGCATCGGCAGGCGGGAGGCAATGGTTCGGATCAGGGCGCTTCTGGCGCAGGTCGACATGGCTGACCGGCTGCACGACAGGGCGCGCAATCTTTCCGGCGGGCAGATGCGGCGTGTGGAGATCGTCCGGGCGCTGTTGCATCGGCCGTCACTGCTCTTGCTCGACGAGGCGACGGTGGGGCTGGATATCCGCTCGCGCTCCGACATCCTGGCGACGATCCGGGCGCTTGTGGCTGAGACCGGTTTGAGCGTGCTGTGGGCGACACATCTGATCGACGAGGTGCAAGAGACCGACGACGTGGTGATCCTCGACAAGGGACAGGTGCTGGTGGCGGGAACGGTGGCGGATGTGGTTCGCCAGACGGGAGTGCGGGATATCGGCGGCGCTTTCGCCGGTTTGACGACGGGAGCTTCGCGTTCCGGATTGAGTGTGGTGAGCTCTGTGGTGATTGAAGCAAGGAGTGGCCTTGCCGCGAACTGCGATGTTGATGCAACGGCACCGCTGGTCGGAGCATCGCGATGAGCATACCCGCTCAGACAGATGCCTTTGCCAGCCACCCGCCACGCGGCTTCGGCTTCGCGCAATACGGCGCGTGCCTGATCGGCATCATGCTTCGCGAAGGCTTGCGTTTCCTCAATCAGCGCGAACGTTTCATCTCTTCGCTGGTGCGGCCGCTCCTGTGGCTGTTCGTCTTCGCGGCCGGTTTTCGCCAGGTTCTCGGCGTGTCGATCATTCCGCCCTACAAAACCTATGTTCTCTACGAGGTCTATATCACGCCGGGTCTGGCTGGCATGATCCTGTTGTTTTCCGGCATGCAATCGTCGCTCTCCATGGTCTATGACCGGGAGATGGGAAATATGCGCACGCTGCTCGTCAGTCCGTTTCCGCGCTGGTTTCTGCTGGTCTCGAAACTTCTGGCCGGTGTCGCGGTCTCGGTGGTGCAGGTCTATGTGTTTCTCGCCATCGCCTGGTTCTGGAGCGTCAAGCCGCCGGTGATCGGTTACCTGCTGGTCCTGCCGGCCTTGGTTCTGGCCGGCATGATGCTGTGCTCGCTCGGCATGCTGCTGTCATCGATGATCCGGCAGCTGGAGAACTTTGCCGGCATCATGAATTTTGTGATCTTTCCGATGTATTTCGCATCTTCGGCGCTCTATCCGCTCTGGCGAATTCAGGAATCCAGTCCGCTTCTCTTTCATATCTGCCAGGCGAACCCTTTCACCTATGCAGTCGAACTGATCCGTTTTGCGCTGTACGGACGAATAGACTGGACGTCGCTTGCGATTGTCTGTGGCTTCACCGTGCTTTTTCTCGGCGGCGCCATCCTCGCCTATGACCCCGCCAAAGGGCTCTTGAGCCGCAAGCGGGATACGGGAGGAAACGGCTGATGGGATCGATCATGCGTGTTCTGGTCGCTGCGACCCTGGGGGCTGTCGCCGCGTCATCGCCGGGTTTCTCGGCTCAGGGAGACGACCCGGACTGGCCCTGCATCCAGCGCAAGGTGCCCGAACTGTCAATCGGCCAGATCTGGACCGGCCCCGCACTGCCTCCGCAGGCTGCAGACTGGGCGAAGGACGCGGCAATATCAGAACTGGTGGACGATCTTGCCGCACGACGCCTTCCGCTGCCGGAAGCGCAGGAGAAGATCAAGGCTTATCGCGACGCGCTGCCGGAGGAAAAGCGGCCACAGCATACCGCCATGCTGATACAGGGCCTGTTCGACAAGATGAATGGCGAGCGCAGCCATGTCATCTCCGGTATCGCCCGGTATGCGCATCGCCAGCGCGATCTGGCGGCCAGCCTGCGTCGGGAAGGCTCCGCGCTCGACGCCATGCGGACAAAGCCGGATGCAGACCAGAACCAGGTGACGCTGCGCAGCGAGCAACTGATGTTCCAGACACGCATCTTCCAGGAACGCGTCCAGTCGCTCACCTATGTCTGCGAAGTGCCGACATTGATCGAGCAGCGCCTGTATTCGCTGGTCAGAACGCTCGCCGAGGCGCCGTCCGCGCAGTGAAGCGGGGCGGCCTCTTGCGATTGGCTATTACGGCGAAAACTGTTTCAGATAGGCGATGACGTCGGCCACGTCCTTGTCTGCCTTCAGCCCGACAAACGCCATTTTGGTGCCTTTGACGACGCCTTTCGGGTCATGGAGATAGGTGGCGAGCGTCACCTCGTCCCACACCATGCCGCCTTTGCCGGCATCCGCCATGGCCGCCGAATATTTGAAACCCTCGTGGGATCCGGCTGTCCTTCCGAGCAAACCTTTCAGTGAAGGGCCGATCTTGTTCTGATCGGTATCGGAGACATGACAGGCCTTGCATTTCGCAAATACCTTTTCACCCGCAGCCGCATCCTGGCCAAAGGCATAACCCGCCATCGGCACCACAAGGCCGATGGCGCCAATAAAACAGATGGCACGCATAGAGTTCCTCCCAAAAGCATGAGCGGTGGCGGGGCAATTCGATCCGGCACCGGGCCTGCACACGCAAGGGTAGTTCTTGGCGATGTTAAGTCAACATCCCGAATTTGCGTCTTTTGCAAAATAAAGTTGTATTAGTGTTTGTGCATGTTCGGCCTGTCTGATTGACGGTTTTTTCGGCTGCGCGTAATCTGGAACCCGCGGCGATGCCTGCCGGCCGACGAAATCATCGTCCGCATGATGCAGGAGAGGGGCTTCCGATGAACATGGTCGATCTCGTCCTGACGGTATGTCTGCTGGCCAATCCCAGCGATTGCCGCAACGAACATCTGCTTTTCGAAAGCCGCGGCTCGCTCTTTCAATGCATGATTCTGGCGCCGACGGAGATCGCGAGATGGTCTGGTCAGCACCCGTCCGTAAAGATCGTCCGCTGGAAATGCGCGTTTCCCGACACGGGTCGCAAGGTCTGACTTTTCCGTCAGAAGCGCGTTGGCGCTTTCGTCAGAAGCAACGAACATCCGCTTCAGCCTGAGCCCGTCGCAGCTCCGAGATTGCGGTTTTTGCCACGGCTCCCTGGCGGAAGAGCACGCCTCGCTCGCCCGTCTGCAGCCCCAGGCTCATGAACGTCTCTGCTGCTTCGTAACGGTCATAGGGTATGATCGACGCGATGACATCTATCGAACAAGAACAACTTTGAAGTGCGTCCCGTGTTTCGCCATTTGCCTTCATGCAACTGTGAGTGTAGTCGACGATTGCAACCGTCGGATAATCATCACGAGCCGCTGCGAGCGTAGTGAATCCGAGTGAAGCGAAGAAGAATGCTAGCCGAAAAAATCTGATGAACATCAAAAATCTTCCTTGTTGATAACGATGTACTCTCCATGTGCGAAATCAATCACGCAATCGTCTTCATTCTATTACTTGGTTATTCAAAGTATTAATTGTGAGCAATTGCAATAAAATATGGCGCACAGCAGCAATTTCAATTTTTACTCAAGTCGAAGCCAATAATACACTTGCCGCAATTAATGTAATACCCTATCGTTCATTAGGTTTCCGGCTTCAAGATCTTGTTTTTGGGAGAGGCGAGATTCGCAGGCCTATCGGATGGGCAGTAACGGTGCCCTCGGTCCATCCTTTTGTCGTGACACGCTGACGGAAACATTTCCCGCACATTGAGAAAATCACTTGGCTGCGCTGGAGCACGCGGAGGTTCGCAACGACGAATCCTGCGTGATTGATAAGCATCGGGAGGATTTCACATGCGGTTACCTGTCAATTCCATCATTCTTCGTAATCTATTTCTACCTCTGGCCGCTGCGGGCGTTCTGGTCTCGGGGTTTGCCGGGGCCACTTTCGCCAACGACGACCTGACCAAGCTCGCCAAAGACCCGAAGAACTGGGCAATGCCGACCGGCAACTATGCCAACCATCGCTATTCCGAACTGAAGGAAATCAATGCAGGTAACGTCAAGAACCTGCAGGTGAAGTGGACGTTCTCGACCGGCGTGCTTCGGGGGCATGAGGGGGGGCCGCTGGTCATCGGCGACGTGATGTATATCCATACGCCGTTCCCCAACATCGTCTACGCACTCGACCTGAAGAACGACGGCAAGATTCTCTGGAAATACGAACCCAAGCAGGATCCGAATGTCATCGGCATCATGTGTTGTGACACCGTCAACCGCGGGGTGGCCTATGGTGACGGCAAGATCATCCTGAACCAGGCCGACACGACGGTGGTGGCGCTCGATGCCAAGACCGGCAAGCTTGTGTGGTCGGTGAAGAACGGCGACCAGATCGACGGCGGCAAGGGTGAATCCGGCACGGCGGCACCTCTTGTGGTCAAGGACAAGGTGCTGATCGGCATTTCCGGCGCCGAGTTCGGCGTCCGTGGCTGGACTGCCGCCTATAACCTCAAGGACGGTTCGCTCGCGTGGAAAGCCTATTCGACCGGTCCTGACGCCGAAACCCTGCTCGACCCGGAAAAGACGACCCATCTGGGCAAGCCGGTCGGCAAGGATTCCGGCATGAACACGTGGGAAGGTGAGCAGTGGAAGACCGGCGGCGGCACGACCTGGGGCTGGTTCTCCTACGATGCGAAATCCAACCTCATCTATTACGGGACCGGCAATCCTTCGACCTGGAACCCGGTTCAACGGCCTGGCGACAATCGCTGGTCGATGACGCTGATGGCACGCGATGCCGATACCGGCAAAGCCAAATGGCTCTACCAGATGACCCCGCATGACGAGTGGGATTATGACGGCGTCAACGAGAACATTCTCGTCGACGGCATGGAGGTCAACGGCAAGAAACACGACGTTCTGGTGCATATGGACCGGAACGGCTTCGGTTACACGCTGGATCGAGTAAGCGGCGAGTTGCTGGTTGCCAAGAAATACGATCCCAAGGTGAACTGGGCGACCGAAGTGGTGATGGATCCGAAGAGCAAGGAATATGGCCGGCCGCAGGTGGTCGCGAAATATTCGACGCAACAGAATGGCGAGGACGTCAACTCCACCGGCATCTGCCCCGCCGCACTTGGCTCGAAGGATCAGCAGCCGGCAGCCTATTCACCGAAAACCGGGCTTTTTTACGTGCCGACCAACCACGTCTGCATGGATTACGAACCCTACAAGGTGAGCTATACCGCCGGTCAGCCTTATGTCGGAGCAACCGTTTCCATGTATCCGACGCCGGACAGTCATGGTGGCATGGGCAATTTCATTGCCTGGGATGCGGCCAAGGGCGAGATCGTCTGGTCGATACCGGAACAGTTCTCCGTCTGGTCGGGCGCACTTGCCACGGCTGGTGACGTGGTCTTCTACGGGACGCTGGAGGGCTACATCAAGGCTGTCGATCTGAAGGGCAAGGAACTTTACCGGTTCAAGACCCCTTCCGGCATCATCGGCAACATCAACACGTTCGAACATGGCGGCAAACAATATATCGCCGTGCTTTCGGGGGTTGGCGGCTGGGCCGGCATCGGCCTTGCCGGTGGTCTTCTCTCACCTGAAAACGCTGCGGCATGGCATGGCGCAGTGGACCAGGGGCGTGGCGGGCAGGATGAGGCTGCCGTCGTCGGAACGGCGGGTCTGGGCGCTGTCGGCGGTTACGCGGCGCTTGCTGACTACACCACGCTTGGCGGACAGCTGACCGTGTTCGGCCTCCCGGGCAACTGACCACTGACGAAATCCTCCATCAATGGGTCGCGCTCGCGTGGCGCGGCCCTCGAGCATCCAATGATCATTCAAAACGACTGTGTGGGCAGGCTTCGTCATTTGGGGCGAAGCTCTGTGACGGGGCTTTTTCATCGCTGCCGAAATGTTTGACATGTGAGGTTCATCAATGGCTTTTCGCAATGCAATTCTGACATTTGGCATCGTGACAATCTCAGTTCTGACATCTGGCTCAGTTCTGACCTCTGCAATGGCCTTCGCCGATGATGACAAGGAAAAGGCGGCGGCGGTGACCGAGGAGGATGGCAAGTTTCTCGACAAGGACGGAAATCCGACCTTCAAGATTCAGGCGGACGGCACGGTCGATTGGTATACGTTCAGCGGCTACCGTCGATATCATTCCGACTGTCATGTCTGTCACGGGCCGGATGGTGTGGGGTCCAGCTACGCGCCGGCCCTGGCGGACAGTCTCAAGCGGCTGGACTATGCGAGTTTCCTGTCGATCGTGGCGGAAGGGCGCAAGAATGTCGGTGGCGGCAAGGAAAACGTCATGCCGGCGTTTGGCGACAACAAGAATGTCTACTGTTATCTCGACGACATCTACGTCTATCTGCGGGCTCGCGCCGTCGATGCAGCCCCTCGTGGCCGCCCGCCGAAAAAGGCCGACAAACCGCAAGGGGCAAAAGACTACGAAACCTCCTGCATGGGGGGCTGATATGAAGTATGGTGTCCTGCCCGGCATATTTCCGGTCGCGCGAAAATCCAGCCACGGTGGCTGGATCATGGCGATTGCGGCAGCCGCGATGAGCGTCATGGCGCATCAAGCGCATGCCCAGGGGGCCGGTCTTGGTGCGGCGGGAGAACTTGTCGATCCGGATGTCCTGCGTGTCTGCGCCGATCCGTCCAACATGCCGTTCTCCGATCAGAGCGGCGAAGGGTTCGAGGACAAGCTGGCGCAGATCGTTGCTGAAGCGACGGGACGCAAATCGGTCGCCTATACCTGGTTCCCATCGATCAACGGCTTCGTACGCAACACGCTCGGCGCCAACCGCTGCGATATCATAATGGGCTATGCGCAGGGTGATGAGTTGGTTCAGAATACCAATGCCTATTACCGCTCGTCCTATGTGCTGGTCTATCCGAAAGGCAGCGATCTTTCCGGTGTCGAAACGCTGGCCGACCCGAAGCTGGCGGATAAGCGCATCGGGGTCGTGGAAGGCACGCCGCCGACGGCCAATATGGCCAAGGCAAAGCTGATGGGGAAGGCGAAGGTCTATCCGCTGATGGTCGATACGCGGGCGATGCCATCGATGGCGGAACTGGCCATGCGTGACATGCAGTCGGGGGCAATCGACGCTGCGGTCCTTTGGGGGCCGATGGCCGGTTATTATGCCTCCCGATCCGGTGCCGAGATGACGCTCGTTCCGCTCATTCATGAAAAGGGCGGTCAGCGCATGATCTACCGGATCACCATGGGCGTCCGCCCCTCCGACCAGAGCTGGAAGCGCACACTCAACAGCTTCATCAAGGAAAACCAACCCAAGATCGACAAGCTGCTTCTGGAATATGGCGTGCCGCTGCTCGATGAACGGGATCAGAGGATTACCCAGTGAAGGCAGGGGCAGGTTTGCGGCCGGAACGGAGGTCAACGATCTGGCCGCGATCGAAGGGAGTGAAGTTGGGGCAGGTTTGTAACCGGAACGGAGCAAGCCTGTCAGAGGGGATATTCAAAGGGGAGTGAAGCAAAGATGGATGTCCGCGCCGCTGTTG
>DLSX01000169.1 GCA_002500765.1 Neorhizobium sp. UBA7851
GGAGCCGATGACCTCGCTCAATCCGACCATGAGCATCGGTGAGCAGATTGCCGAATCCATCATCGCCCATCGCGGCGTCTCCAAGGCGGAGGCCAAGGTCGAGGCGATCCGGCTGATGGAGAAGGTGCATATTCCGTCGGCGGCCCGCCGTTACGGTGAATATCCGCACCAATTTTCCGGCGGCATGCGCCAGCGCGTGATGATCGCCATTGCGCTTGCCTGCAAGCCGGCCTTGTTGATTGCCGACGAGCCGACCACGGCGCTCGACGTCACCATTCAGGCGCAGATCCTCAACATCATGCGCGACCTCCAGAAAACGCTCGGCATGGGCATGGTGTTCATCACCCATGACATGGGCGTTGTCGCCGAAATGGCCGACCATGTCGTTGTCATGTGGAAGGGCAAAAAGGTCGAGGAAGGCCCGGTCAACGAGATTTTCGCCAACCCGCAGCATCCCTATACCCGCACACTGCTTTCGGCCGTACCGAAACTCGGCAGCATGGCCGGCGAAGCGTTTCCGAAGCGCATGCCGCTGACCGTTCTTCAGGATGGTGAGCCGACCGTGGTCGGCGAAGAGCGCGTGCAGAACACTGCGAAATACGACGAACAGCCGCTTTTGTCGGTCAAGGACCTGCTGGTTCGCTTCGACATCAAGAAGAACCTGTTCGGCAAGGCAACGCATCGCTGCAGCGCCGTGCAGAATGTCAGCTTCGACATTCATCCGGGTGAAACGCTGGCTCTGGTCGGCGAGAGCGGTTCCGGCAAATCGACGATCGGCCGTACCATCCAGCAGTTGCAATCCTCCATGGGCGGCGAGATCGCTTTTAAAGGCCGCACCTATTCGTCCATGTCGGCGGCCGAGCGTTTTCGCATGCGTCAGGAAGTCCAGTATATCTTTCAGGATCCCTTTGCTTCGCTCGATCCGCGCAAGACGGTAGGTTTTTCCATTGCTGAACCGATCAACACCCACTCGCTGATCAACGACAGCAAGGCGGTCAAACGCCGCGTCGATGAACTGCTGGAGCGCGTCGGCCTGCCCTCGTCGGTTGCCTCGCGTTACCCGCACGAATTTTCCGGCGGACAGCGCCAGCGTGTCTGCATTGCCCGCGCACTTGCCTCCGATCCAAAGCTGATCATCGCCGACGAGGCGCTGTCGGCGCTCGACGTCTCCATTCAGGCGCAGATCATCAACCTGTTCATGGACCTGCAGGCGGAACGCGGTCTCGCCTATCTGTTCATCAGCCATGACATGGCGGTGGTGGAAAAGATGAGCCACCGCGTTGCCGTGCTTTATCTCGGCCAGATCATGGAAATGGGTTCGCGCGCCCAAGTCTTTGAAAACCCGAGCCATGACTATACCCGCCGCCTTCTCTCCGCCGTTCCGGTTGCCGATCCGACGGCACCGCGCAACACGGCGCTGATCGAGGGCGAAATCCCGAACCCCGTCCGTCGCGTCGGCGACGAGCCGGCCATCCTTTCCCATGAGGAAATCAATCCGGGCCATTTCATCGCCAAAAGCGCCTGAGGAAACCCGGATCACAAACCGCGACACAATCGCAAAGCATCTGAAGAGGAACAGGTAATGACAACGTTCAAAAGGGGACTGGCGTCGGCTTTCGTGGCCTTCGCTCTCGCCGGCACCGCACTTTCCGCCGCCCCGGCCTTTGCCGCCGGCAAGATGACCATTTCCACCCCGCAGGATCCGGGCAGCTGGGACCCGATCGACACGTTCCTCGTTCAGTGGGCTGCCGTTTCCACCAACATCTTTGACGGCCTGACCTATCGCGGTCCCGACCTCAAGATTGTTCCCGGCCTGGCTGAAAGCTGGGAAGAGCTGGACGAAGGCAAGCGCCTGCGCTTCAAGCTGCGTCAGGGCGTCAAATTCCACAATGGCGAAGATTTCAACGCCGCAGCCGTGAAATTCACCTTCGAGCGCCTTCTCGGCGAACAGGGTGCCAAAGGCCCGCAGCGTTCCAACTACACCTCGATCGAAAGCATCGACGTCATCGACGACTACACGGTCGATCTCAAGCTCAAGGCACCGGATCCGGTCCTGCTGACCAAGCTCGCCGGTTACGGCGGCATGATCGTTCCGCCGAAATACATCACCGAAAAGGGCGAGGACAATTTCAACCTCAACCCGGTTGGAACAGGCGCATTCAAGTTCACGTCCTACCAGCCGAAGGTCAACATCAAGCTGGAAGCCAACGCCGATTACTGGGGTGGCGCACCAAAACTGTCCGAACTGGAATATCGCTTCATCGCAGAGCCGGCGACCGCCGTTGCCGAACTGCAGGCCGGCCGCGTCGATCTCGTCATCCCGCCGACCATTCCGATCGGCATGCTGCCGGTCATCGAAGCCGACGATAAGCTCGAAATCCTCTCCGTTCCCGGCCCGACCGTTGACGCGCTGCGTTTCAACACCCGCGACGGTATCACCGCCGATCCGAAGGTGCGCAAGGCGATCATCATGGCCGTTGATCGCGCCACGATCGTCCAGTCGATCCTCGCCGGCCAGGCATCGGAAATCGTCAGCTTCCAGAGCGCGTTGTCCTTCGGTTACGACGCCGAACTGAAGGCTCTGCCTTACGATCCGGAAGGCGCAAAGAAGCTGCTGGCGGAAGCCGGCGTCAAGGCTGGCACCGCCCTGCAGATCGACATCCGCGGCAATGACGCGACGATGAACGAAGTGGCGCAGGTCATTTCCAGCTACCTGTCGATGGTCGGCCTCACAGCCACCATCAAGCCTTACGAAACCAATGTCATCACCAATGACATCATCCCGCAGGGCAAGACTGGCGCGATGTTCCAGCAGAAGTGGGGCGGCTGGACGTTTGACTTCGATAACACCGCTTACGCGATGTACCACTCGGGCGAAAAGTGGAACCCCTATGACAAGGACGAGAAGATGGACAAGCTGCTGGAATCGCAGCGTCCGCTGACGGACCGTGCCGAGCGCGAAAAGATCCTCAAGGAAGTCGGCGCCTACGCTGCCGAACGCGCGCTGGAACTGCCGCTTTACAACACCAACGCCATCTTCGGCATCAACAAGCGGGTGAAGGGCTTTGTCGCTCCTCCGGATAACCGCCTGAAGCTGAACGAAGTTTCGGTCGACTAATCGACGTCACTTCACACGAAACGATACCTCGCCCGCATCCCCGCGGGCGGGGCTGGACTTCTCTTACAGGAACGAGAACTTGGCCGGTTTCCTCATCAAGCGATTGCTACAGGCGATTTTCGTCGTCATCGCCATCACGCTCGTCGTCTCTTTCGCCATTCGCCTGACGGGCGATCCCGCGCTCATGATGTTTCAGGGCGGCGGCAGCATGACGGAAGACGATCTGGCGCGCATCCGCGCCTCTCTTGGCACCGACCAGCCGTTCATCGTGCAATACCTTACCTTCCTCAAGGGCATGGTGAGCTTCGATTTCGGCCGCAGCTTCAACGGCGGCACATCCGTTTCGATGCTCATCGCCGACGCGCTGCCGGCGACGCTGCTGCTGGCCTTCATCTCGATGTTCGTGTCGATCGCGCTGTCGATCCCGCTCGGCATCAAGGCCGCCACATCGCGTGGGTCCGCTGCCGATCAGGCGATCCGCATCTTTTCGCTGATCGGCCTGTCCTTCCCGAATTTCTGGCTCGCCACCATGCTGGTGCTGCTGTTCGCCATCACGCTCGGCTGGCTGCCGCCCAGCGGCATGGGCGGGTTTGCGAGCTATGTGATGCCTGCCATCACCATGGGCGTTATCCTTACGGCGACCAATGTCCGCCTCGTGCGCACATCCATGCTGGAAACGCTGCAGTCGCAATACATCATGGTTGCGCGCGCCAAGGGCCTGTCCGAGAGCAAGGTTCTCTACAAGCATGCGCTGCGCAATTGCGCCATCCCACTGATCACCTATTTCGGGCTGCAGTTCGGCGGCCTGCTCGGTGGCATCGTCGTCATCGAGCGCGTCTTCAACTGGCCGGGCCTCGGCACGCTTGCATTCGACGCCGTGGCCGCCCGCGATTATCCGGTGCTTCAGGCCGTCATCACCGTTCTGTCGCTGATGATCGTCGGCATCAACCTTCTGGTCGACATCGCCTATGGCCTCGTCGATCCCCGCATCCGCACGGAGTAAACGACAATGGCAACCAGAACCTCCCGCCTGTCGCGCTTCGCGAGCCTCGAATTCATCCTCGGCATTTCGCTGACCGTCATCATCTGCCTCGCCGTTCTGTGCTCGGACCTGCTGTTTCCGGGTGGTGCCGAAAAGATCAACCTGATGGCGCGTCTGGCCAAGCCGTTCACCAATCCGGCCTTCCCGTTCGGCACCGACCCGCTCGGTCGTGACGTGCTGGCCCGTGTTGTCGCCGGCGGCAAGATATCGCTTCTGGTCGGCTTCACCTCCGTCATCGGCGCCGTCATTTTTGGCGTGCTGATGGGCCTGATCGCCGGTTATTACCGTGGCTTCTGGGACATGCTGGTCATGCGGTTTGCCGACCTGCAGCTCGCCATGCCGTTCATTCTTCTGGCTATCACCTTCATCGCCATCGTCGGCGGCAGCCTCACCAACACGATCATCCTGCTGATCGTGTCGCAATGGGTGCAATATGCCCGCCTCGTGCGCGGCTCCGTCCTGACGCTGCGCGAGCGCGAATTCATCCTTTCGGCACGCGCCATCGGCGTGAAGGACTGGCGCATCATCTTCCAGCACCTGCTGCCGAACCTGATCGGCCCGGTGATCGTGCTGATGACGCTCAACGTCGCCAACAACATTCTGCTCGAAAGCAGCCTGACCTTCCTCGGCCTCGGCGTCGATCCGACCATCCCGAGCTGGGGCGGCATGCTGGCCGATGGCCGCACCTATTTGCAAACGGCATGGTGGGTCAGCGTCTTCCCCGGCCTCGCCATTCTGCTCACCGTGCTCGGCCTCAACCTGCTCGGTGACTGGCTGCGCGACAGCCTCGACCCGACCGGCCGCACTTCCAGATAAACTTATCGATACACAGCAAGGCATGACACCCATGACCACGATCTTCGAGACTTCAATCGAGCGTACTCTTGAAACTCTGGTCATGGGAGCCAAGCCCGGCCAAACGTTCGAAGCCTGGACTTTTGACGACACCAAAAGCCGCCGCGCCGCCGAACAGGCGCTGAAGAAAAAGGGCATCACCGCCCGCATCCGCAGCGCCTACAAGCCGCTCCTCTTCACCTTCCTCGAAGAGATCGACCTTGCCGACGTGACAGCCATCGAAGTGCGTTATCCGGTGCATGCCAATGCCCCGGCCAACCGTTTTCGACTGGAAGCCTACCCGCTGGCATCGCTTGTCGGTGACGCCAAGATCGAGTTTGTCGCCCGCGAAGACGGTGAATTCTCTTACGACGTGACGCTGACCCGCAACGGCCAGACCGAAACGCTGAAAATTCTCGTGCCGAACCGCGTGCATGAAGATGTCGTCGGCGAAACCAATGTCTCGCCAACCGGCTGGTATCGTGTCGAAGGCGATGCGACGGGCCAGCGTCTGGAAACCGATTACGAAAAACTGTTCCACGGCGCCATCGAAGCCATTGCAGGTCATGACTGGGGCTCCACCGAACCCTATTTCGAAGAGCTGAACATCCGTGTCGCGCATCCGGCCGAGGACATGGAACTGCCCGTCGGCGACGAGGTGGTCAGCCTGCGCGAAGCCCTGCACGAAGATTTTTACTTTTCGCTGCTCGAATTTTTCCAGAAAAAATCCGGCCGTCCGCTCGGCGACCGTGGCCTGAAACCCGGCCAGATCGTGCCTGAAATCGTCAAAAGCGCCGGCGAGATCGGCATCCGTGTCGAAACCCGGCCGCTGACGACCGGCTTCCTCGACGGCAAGGAACAGGCGATCGATACCGCAACCGAGCCGCCGGCAGCCGCGCAGATGGCCAAGCTGTTGGCCGATATCGGCGGCGAAGAGTTTTCCGCCCATTCCCGCTCCGGCCGCGTGCTTTCCGCACGATACATCAAGGGCAGCGACGCTGCCGTGATGATCAGCGGCGGTCAGCATCCCAATGAAACGACCGGCATCGTCGGCGCCATCCGCGCTGCCCGTGCCCTGAAAGAACGCGCCAACGCGCATTTCACCATTTCGCCGCTGGAAAACCCGGATGGTTACGCCCTGCACCAGCGCCTGCGCGTCGACAATCCGCGCCACATGCATCATGCCGCCCGTTACACCGCGCTTGGCGACGACCTCGAATACCGCACCCGTGAAAATTCCGGCGAACACCTGAACGAAAAGGCCATCCGTTTCACCGCGCAGGAATTGAGCGGTGCAAAACTGCACGTGAACCTGCACGGTTATCCGTCGCATGAATGGACACGCCCACTTTCCGGTTACGTGCCACGCAACTTTGCCATGTGGACGCTGCCAAAAGGCTTTTTCCTCGTCATGCGCCACCACGCCGGCTGGACGCAGCAGGCAGAAGCCATGCTCGACCATGTGACCCGCCATCTCGGCGCCATTCCCGGCATTCTCGAATACAACAACCGCCAGATCGCGCTCTACGAAACCCATGCCGGTGAAACGGGTTTCCGCATCATCAACGGTTTTCCCTGCCTGTCGTCCATCGACGACCGCCACACCGTGCCTCTGACTCTGATCACCGAATATCCGGACGAAACCATCTATGGCGACGATTTCATCACCGGCCACACGGCGCAGATGGAAACGGTGATTTCGGCTTACGAATCCTGGCAGATGCTGCAATCGAAGGCTTCGACCTAACAGAGCACAGCGGCTCAAACCTCGAAAACGCCGGCGCTTCGGACGAGACGCCGGCGAATAGGCCGTGTATTCGGGCATGGTCTTGAAGGTGTCTCACACCAATTCCTGAAGACCATGATCACATCGCTTGCCTCTCCCGCCCAAATGCAGGCGATAGAGGCTTTGCTCATTACGTTGCGCGCATGATCTCGCGTGGGCTCTGCGTCAGGCGGATACCGCTATCCTTGCCGACAACCACCGTCTCGCTGAAGCCCAGACCCTGCGCCGTCGCATAGAGATGGAACACCATTCCTTCTTCCAGCGCCCAATTCGATGTCGGCAGGAAGGTGCCGGAGAAATCGCTGGTGCGTGGCGTGCGGGTGTAGAGGCCGAGCGTATAGGCCGTGACGTTCTCATAGGCCGGCCGCAATCCGGCATCGAGCGCACCCTGCCGCATGATCGCATCGACATCGCTGGCAATCGCCCCCGGTTTCATCGCGGCAATCTGCAGGTCCTGCAGCTCGATCAGCTTTTCTGCGGTCGCCACCAGCTCCGGGGACGGAGTGCCGACCATGATCGGCCGCATCATCCGGGCACCGTAATTGCCGACACGCGGAATGAGTTCGACATGCAGAACGTCGCCTTCTTCGATCGCTTCGGTCTTGAACACGCCATGCAGGAATTCATGGCTGCCGGAGGCCTTGACCACCGGGCCGACCTCGCCGGTATCTGCTCCTTCGCGCAGGAAGACGCCGGATGCAATTGCAGCTGCATCACGCGTCGTCATGCCGGGTTTCGCCTGCCTGGCGATATCCGCCATCGCCTTGTCGGCAATCGCGGATGCCTGGGCAAGCACGGCGATCTCTTCCTGCGACTTCACCCAGCGCAGGCTGTCGCTCAGGCCCGGCATCGGCACGAAAGTCGCTTCGGGCAGAAGTGCCTGCAGCCGCATGAAAGTGGCCGCGCTCATGCTGTAGGAATTGGTGTCGAGCCCGATCCGCGCCGTGCCGAAGCCATGGTCGCGAATGCTTGCGGCAACGGCTGCCTGCGCTTCCTCGGTATCGGCAAAACCGACGACATCGGTGATCCAGCTCTTTTCCCGGCACGGCGCCTCGTCGAGCGCGCGCAGAGCAAACCAGGCCTCGCCCTCGCGCGGCATAAAGGCCGCACGATACATGGTTTCGGAGACGGTATACCCCGTCAGCCACGCCAGAAGCTCGCCGCTGTCGGCGAGCAGAAGGTCAACGCCGCCCTCGGGGCCAGAAGACGCCATGGCGTCCCGGGCGAGAGCGATGCGACGATCATATTCCGCCCGGGAGAACATCTTATGCCACCTCGCAGATATCGAGGATGGTCAGCATGTAGACGCGGATCATGTCGAGGAAGTCGACGATGTCGACGCGCTCGTCGGGCATGGTGTTGTAACGACCGCCGGGACCGCAGACGATGCCTTCCATACCGAGTTCATGATAGAGATGGCCGGCATCCGTGCCGTAGAAACGTGTCGGGGTGATTGCGCCGGTCGGCTGCTTTTCGCCGCGCACGGCCTCATAGGCGGCATTGATCGACTTGACGATGCGGCTCTCCGGCGAGACCTCGAAGGGCGGCATCAGCGGACGGCCTTCGATCATGTCCGGAACGAGCTTGGCTTGAAGACCGGGGAACCGGCCTTCCAGAGCGCGCAGTTCCTTTTCGACATCTGCCAGCACGCTTTCCTGCGTCTGGCCCGGCGCATAACGCAGCGAACCGCGCAGGCGAACGAAATCGGCGACCTGCGGCGGACGCCATTCGGCGAAATCCCGGCCGAGCGCGCCATGCACGACGCCGACATGGCCGCGGTTGATGGACCGATGCTCGTCGCTCTTGGCGCCGCTGAAGGTCATCGCGTTGATGCGCGGAATGATATCGCAGGCGGCTGCGATCGCATCGACCGACTCCTCACGCTTCGAAAGATGACGCGTGTCGCCGGTCAGTTCGATGACATAGCTGAGCGCTGCCGCATGCATGGTAACGGCAACGAGATCGCTCGGCTCGCTGTTGATGAAATAGTCGGCCTTCACGCCGCTGCGGATGGCGGCAAGCGTGCCGACGCCGCCCTGCAATTCGCCAACGACGAAGGTCAGGACCACATCGCCCTTCAGCTTGACGCCTGCATCGAGCAGCGTCTTCACCGCACAGAAATAGGCGGCATCGCCGGCCTTCATGTTGGAAACGCCGATGCCGTAGATGAACTTGTCGTCGACAAGACCGGCATAGGGATCGACCGTCCAGCCTTCGGTGACCGGATTGGTGTCCAGATGGCCGTTGAACAGCAGGCTCTTGCCGCCGCCTTCGCCCTTCAGCCGGCCGATCGTATTGAAGCGGTTGCCATCGTCAAAGGCCTGAAGCTCGGCCTCGACGCCGATCTTTTCCAGCTCCTTGGCCATCCAGCGGGCTAGATCCTTCTCGCCTTCGGTTTCCGAATGGCTCTTGTGCTGGACCATTTTCGACAGGAAATCGAGGCAGGCCTTTTCGTCGATCCGGTCCAACAGGGACTTCGGGTCCATTGTCATGCTCCTTGATGCAGTATCACTGGTATTGGTCATTGAAATTGAGCCGCAGCGCGCGGCACCGCTTCGATCAGCCGGCGGGTATAGTCGGCCCGATCAGGGCTATCGATCTCGTCGGCCTTCACCACCTCGATCAGGTCGCCGCGATACATGACGGCGATCCGGTGGGCGATCTGGCGGATCAGGTTGAGATCATGGGTGATGAACAGATAGGCCGTGCCGCTCGCCTTCTGCAGCTCCAGCAGAAGCTCGACGACCGAGGCCTGAACCGAGACGTCGAGCGCCGAGGTGATCTCGTCGCAGATGACCAGTTTCGGTTTCGATGCAAAGGCCCTGGCAATCGCCACGCGCTGCTTCTCGCCGCCTGACAGCTGATGCGGATAGCGGTTGGCATGGGTCCGCGGCAGGCGAACCTGTTCCAGCATGTCGCCGACCTGTTTTTCCAGATCGCTTCCATCACCGAACAGTTTCAGCGGCCGCGAGAGGATTTCAAAGATCTTCTGGCGCGGGTTGAGCGACGCATCCGGATGCTGGAAGATGATCTGCACATCCTTGCGGTAGGCATTGTCCATATCGCCGAGATTGCGGATTTCGCGTCCGTCGAACCAGATCTTGCCTTCGAACCGGTTGAGGCCGGTCATGGCCTTGGCAAGCGTCGATTTTCCCGAGCCGCTCTCGCCGACGATGCCGAGGATTTCGCCCGGATTGACGCTGAGGCTGATCGCGTTGTTGCCGGTCACCCGGTCGGTCTTCCTGCCGGTGAGAGCCGAGAGGAAAGACTTGCGGCCGAAATGCACGCTGACATTTTCGACTTTCACCAAAGGCTTTTCGGTGACCGCCACATCATCCTTCACCAGCCGGTGGGCGGGATCGGGAACTGCGTTGATCAGCTCGCGGGTGTAATCCTGCTGCGGATTGGTGAAGATCTCGCGGACCGTCCCCTGCTCGACGATATCGCCGCGCTTGATGACCGCCACGCGGCCCGCCGTACGGGCGACCAGTGCGAGATCGTGCGAGATGTAAAGCGAGGCGACACCGGTCTCTGCCTGCAGTTCCACGAACAGGTCGAGGATCTGCCGCGAGGTGATCACGTCGAGCGCCGTGGTCGGCTCGTCGAAGATGATGCATTCCGGGTTGCAGGCGAAGGCCGAGGCGATGACGACGCGTTGTTTTTCGCCGCCGGATGCCTCGTGCGGCATACGGTGCATCATCTGCGCCGGCGTCTTCAAGCCTACATGGGCAAGCCGCTCCTCGCCTTCCTTCCATGCCTGCTGACGGCTCAGGCCGCGATGGCGCATCAGGACTTCGGCCAGCTGGGTGCCAAGCGACAGCGTCGGGTTGAGCGAGGTGCTTGGATCCTGGAACACCATGCTGATGCGCCGGCCGCGAATGGCTTCCATCTGCCGCTCGGACTTGTCGAGAAGATTGTCGCCGCCGAGCAGGATGCGCCCACCCGGCTCGCGGGCATTCTTCGGCAGGTAGCGCATGATCGACCAGGCAAGCGAGGTCTTGCCGGAACCGCTCTCGCCGACGAGGCCGAGGATCTCGCCGCGGTTGATGGAAAGATCGATGTTCTTCAGCGCGTGAAACGGGCCGTTGGCGGTCTCGTAGTCCAGCGAGTAGTTCTCGATGGAGAGGACCGGCTTGTTTTCGGTGTTGGTCATGGGTGTCACCTCAGGTCCGCGGATTGAGGGCATCGCGGAGACCGTCGCCCAGAAGGTTGAAGCCGACAGCGACGATGGCGATCGCCACGCTCGGCCAGATCAGGATGCCGGCGGAAAGATGCATGTAGCGGCGGGCTTCCGAGACCATCAGGCCCCATTCGGCAGCCGGCGGCTGGGCACCGAGACCGAGGAAGGAGAGCGTCGCAAACAGCATGACGGCAAACGAGACGCGGATGGTCATCTCAACGATGATTGGCGCAATCACGTTCGGCAGCATTTCGCGACGGATGATGTAGGCGGAGCTTTCGCCACGGGCGATCGCCGCATTCACATAGTCCTGCTTGCGCACCGACAGTGCCACGCTTCGGGTAATGCGCGCCATGCCGGGGGCGAAGGCGATGGCGACGGCCACCAGCGCATTGACGGTGCTGGAGCCGAGAAGATTGACCACGAGAAGCGCGAAAAGCAGGCTCGGGATCGACATCACGGCATCGATCGTGCGCATGATCAGCTCGTCGGCGCGGCCGCCGAGGAAGGCCGACGCAGTGCCGATCAGAGCGCCGATCAGCGTGCCGGCGATGGTTGCGAGAACCGCCATGACGACGGTGGCGCGCGCGCCGATCAACAGGCGGCTGAAGATATCGCGGCCATACTGATCGGTGCCGAGCCAGTAGGTCAGGCTCGGTCCCTTGTAGCGCGCAAGCGGCGACAGTTTTTCCGGATCGTAGGGTGCAACCAGCGGGCCGAACACGACGATCGCCAGGACCAGCACCACAAGGAAGGTACCGATGGCGCCCTGCGGCGTCTTCAGAAGGCGTTTCATGAACTCAGTCATACTGGATCCTCTTGTCGAGCCAGGCATAGAGGATGTCGGCGATGAAATTGACGATCGAATAGGTGGCGGCCATGATCAGCACGCCGGCCTGGATGGCGGGCAGGTCGCGCGCCTGGATGGCGACGATCAACTGTCGGCCGATGCCGGGAATGGCGAATATTTCTTCGACAACGATGACACCGCCAAGCAGATAACCGACGTCGAGCGCGACGATGGTGATGGTCGGCAGAAGCGCGTTGCGCAGCGCATGGCGACGCAGCACATGCCCGCGGGACATGCCCTTCAGCCTTGCTGCGCGGATGTAATCGGTGTGCAGCACGTCGACGAGTTCGGAACGCACCATGCGCGAGACGTGGGCGATCAGGATGATCGAGATGACGCAGACGGGCAGGATGAGATGAGTGATACCTCCAAAGAAGTCTTCGGTGAGCGGCACATAACCGGTCGGCGGCAGCCACTTCATCCAGTCGGCGAAAATGAGAACCGCAATCGTCGCGGTGACGAATTCCGGAAGTGCCACACCCGCATAGGAGACGAGGCTCACCACCATGTCGGCGATCTTGCCGCGTCTGATCGCAGCGATGATCCCGAGCGGAATGGCAAGCACCAGCATGAGGCCGATGGAAAACAGCGCCAGAAGCAGCGAGCGGCCGAGCGCTTCGAACATCGCCGGGCCGACCGGCTGGCCGGTGCGCAGCGACGTGCCGAGATCACCCTGCACGACATGCCAGAGCCAGCTGAAATATTGCTGCCAGATCGGCGCATCGAGGCCCATGGTCTGGCGCAGTGCGTCGAGCGCTTCCGGGGTGGCGTTTTCGCCCAGCATCATGACGGCGGCGTCGGCGGGCAGTATCTGGGTTATGGCGAAGACGATGAGCGACACGACGAAAAGCGTGTAGACGATCATCACCAGCCGCTTGGCTATATAGTTCGGAGACAGGGGCGTGTTCCTTGCTCAAGAGGGCCGGACGCTCTGTTGAGCGCCCGGCGATATTGACGACGGGATCAGCCGCGCTTCGGTGCCTTGTCGGTCAGCGAAGCGTAGTCGAGGCGGAAGACCGAGGCACGCGGATGCGCTTCGAAACCTTCGACCCAGCTGCGCTTGGCGGCGAGAACGTCAAAGAAGGACGGGATGATCGAGGGAACTTCCTCGTTCATGATTTCCTGTGCCTTGGTGTAAAGATCGGTGCGCTTTGCCTCGTCGGTCGTGCCACGGGCTTCGGCAACCAGCGCATCGAAATCCTTGTTGTTCCAGCGCGTCTCGTTCCAGGCTGCATCGGACGTGTAGAGCAGCTTGAAGATGCCGTCAGGCGTCGGCTGCATGTTGTAGAAGCCGACATAGAACGAGCCCTTCTTCCATACCTGTTCCAGATAGGTCGCATGCGGCATGGTCTGGACATTGATGGTGATGCCCGCTTCCTTCGCCATTTCACGCAATGCGACGGCAAGCTGGGTACGCACGGCCGGACGGTCGGAGGCGATCAGGGTCGCTTCGAGCCCGTTCGGGAAACCGGCTTCGGCGAGAAGCTTCTTGGCTTCCTCGATATTGGCCTCGCGCTGCTTGACCTGGCTGAAGAACTGATAGGACGGGTTGAGCGGCGTGTCGTTGCCGATCGTGCCGAAACCTTCGGTGACAAAACCGACCATCGCCTCGCGATCAACCGTCAATGCGATGGCGCGACGGACGCGCGGATCATTGAACGGCGCCGTGTCACAACCGAAGTTGATGTTGCAGAACTGGCCGGACGGCGTGCGCAGCGTATCGATGCCATCGGTGCCGTCGATGCGAAGGAATTCGGTCGGCTGGATGGTCGAGATGATGTCGATATTGCCCGAGATCAGTGCCGAGCCTTCCGCCGAGATATCCGGGAAAACCTGCACTTCGACGCGGTCGAGGTAAGGACGCGCCGGATCGTAATATTTCTCGTTGCGCTCGACGACGATCAGGCGGTCCGGCTCGTAGGACACGAGCTTGAACGGACCGGTGCCGACGGCCTTGGTCGACAGGCTCTTCAGATCGCCGGTGGCGATGGCGGCCGGAATGATGCGTGCATTGGTATAGGCGACGGAGACCGGCAGGTCGGCGTAAGCGCCGGAAAGCTTGAACAGAACGGTCGCATCATCGACGGCGACGATATCGGAGATCGGGCCGACATTGTTGCGGCCGGGCGAAGCCGTTGCCGGATCGAGGATCGCCTTGAACGTGGCGACGACATCGTTTGCGGTGAAGGGCGAACCGTCATGGAATGTGACGCCGGTGCGCAGCTTGAAGGTCCATTCGGTCAGCGCGTCATTGGCGCTCCAGCTTTCCGCGAGATCCGGCTCGATCGACATGTCGACCCGAAGACGCGTGAGGTTGCTGTAGAGCAGCTCGGTCACCATGTATTCCGGGTTGACACGCGTCAGAAGCGGATGGATGACGCTCGCCGCCTGGTCGACGGAGATCTTCAGCGTACCACCCCGGACAGGAGCCGCCGCCTGGGCAAAGCTGACGGAGGGGGCGGCGAGGATGGCGGCGGTGCCGGCCAGGAAGAAGCGGCGTTTCATTTCCAGCATGTTTCAGTTCCCTTGTTATGAGTTGCGATTTTCCGGAATGGCGTCGGCGGCGAAATCCGCCGCGAGATAGGCGAGAATGCTCTTGGCGAGCGCAATGATATCCTTGCGCGTCGTATGTTCTTCCGGGCTGTGGATGCAGCTTTCCGGGCGACCGAGACCGCCGAGCAGGACTTCAGGCCCGAAACCGGCCTTCTGTACGTAGCCGAAATCGGAGCAGCTCGCGGCACCCCATTTGTGAAAATCCTCCGGCCTGTAGCCGAAACCGAGCGAAAGCGCCTGTTGCCAGCGCGGCCAGTGCGGCCCGTCCGGATCGTCGGTCGGGATCAGGTGGCCAACGAGATCGATGGCGAGCTTGAGATCTGAGCCGATGAGGCAGTCCCGGATCGCGGCTTCGATCTCGGCGCGCGCTTCGTCATAGCTTTCCTCCGGCGCGTAGCGGCGCGAAACGAGGATCTTGATTTCGGCCGGCACCTGTCCGCCCGCGGTACCGCCATTGACTGCTGCGATCGTCAGCGATGGACGCAGAGGTCCGGTCGCATGCGGCGGCGGCGCGAGTTTAGATGAACGGCTGGCGATTTGCGGCTTTAGCGCAGCGAGTGCAGTCAGCACCGGCAATGCACCTTCGATGGCGTTGACGCCGGCACCGGTTCGGTTCCCTTCGCCGGCATGCACGGCATGACCGGTAATCGTCACCTGCAGATTGAAGATGCCAAAACAGCCTGCCCAGACGCGCGGCGCGGCCGAACCGTTGAAGTTGAGGATATGGCCCTTCAACTTGCCCTGTTCGGCGAGATAACGAATGCCGGGATAAAGCCCGCCCTCTTCGTCGGTGCAAAGCAGCAGCATCGGATCGTAGGCGAGCGACACGCCGTTTTCCTTGGCCGCGCGCAACGCCAGAAGCGTGGCGGCAATCGTGCCCTTCATGTCGGCGGCACCGAGGCCGTAGAGATTGTCGCCCTCGATCGTCAGCGATAGCGGATCGCGTGACCATCCCGGCGCGACCGGGACCGTATCGACGTGATAATAAAGCCCGCAGACCGGTCTTCCGCTCTCGCGGGTCGCCACGAGGTTCGTCCGCTCGCCCGACGCCGGGCCACCGGGCACGTACCAGAGTTCGCGCGGAACGGTTATGCGGTCGAAATCAAAACCGAGGGGCTTGAGCAATTCCGCCGTCAGATCGGCAAACGGACCGTAGCCTTCTCCCGGTGGAAACGAGGTGTCAACCGCAACCATCCGTGCCAAATCCTGAACGGCGATCTCGACATCACGCTCAATCGCTGTCATGGCAGACACCAGGGTGTCGTGCTGTGAGACGGATTTCTGCTCGCTCATCGGAGGATCCTCACCCCAACGCTCGCTTCCTCAGCTTGCGCTTTAATATAAACTATATAGTAATCTGCGTAGATCTCGCCCATGAGTCAACTCTAAAGAAGAGGCAAATAATTGCCAGAACTGCCCAATATTTCATCAGAAGCACAGAAGCTCGGCGAGCTGTCTTTGCCGCTCTATGAAGTGGTAAAACGGCAGATCACGGAAGCCATCATGTTAGGCAAGCTGGAACCGGGCTCCGTTCTGCCTAGCGAAGTGGCATTGTCCCAAACCTACGGCGTGGCTGTCGGCACCATTCGCCGTGCCCTCATGGACCTCACCAATGACGGGATTCTCAGCCGCCGCCGCAAGACGGGTACGGTCGTCACCGGCCGCAAGCCGCAGCACAGCCTGCGCCTGTTCTTCCAGTATTTTCGCCTGCATGGGCTCGACGGGTCGCTCAGCAAGTCGGTGACGAAGGTAACCTCGCTGGAGAAGGCTGCCGCGTCTAGCTTAGAAGCGGAGAAACTTCAGATCGACGAAGGGGCGTCGGTCGTCACGTTCCACCGCGTACGCTACGTTGACGACAAGCCCATCATGCACGAGACACTCACACTGTCCTGCGAGCGGGTTCCCGATTTTCCGGAAAAGGCGGAGGACATCCCGCCGCTCTTCTATCTGCACCTGCTCGATCGCTTCGGCATCCGTATTTCCGCCATCCGGGAACAGATCGGCGCCGATCTCGCCAGAGGAGACGATGCCCGCTGGCTGGATCTGAAAACACCGGCCGCAGTCCTGACCATCGACGAGGTCGCCTACGACCAGATGGCCGTACCGGTGCTGATTTCCTCCCACCGGGCCACCACCGCAAACCACAGATATGTCAACGAAGTCCAGTGACATCAAAGCCGGACCGACCTCTCGGTCCGGCTGATCCGCGATTGCTCAGTATCCCTCGTCGCAAAGTTTTGCGACCTGATCGATCGTTAGGGAATCGATGCCGAGCGCCGGCAGAAGATCGTTCTGCCCCGGCAGATCATGACCGGTTGCCGCCGACATCATCGCAATGCCTGCGTCATGCAGCATCGTCGGCTTGCCGGCCAGACAGCCAAGCAGCGAGGTCGGCACGAGGCCGAAGGGAACGTCCTCATAGATATAACGGCTGTCGACCGTCGTCGGGCCGAAACCGCCACGACCTTCCGCATGCATCTGCTGGTTCATTTCCGATACCGTCCCCATCGGCACATGGAAGGACAGCGAAAAATGTTCGCGCACGGTGCGCACCGAAAGGCCGAGCGTCGCGGCAATCGCGAGACGTTCCTCGTCGAGCGTTTCGATGACACGACCGACCGTCGGCGTGATGTTGTCGCCCTGCCCCCAGGTCTCGCCCTTTTCCATGCGCGTCAGGTTGAGAAGCGCAATTCCGAGATGGTTCTGCGGATTGAGGTTGCTCAGCGAAATCGCCATCACTCCGTCGCGCTTGACGAAACGATCGCCGAAAAGTTCGGTGCAGAGCGCTTGGCCGCCATCGATATCCGATTTCGGCAGTGTTGCGATATCCACCTTCTGGCGAACGGTATTGACCTTGACCGTCGTCATGTCCGGCTGCTGGCGGCCGGTGAGAAGCGTGGTGCCCCAGACACTGATCGGCAGTTTCACGCCACGCTCAGCCAGACCTTTCGACAGGTAGAGTGCGCCAAAAGAGCAATGCGAGGAGATGATCACCGGCTGGCCCGGCCTCAGATGCGGCAAGGCTGCATCGAAAGCGGCCTTGTGGCCATAGCCCGGCAAGGCAACGACGATGACGTCGGCTGACGTCACCGCTTCCTCGCAATCCCTTGCGATCCGCACCCGGCCGGAGAATTCGAAAGCTCCATTCGCGGTCAGCTCGGCACCATCGGCCAGCGCCTTGGTGCTTTTTCCCGATGGCGACCAGAGCATGGGATCATGGCCTTCCTTGGCAAGATAGGCGGCCATTCCGAATGCGATCGATCCGGCTCCGAGGATGCTGACGCGCATGGTTTCTCCTTGATGATTGAGACGATTTTCAAACGTAGGGGTGGCGTTACATGTATTTGGTCGGAAGCGCCGTTGTAAACTTCATTTCCTCCATGGCGATGGAAGAGCTCAAGTCGGAGAATTCCAGCCGGCTGATCAGGTTCTTGTAGACCTGGTCATAGACATCGATATCCGGCACCACGACGCGCAGCAGATAGTCGGCATCGCCGGTCAGCCGATAGGCCTCGAGAATTTCAGGGATTTCCTTGATCTCCTTGCGGAAATCGTCGAGCCAGGTCGTCGTGTGGCGCGGCACCTTGACGGAGATGAAGATCGTCATCGGCACGTTCGCCATGCGCCGGTCGATCAGCGCCACCTTGGAGCGGATCAGGCCGATATCCTCCATCCGCTTGATCCGGCGCCAGCACGGCGTATGCGACAAGCCCACTTCCTCGGCGATCTCGACCACCGACTTTTCGGCATTCTGCTGAAGGATCTCGATGATCTTCCGGTCTATCTGGTCAAACATCACGCCTCCGGGATAAAATTGCGCTTTGACAAATTTGCTTGGGAATTTTTTCCACCAAACGCGACGGTATTAAAGAACGGTTGTTCGCGCCGGACCGGCAGTAGCGATAATTTCCTCTCACCCCACCCTCCCGGCGGATGTATATCCGCCCAAAATCCGTGCAGCGATGATCAAAATTTAAACCATTCACAAATTCTGTCAAATCATCCTACCAAACTTGTGATTTGGTAGAATCAAATTGCAATAATAATCTGATCATCGTCAAAAAAAGCAATCCGTCTCCATGCTCGTTTGTCTACCCTCTTTCCAAACACAACGACTTCGTGGGTGGAAAGATGAAAAGGATTGGTTTGATCGGCGGCATGAGCTGGGAAAGCACGGTGATTTATTACCGTCGCGTCAACGAGCAGGTGCGCGAGCGGCTCGGAGGGTTAAATTCTGCGGACGTGGTAATGCGTTCCGTCAATTTTCAGGATATCGTAACCCTTCAAAAACTGGGGGCCTGGGAACAGGCGGCGGGCGAATTGAGCAAGGTGGCGAGAGATCTGGAGCAGGCTGGCGCGGACATGATCCTGATCTGCACCAACACGATGCACCTTCTGGCGGACCACGTGCAGAACTCCGTCGACGTGCCGCTGCTTCACATCGCGGACGTGACCGGAGAGGCCGTGACGGCTGCCGGATGCAAGCGTCCGCTGCTGCTTGCCACCCGCTATACGATGGAACAGGATTTCTACCGTCGCCGGGTGGAAGACAAGTTCGCCCTGGAGGTTCTGATCCCCGATGCGGAAGACCGGCAAGACGTCCACGACATCATTTTCGGCGAATTGTGCTGCGGCATCGTCAAGAGCGCCTCGCATCAGCGCTATCTGGATATCGTCGAGAGGGGCAAGGCCGCCGGTGCCGACAGCGTCATTCTCGGCTGCACGGAAATCGGCCTTTTGGTGAACGCCGAGGATTTCGACATACCGACATTCGATTCGACCCTGCTGCATGCGGATGCCGCGGTCGACATATCTCTTGCGGCGGCCCGAACGGCCAAGGCGGAAACAGGGCTGGCAGCGCCGATACACTAACTGGGGGTGTGAAGTCTGCAATGCCTAGGGGAACCCGGACAGTATAATAGGAGACTGACATGCGAGACTTCACACAGACACGCCGTTCGACACTCAAGATGCTGGCCGCTGGCACCGGCATTCTGGCTGCACCGTCGATCATCCGCCCTGCCATGGCGCAGAGCAAGGTGGTCAATATCACCACCTACGACAAGTTCGTGCCGCAGTCCTTCATCGACCAGTTCCAGAAGGATACCGGCATCGAAGTGCGCATCCGCCTGACCGATGACCAGGGCAAGCAGTACAATCTGCTGGCTGCCGAAGGTAACGCGCCGTCGACCGACATCGTCACCGTCACCGGCCATCGCCTGTCGCAGTTCATCACCTCCAACCTGCTTGCCCCGCTCGACACGGGCCGGATCGGCAACTGGAACAAGCTCGCGCCCGCCTATGCCGGCGCACCGCAGCTGACCATCGACGGCAAGACCTATGGCGTGCCGCTCCTTGCCGGTTTCGAAGGCCTCGTGCGCAACACGGATTACACCAAGGCGTCCGACAGCTGGGAAATCATGTTCGATGAAGAGTACAAGGAGCTGACATCCTATATCGTCTCCGACTTCCTCTCGATCACCATGAGATATCAGGGCACCGACGGCGACTACGTGACCTATGAGGGCAAGGAAGCGGAAGCGCTGGAAGCCACCAACAAGGCACGCGACTTCCTGATCAAGAACAAGGGCCAGGTCCGCAAATATTACGATGCCGGTTCCGAAGTGCAGCAGATGTTCGTCAATGAGGACATCTATGTGGCGCAGGCATGGTCCGGCCCGGCCGCCAAGCTCATCATGGACGGCCATCCGATCGAACTCTCCATCCCGAAGGAAGGCACCTACGGCTTCCTCTACTCGTTCAACGTCGTCAACAACGCGCCGAATGCCGAGGCTGCCTACACCTTCCTAAACGCCATGCTGGCATCGCCGGAAATCGGTGCGGCAATGACCCGTCAGTCCGGCTTCGCTTCCGCCTTTGCCGGTGTCGACACGGTGCTGAACGACAAGGAACGCGCCGCCATGACGCTTCCCGACGAACAGATGCAGCGCATCCAGTTCTTCAGCTCCAAGAACCGCAAGATGAAGAACGACATGATCGACAAGGCTTCCGCCGAAGTGAAGGCCGGCTGATCAGCCCATCCGTAATGCCGGTGGCCGGTCCCGCAACAGGGATCGGCCACCCGGAACTGCAGTCAAAAGCAAAAAGACGAATGGGAACGACATAATGGTCGACAGTAGCATGACCGAGACCGCGAAAGCGTCTCAGAGAGCCGGCCCGTCCTATGCCGGATGGATCGGCAAGCTGGTGAATTCACCGCTCTACGCCGCAACGATCGGGCTCATCGCCAACAGCCGCATGGCCCGCCTCGGGCTGCTTCTGGCAATCCCGCTCATCTGGATCATCGGCCTGCATATCGGCCCGATCTACCAGATGGCGCGCATCAGCGTGATGGACAATTATCCGCCATCTGCGGAAGGCGCGATCTACACGCTCGACAATTACCGGCTCTTCTTCCGCGAGCCGCTCTATTTCATGCCTTTCCTGCGCAGCATCGTCTTCGCCGTCTGCGTCACCGCCACGACGCTGATCGTCGTCTATCCGGTCGCCTATTACGTCGCCAAGGTGGTCAAGCCGGAAAACCGGACTCGTGCTCTCCTCCTGCTTCTGACGCCCTTCTGGGCCGGCGAGCTGATCCGCACATTCTCGGTCATCATGTTCCTGGCAAACCGCGGCGCGGTCAACGTCTTCCTGCGCGAGATCGGCTTCATCGATCGCCCGATCATCCTGCTCTACAACTATTTTTCGCTCAGCTTCGGCGTGATCTACCTGATCTCGCTGTTCATGCTTCTACCGCTCTATTCGGCGATCGAGAAGATCCCGTCCTCGCTGGTGGATGCGGCAGCGGATCTCGGCGCAGGGCCATGGCAGCGTTTCCGCCGGGTCATCCTGCCCTTGTCGAAAGACGGCATCATTTCCGGCTGCAGTCTCGTTTATCTCACCTCGATCGGTGTTTTCGCCGCCCCGCTTCTGCTCGGCGGACCGAATTCGACGATCTTCCCTGAAATCATCGCCAGCCTGTTCCACGGGTCGAGTGACAAATGGCCGGAAGGCGCCGCCTTCTCCATGCTGATGCTTGCCGTCTCGCTGTCGACCGTCGGTCTGTTCATGCGTATCGTCGGCGGCCGTTCCGTCAAGCTGATGTGAGGATCTGACCCATGCGCTCGTATTTTCCCGACTTCCCCAAAACCGCCCTTCAGGCCTCCTACTGGCTGTTCGTCATCTACCTGCTCCTGCCCCTGGCGCTGATGATGGCGATCTCCTTCAAGGACGCCAATTTCGTCGCCTTCCCGATCGATAAGTGGACGCTCAAATGGTATGCGCAGGTGCTGCAGGACAAGCAGTTCCTCGAGGCCTGCGCCTATTCGATCTTCATCGCCCTGATGACGACACTGTTTGCGACGATCATCGGCGTGTGGATCGCACTGCTGATCTCCACCGAAGGCATGATCGCCCGCTCCGTCATCTTCGCGCTCGCCTGTCTTCCGGCCGTCGTGCCGGGCCTGATCAACGCCATCTCGATGCGTATCTTCATCCGCGTTCTGGATATCCCGACAGGCACCGGCGCGATCATTCTCGGTCATACCGTCCATGCCGTGCCCTTCGTCGTCATCATGGTGCTGACCCGGTTGCGCTCGATGCCGAACAATCTCGTCGATGCGGCCCGTGATTTGGGCGCAGACAGTTTCATCGCCTTCATGCGCGTGACGCTGCCTTATCTGGCACCGGCGCTCGCCGGCGGCATGGTCTTCTGCGTGCTGACCAGTATCGACGACTTCGTCCGCACCTTCTTCCTGGGTGGTTACCAGACCACTCTTCCCATGCTGATCTTCGCCAAGGTGCAGGGCGGCATGTCACCCGAAATCAACGCCATGGCGACCCTCGTGCTGATCGTGACCGCAGCCGTCGGGCTTTATGCCGAACATCTCACCCGCCGTTCGAGGACCCGATAGCCATGCAGCCTGTTGTTCATTTCCGTAACGTCAACAAATATTACGGCTCCTCGCTCGCCGTCGACAATCTCGATCTCGCCATCGAGCCCGGCCAGTTCGTCACCCTGCTCGGCCCGTCCGGCTGCNNGCTGCGGCAAGTCGACGACGCTGCGCATGCTCGGCGGCTTCGAGACGCCGACATCCGGCGAAATCTTCCTCGACGGCCAGGAGATCAGCCAGCTTCCGCCGAACAAGCGCAACGTCAACATCGTCTTCCAGGACTATGCGCTCTTTCCGCACTTGAACGTCCGCCGCAATGTCGCCTTCGGTCTCGAGCTGAAAGGCATGGCCTCGGACGCGATCCACAAGCGGACGATGGAACTGCTGTCGCTGGTCAAGCTCACCGATTTTGCCGAGCGCATGCCGGGCCAGCTTTCCGGCGGCCAGCG
>DLSX01000238.1 GCA_002500765.1 Neorhizobium sp. UBA7851
GCGGCACGCCGCGGCTGTGGGCCAAGGCAGAAGCAAGCGCGATGTCGCTGCGGTCGCCGGGCATGACGACGAGGGTTTCGGGGCGCAGGCGGTCGATCATCTTTTCGACCGAGCGGGCGCCGACGACGATNNTAGGGGATCGCGCCGAGGATGGTCGAGGAGGCGAGACCGAAGGGCGTCAGGGCTTCTTTCAAGCGCTCACGATCGGCATTCACCTTCATCTTGTTGATCATCAGGCCGAGAAGCGGCGAGTTGCCTTCGCGCGCATACTGGCGATGGATCAGGGCGACTGTTTCAGCGATGAACTTGGGCTCGTAATCGACGCCGCTCAGGACCGGGATGACATCCGCTCCCAGGCTGCGGACGATCTCGACATTCAGGCGCAGGGCGATCTGGGCGCTTGCAAGCGGGATCAGGCCTTCGACGACGACGACGTCATGATCGTTGCGCAGGGCTTCCGTCATGGTCGCGATGTCTTCGAGCAGGGCTGCGAGGTCGCCCTTTCTGATCTGTTCTTCCGCCCGTTCAAACGGAATGGGATCCGGTGAGTTGGTCATGCACAGGGTGCGGGCGAAGTGGCTGGAGGTATCGATGCCCTGCTTCTGGCTCCGGCTTTCAGACCTTGGCTGGGCGATCGGCTTGACGAAGGCGACCTTCATGCCGTCGCGCTGCAGTGCCCGCACCAGGCCGAGCGAAAGCGACGTCAGGCCGACGTCCTGCGCCGCCGCGGCAAGGAAAATTATACGTGCGCACATTTAGAAATATCCTTCTGTATGTTCGCGGTCACTATGAATTGGTTGAAACAACGTGGTTGGCTGTCGCGACTATGCCTTGATCGCCGCAGCAACGGCATCCAGCGTATCGTGGGCGATCATCCATTCCTCGTTGGTGGCAATGACGGCAGCGGCTGCCTTGCTGTCCTTCGTGGTGATGACGCCGCCGCGTCCCCCAAACATCTGGGCGTTGGCTTCATCATCAAGCTTGAGGCCGAGGACCGACAGGCGATCGATCGTCCGCTGGCGCATCGTGGCTGAGTTTTCGCCGATGCCACCGGTGAAGACGACGGCATCCAGACGGTTGAGCGAGGTTGCGAGGCCACCGATATAACGGGCCAGGCGATGCACGAAGACGTCGAGGGCCAATTTTGCGCCCTCATGGCCTTCCTTTTCGGCATTTTCCAGCGTGCGGCAATCGTTGGACAGGCCCGACAGGCCGAGCAGGCCGCTCTTGCGGTTGAGCAGCGTGTCGAGTTCATCGATGGTCAACCCGTCTTCGCGGGCGATGTGGAAGATCGCGCCGGGATCGATATCGCCGGAACGGGTACCCATGACGAGACCTTCGAGCGGGGTGAAGCCCATCGAAGTATCAACGCTCTTGCCATTCAGAACGGCAGTTGCCGAAGCCCCGTTGCCGAGATGGGCGATGACGAGGCCGTGGTCATTGGGGTCGAGGTCGAGAAGCTCGACGGCTTCGGCTGCGACGAAGCGATGGCTGGTGCCGTGGAAGCCATATCGGCGAACGCCGAGGTTGCGGTAGCAATCCTGCGGAACGGCATAGGTGAACGCGGCCTGCGGCATGGTGGTGTGGAAAGCTGTGTCGAAAACTGCAGCATGCGGAACGTTGGGCAGCGCCGCCATGGCCGTCCTGATGCCGAGAATGTTTGCCGGATTATGCAGCGGAGCCAGGTTGGAAAGCGCATCCATCTCGCGCAGGATTTCGTCGGTAATGAGGGTGGAGGCGGAGAAGCGCTCGCCACCGTGGACCGTGCGATGGCCGACTGCGACGATCGAGCTCAGCCAGCCCTTGTGCTCAAGAATTCCGAGAAGCTTCTGGAGCGCAACGTCGTGGCTACCGCCGTCCAGCGACGTTTCGGTCTTTTCGCCCTTTTCCTTGACGACAAGCCGGCTTTCCGGCTGTCCGAGGTTTTCGGCCAGAGCCGAAAGAAGCGGGTCGCGGTTGGTGCCCGAGAAAACGCCGAATTTTACGGAAGAGCTGCCGCAGTTCACAACGAGAACGAGCGAGCGAATATCGATCATATTGGTATTCCTTGTCATTAAAGTAATTGGGAACGTCTTTCGCTGCTTGTGATCTTAAAAGACCGTCAGCCCACGTTCCGCGAATATTGCTCTTGCTTCAGCAGTGGATTCCGGGGTTGGCGTCGGAGCGCCGGCAAGCGGATAATCCATTCCCAATTGCGCCCATTTCTGCGTCCCCATCTGGTGGAAGGGGAGCACTTCGACGCGCTCGACGATCGAGCCAAGGTCGGCTACGAAATCGGCGAGCCTGGCAATGTCGTCATGTCCGTCCGTCCAGCCTGGAACCAGCACATATCTCAGCCAGATCTTCTTCTGCAGTCTCTGCAGGCGATGGGCGAAGTCCAGTGTCGGCTGAAGGGGCTGCGCGGTAAGGCGCTGATAGACTTCGGGGTCGCTATGCTTGATGTCGAGAAGGACGAGATCGACATTGTCGAACCACTCGTCGTCAACAGACGCGTGGAGATAGCCCTGGGTGTCGAGCGCAGTATGAAGGCCGAGTTCGGTCTTGAAGCGCTTGAACATCTCGCCGACGAAGGGCGCCTGCATCAAAGGCTCGCCGCCCGATATGGTCACGCCGCCCGCCATCCGCAGGAAGCCGCCATAAGGCTTGATTTCCGCAAGGGCGTCATCGACGGTGATCTTGCGGCCATTATGCAGTTTCCAGGTATCCGGGTTGTGGCAATAGACACAGCGGAACAAGCAGCCGGCCATGAAGAAGACGAAACGCATCCCCGGCCCATCAACGGCCGCTCCGCTTTCCACGGAATGCAGGTAACCGAAATCCGTCGAAGAATGGGTCCCTGCTGGGGCGTGCGCCTTCGGCGGGCGGGTGATCGCTCGATGAATGTCCATGGGGCATCTCATGTCTTTAGATAATTCTGGTCAACAGCGTGGGCGCATATGGGTTCCATATGCGCCCAGCATAACGACGATGCGTTACATCTTCGAGTGGAACGTACGGGAAATGACGTCGAGCTGCTGTTCACGCGTAAGCTTGACGAAATTGACCGCATATCCCGACACGCGCACCGTCAACTGCGGATACAGTTCCGGATGGTCCATGGCATGGACGAGCGTGTCACGGTTGAAGACGTTGACGTTGACATGGAAGCCGCCTGCTGCCGTGTAGGCATCCAGGCAATTTGCCAGGTTCTTGGCACGTTCCTCGCCGGTGCGACCGAGCGAGTCCGGTGTTGCGGAAGCCGTCCAGGAAATACCGTCGAGGGCAGCTTCGTAAGGGATCTTGGCAACCGATGCGCCGGCTGCGACGAAGCCCTTGGTATCACGACCGTTCATCGGGTTTGCACCCGGTGCGAAGGGCTCGCCTGCGCGGCGACCGTCCGGCGTGTTGCCCGTCTTCTTGCCGTAGACCACGTTGGAGGTGATCGTCAGCACCGACTGGGTCGGCATCGAGTTACGATAGAAGTAGGGCTGCGAGGCGACCTTCTTCATGAAGGTTTCGGTCAGCCAGACAGCGATCTGGTCGACGCTGTCGTCGTTGTTGCCGTAAGCGGGGTAGGTGCCTTCGATCTTGTAATCGACGGCGAGGCCTGCCTCGTTGCGGATGACCTTGACCTTGGCATGCTTGATGGCAGAGAGACTATCCGCTGCGACCGACAGGCCGGCAATGCCGCAGGCCATGGTGCGCAAAATGTCGCGGTCGTGCAGCGCCATTTCGATACGCTCGTAAGCGTATTTGTCGTGCATGTAATGGACGGTGTTGAGCGCCTTGACATAGGTCGCGGCCAGCCAGTCCATCATCTTGTCGAACTTGGCCATGACTTCGTCATAGTCTAGAACGTCGCCCTTGATCGGTTCGAAGCCCTTGGCAACGACTGCGCCGCTCTTTTCGTCGACGCCGCCGTTGATCGCATAAAGCAGGGCCTTTGCGAGGTTGGAGCGGGCACCGAAGAACTGCATCTGCTTGCCGATCCGCATGGCCGAGACGCAGCATGCAATGCCGTAGTCGTCACCCCACTTGGGCCGCATCAGGTCGTCGTTTTCGTACTGGATGGCGCTGGTATCGGCAGAGACCTTGGCGCAGAAGTTCTTGAAGCCTTCCGGCAGCTTGGTGCTCCACAGGACGGTCAGGTTCGGCTCGGGAGCCGGGCCGAGGTTGTAGAGCGTGTGCAGGAAGCGGAAGCTCGACTTGGTTACCAGCGGACGACCGTCTTCGCCGACGCCACCGATCGATTCCGTAACCCAGGTCGGATCGCCCGAGAACAGCTGGTCATACTCTGGTGTGCGCAGGAAGCGGACGATCCGGAGCTTGATGATCATGTCGTCGATCAGTTCCTGGGCCTGTTCTTCGGTCAGGACGCCTGCGTCGATATCGCGCTGGATGTAGATGTCGAGGAAGGTCGAGACACGGCCGAGCGACATTGCCGCACCGTTCTGTTCCTTCACGGCTGCCAGGTAAGCGAAGTAGGTCCACTGGACGGCTTCGCGGGCGTTGGTGGCCGGCTTGGAAATGTCGTAGCCATACTTGGCAGCCATTTCCTTCAGTTCGTCGAGAGCGCGGTACTGTTCCGACATCTCTTCGCGAAGACGCATGACGTCGTCGTTGAAGACTTCGTTTTCGATGGCGCGGAAGTCCTTCAGGCGGAAGGCGCGCAGCGCGTCCGTACCGTAGAGGGCAACGCGGCGATAGTCACCGATGATACGGCCGCGGCCATAGGCGTCCGGCAGACCGGTGATGACGCCTGACTTGCGGGCGGCGAGAATTTCCGGGCTGTAGACGTCGAAGATGCCCTGGTTGTGGCTCTTGCGATATTTTGTCCAGACTTCATGAACCGACGGATCGAGCGTGAAGCCAAAGGCCTCCAGGCCGTTTTCGACCATGCGCAGGCCGCCATTCGGCATGATGGCGCGCTTCAGCGGCGCATCGGTCTGCAGGCCGACGATCAGTTCGATGTCCTTGTCGATATAGCCCGCATCATGTGCGGTGATCGTCGAGGCACGGTCGGCTGATACGTCGAGAACACCCTTCTTGCGTTCCTCAGCAAGGAGCACTCCGAGTGTTTCCCAGACCTTCAAGGTGCGTGGCGTCGGGCCGGCGAGAAATGCGCCGTCTGCCTCGTAGGGCTTGTAGTTGTTCTGGATGAAGTCGCGCACGTCAACGGCGTCGCGCCACTTGTCGCCCTTAAAACCGGCCCAAGCGTCGGCGGGGACGATTGTTTGGGAAAGGATGCCCATTAGTCTTCTTCCTTTTGCTTTGCCTTTCGGCATTTGGTGAAGCGCCCTCCCAACCGCAGCCCCTAAGTATGAAGTCTTAAAGGACCGCGGCTTCCATCTGCAATCTACCAATGTAGAGGGCATCGAAGTTTGATTCCGATCAACGTAGAAATTGATGAGTGTGAATATGGTCGGCCTCGGCGCTGGACGAAGTCTTAATCCAAGCCCATTTTATCGGACAGCGCGATGCCTTTAGGGGCGGAAGGGAGGCAAAATGCCACTGGAAATACGCGTAGCATCGATCGGCGAATGCATGGTCGAATTGCAACGCAAGCCGGACGGCTCGATTACACAGGCTTTCGGAGGTGATACCTTCAATACCGCCGCCTATATGGCGCGGTTGGGGGGCAATATGGGGCCGTTTGTCTCATATATAACCGCGATCGGAGACGATCCTTTCAGCGAGGACATGGCGGCATTCTGGAATTCCCAGGGGGTCGACGATCATCTCGTGTTGCGCCGAAAGGGTCAGAGGCCGGGTCTTTACTTCATCAAGACGGACCCGAACGGCGAGCGCCGCTTCTTTTACTGGCGCGGTGAGGCTGCTGCCCGCGAAACGTTCGAGGGTGAGGGGTCTGACGAACTTCTTGCTGCGCTCGAAGGCTTCACGAGCATCTACATCTCCGGCATCAGTCTGGCCGTGTTGAAACCGGAAAGCCGCGAGCGCCTGCTCGTCAAGCTGGAAGAGCTTGCCCGTGCCGGAGTCGCCGTCGATTTCGATGGCAACTATCGTCCACTGCTTTGGGGCGGCATCGAAACCGCTCGTGCGGCCTATGAACGCGTCATAGCATTCTCCACCCGCGTTCTCGTCACGATTGAAGAGCTCGAAGTGTTTGGGCTTGCCCAGACCATGGAAGCCGGCATCGAATATTTTGCGAAAATGCCGCAGCTGGAAGTAGTGATCAAGGATGGGCCGGGCGTTGCAACGCTCATCTACGGCGGTAAGGTCGAGACCGTACCAGCCACCAAAGTCGAGAAAGTCGTCGACACAACCGCTGCCGGCGACAGCTTTTCAGCAACCTATATTCTGGGTCGCTCTCTTGGCATTGAACCCGCGGAGGCAGCACGCCGTGCCCACGTCGTCGCTGGCGCGGTCGTTCAACACCATGGTGCAATTATCCCGCAAGGCGCCACACCCGACGTCTTCAAAGCCGAGATCGCTAGCCGCGGCAATTTAACCACCGCGGCAGAGTAGCGAACTCGATATTTAAGGAGGAATACAAAAATGAATATTAAAAAGGCAATTGATAAGGTTCCAGGCGGATTGATGCTTGTGCCGCTCATTCTCGGCGCACTTTGCAAAACCTTCTTCCCCTGGGCCGGTAGTTATTTCGGTTCGTTCACCAACGGCCTGATCGCAGGTACCGTACCGATCCTGGCCGTCTGGTTCTTCTGCATGGGTACCTCGATCGACCTTCGCGCAACCGGTACGGTTCTGCGCAAGTCGGGTAACCTCGTCGTCGTCAAGACGCTGGTCGCATGGGGCGCCACCTACATCGCCGCACAGTTCCTGCCGCTCGAAGGCGTGCAGTCGGGCCTGTTCATCGGCTTCTCGGCTCTCGCCATCTGCGCTGCAATGGACATGACCAATGGCGGTCTCTACGCCGCGATCATGCAGCAATACGGCACCAAGGAAGAATCGGGCGCCTTCGTCCTGATGTCGATCGAATCGGGTCCGCTGGTCTCGATGCTGATCCTCGGTGCGGCCGGCGTTGCAACCTTCGAACCGCATCTGTTCGTCGGCGCCGTCCTGCCCTTCCTGATCGGCTTCATCCTCGGCAATCTCGACAAGGACCTGCGCGCCTTCTTCAAGGGTGGCGTCACGACCCTCATCCCGTTCTTCGGCTTCGCTCTGGGTAACGGCATCGACCTGAACGTTATCGTTCAGACCGGCCTCGGTGGCATCATCCTCGGTGTGCTCGTCATCGTCATCACCGGTATCCCGCTGATGTTGGCCGACAAGTTCATCGGTGGCGGTAACGGTACTGCCGGTCTCGCTGCCTCGTCGGCTGCCGGTGCTGCCGTCGCCAACCCGATGATCATCGCCGAAATGGCTCCGCAGTTTAAGCCTGCCGCCGCCGCCGCCACTTCGCTGGTTGCTGCCGCTTGCCTGACCACTGCCATCCTGGTCCCGATCCTGACCGGCATGTACGCCAAGTACATGAAGAAGCGGGCCGGTGTCGTCGATACTGTCGAGGCCAATGTGGCCGAGGCTGATGACGCCCTGAAGGCTGCGCACTAAGCTTTGAGCGGGGCCAGCGATTTGCCGCTGGCCCCATCCAGTTCATGCAAGGAATAACGTCATGTATCTCAGCAATCTCGCCACGCTCGACCGCGACGCCGCAACCCTGCCGGCGAATATCCAGAAGGGCCTCAAGTTTCTGGCCGAAACGGATATCGCCGCATTGCCCGCCGGACGTGTCGATATCGAAGGCGATACCATCTTCGCCCTGATCCAGGATTACGACACGGCACCCAAGGCAGAGAAACGCCCGGAATCCCACGCCCGCTACATCGACATCCAGTTCGTCTTCAGCGGTCGTGAAATCATCGGTTATGCACCGATTGCCGCAGACTACACGGTCGAAGAAGACCTTTTCGAGAGCAAGGACGTCAAGTTCTACTCCAAGGTCACCGACGAGACCGATCTGCTTCTCGGAGCCGGCGCCTATGCCGTCTTCTACCCCACCGACATCCATCGCCCCGGCTGTGCCGCCGAGGCACCCGGCAAGGTACGCAAGGTCGTCATCAAGCTTCTCGCTTGATAGATCTCAATCGTACATCCCATCATACTTAGAGGAGTAATATCATGGACATCCGCTATTCGGCCAACCAGAAGGACTTCAAGCGCTACACGACCGAGGAAACGCGCGCCGAATTCCTGATCGAAAAGGTTTTCGCCGATGACGAGATCGTCGCCACCTACAGCCACGTCGACCGCATGGTCGTGTTCGGCTGCAAGCCGGTCAACGAAGCTGTTCCGCTCGACAAGGGCATCGACTGCATGAAGAACTTCGGCACGAATTACGTGCTGGAACGCCGCGAACTCGGCATCTTCAACCTTGGCGGCGAAGGTTCCGTCGAGGTTGACGGCGAGACCTACAATCTTGCCTTCAAGGATTGCCTTTACGTCACCAAGGGCCACAAGTCGGTTGTCTTCAAGAGCAAGGACAAGGCCAATCCCGCCAAGTTCTACATGATCTCGGCTCCGGCCCACAAAGTCTGCAAGACGACCTTCCTGTCGATCGCCGATGCCCAGAAGAAGCCGGTCGGCGACAATGCCACGGCCAACAAGCGCGTCATCAACCAGTTCATCCATCCGGACGTTCTGGAAACCTGCCAGCTGTCGATGGGCCTGACCGAACTCGATCCGGGCAATGTGTGGAACACGATGCCGGCGCACACCCATGAGCGCCGCTCGGAAATCTACTACTACTTCAACATCGCCGAAAACCAGGCCGTCTTCCACATGATGGGTGAGGGCGACGAGACCCGCCACATCCTCGTACAGAACGATCAGGCCGTCATCTCTCCGTCGTGGTCGATCCATGCCGGTTGCGGTACCGCCAACTACACGTTCATCTGGGCAATGTGCGGCGAAAACCTGACCTTCGACGACATGGACCACATCGCCATCAGCGACCTGCGCTAAGTCTGGTCTCTTCGGAGCGGCGTTCTCATGCCGCTCCGATTTCTTTAAAGATAATCAAGGATTTAAGATATTGAGTTACGCAGACAGCTTTTCGCTCAAGGGCAAGGTCGCGCTGGTTACCGGTGCTTCCTACGGCATCGGTTTCGCACTGGCCAGCGCACTTGCTGAAGCCGGCGCCACGATCGCCTTCAACGACATCAACGAAGACTTCCTCGCCAAGGGCCTCGAGGCCTACAAGGCTGCCGGCATCGACGCCAAGGGTTACATCTGCGACGTGACCGATGAACCGGGCGTACAGAAGATGATCGCCGAGATCGAAAAGGATCTTGGTTCGGTCGACATCCTGGTCAACAATGCCGGCATCATCAAGCGCGTGCCGATGCATGAAATGGACGTCAAGGATTTCCGCCAGGTCATCGACATCGACCTGACCGCTCCCTTCATCCTCGCCAAGGCCGTGATTCCGGGCATGATCAAGCGCGGTGGTGGCAAGATCATCAACATCTGCTCGATGATGAGCGAACTCGGTCGCGAAACCGTGTCCGCTTACGCTGCCGCCAAGGGCGGCCTGAAGATGCTGACCCGCAACATCGCTTCGGAATACGGCTCGCAGAACATCCAGTGCAACGGTATCGGCCCGGGTTACATCGAAACGCCGCAGACCGCGCCGCTGCGCGAGCCGGGTCATCCGTTCAACTCCTTCATCCTGGCCAAGACCCCGGCAAACCGTTGGGGCACGACGCAGGACTTGAAGGGACCGGCTGTGTTCCTGGCTTCCTCGGCATCGGATTTCGTCAACGGCCACGTGCTTTATGTCGACGGTGGCATCCTCGCCTATATCGGCAAGCAGCCCTGATCCATCCGGCGCTTTGCGCGCCTGACGCCTGATAGAAAAGCGCCGCCCGTGGTCACCCACGGGCGGCGTTTCAGCTTATCGGAAGGCGGTCAGCGGCTTTTCCTGCTCCGCGTCATCAGGACATTGCGGATCGAGAAGCTGGAATGGATGCGCAGCACGCCGGGCAGCGCCGACAGGATTTCCTTGTGGATGCGCTCGAACTCTCCGGCATTGGCGACTTCGACGCGCAACAGGTAATCCGAGCCGCCGGTCATCAGGAAACATTCGCGTATTTCCGGATATTTGCGCACGGCTGCCTCGAAGCGGTTGAGATACTCCTCCGTCTGTCGTTCCAGCGTGATGTTGATGATGACGGCGATGCCGTTCTGATCGTTATCGACCAGCGCCGTATATCCGCGGATGACGCCTGCTTCCTCCAGCAGTCGGATGCGGCGCAGGCAGGCGGAAGGCGACAGGCCCACCTCTGCCGCCAGGGCTGCATTGCTCATGCGGGCATTAAGCCGCAGCAGGCGCAGCAGGTTACGGTCGATCTGGTCCATGGTGGCCATCAATATTATTCCAAAATGCCGCAGATAGTTTCAACATATCTGTATTTGTATAATTTTATGCCATCGATCGGTGGGAAATTCCACGATCGTTTCATTATGCTTGCCTCAAAAACAGGGGCGACAATGAACGAGCGATTGATCATGCCGGCGGCGCAGGAAATTGCCGCCGCGGTCCTGATCAGTCTCGGCCAGAGCTGTCAGCGCGAATATCTCTAGCAGTCATCAAATGAAAACGGGAAGTCCATGAAAGTCATCGTTCTCGGAGCCGGTGTCGTCGGCGTTACCTCCGCCTATCAACTGGCCAAGGCCGGCCATGAGGTGACTGTCGTCGACCGGCAGGAAGGTCCGGCGCTGGAGACCAGCTTTGCCAATGCGGGCGAAGTTTCCTTCGGCTACTGCTCCCCCTGGGCGGCGCCCGGCATTCCGATGAAGGCGATGAAATGGCTGTTCATGCACCATGCGCCTCTGATCCTGCGCCCGAAAATGGACACCGCCATGCTCTCCTGGATGGCGCAGATGCTGATGAACTGCACCTCGGAGCGTTATGCGATCAACAAGAGCCGCATGCTTCGGATTGCCGATTACGCCCGGGTTTCGCTTGCCGAAGTGCGCAGCGAGACGGGAGTAGCCTATGACGAACGGATGCAGGGCACGCTGCAGCTCTTCCGCACCCAGCAGCAGCTCGATGCGTCGGCCAAGGACGTCAAGGCGCTCGCCGCCGACGGCGTTCCCTATGAAGTGCTCGATCCGGCAGGCTGCATCCGCGTCGAGCCGGCGCTCAGGCATGTCCGCGAAAAGATCGTTGGCGGGTTGCTGACACCGAAGGATGAAACCGGCGACTGCTTCAAGTTCACCAACGCGCTGGCGCTGAAGGCTGCGGAACTCGGCGTGACCTTCGTCTACGGCACCAATATCAAGGCTCTGGATGTCGAAGGCGGTACCGTGCGCGGTGTCGTGACGGATCGCGCAACCCTGCGTGCCGATGCCGTCGTCATTGCTCTCGGCAGCTATTCGCCCCTGCTTGTCAAGCAATTCGGCATCAAGCTGCCGGTCTATCCGGTCAAGGGCTATTCGCTGACCATTCCGATCGTCGATGCATCGCGCGCGCCGGAATCGACCGTCATGGACGAGACCTACAAGATCGCGATTACCCGGCTTGGCGACCGTATCCGCGTCGGCGGCATGGCGGAGATTTCCGGCTATACCAACGATCTCGGACAGAAGCGGCGCGCGACGCTCGAACATTCCGTCACCGACCTGTTCCCCGGCGGTGATATCAGCAAGGCGGACTTCTGGTCCGGTCTTCGCCCGATGACGCCGGACGGCACGCCGGTGATCGGCCCGACCAAGGTGAAGGGCCTGTTCCTCAATACCGGCCACGGCACGCTCGGCTGGACGATGAGCTGCGGCTCGGCGAAGCTGATCAGCGACCTCGTCGGCGGCCGCAAGCCCGAAATCGACGCCACGGACCTCGCCGTTTCCCGCTACGCCTGACACCCCTGGCTAAACCCGCCGCGGGCGAGCGATCCGCTCGCGGCGGGTTTATGATTTCCCTATTTCTTTGCTCCCCGGTCCCAATCGAATGCCTATGGAGCGCTCGCTACCTTGTTACCAGGCATCGCAGTCGATGTCTGTTCCGCAAGCCACCGGCGCGGAACTTCGATCGACAAGGAGTGACCCATGTATGGTCGTCTGGGCAGTCTCTATCTTCTCCACCTTACCGAGGCGGGCGCACCGCGCCGCCNNCGCACAGCGCCGCCGGCTGGCGCAGGCCTATCCGGGCGCAAAGCGCACCAATAATGCTGCCGGAATGAGCCTCGCCGTATTTCTGCGTCTCGGCGCGGTCCTGTGCATCGGCTTCTGCGCCCTTGCTGCGCTCAGCGTGATGGTCGCTTAAGGAGGCTGATATGGGCAAGTTTGCGATGACAGATCGGGAGCCTCCCGCGACCGGCATCCGTTTTACCGTCGGCCGCGATGCGCGTGGTCGCTGGATCGTCAATGACACCGAAGGCAAGGTCGGCGGGCTTTTTACCGACCGTGCCTCGGCCGTGCATTTCGCCATGTTCGAAAGCGATCACATGCCCGGCGCCGTCTGGTGTCTGCCGGAACATGTGACGCTGACGCTGGGCGAGACATTCGATCCTCGTCGCCTCTCTGCGACGAGCCGTGTTGCGGGCAGGGCGTGAGGTTTGTTGTGTTTCGCTCGTTCCGATATCTGCGGGGGTATGTCTATCCTCGAGGGAGGCTGCCACGAGAGGCGGGGCCGGGGCGGTTGCACGGCTCGGATGCGATGCTTGGGATGGTAGTCGTGATGCTGGCAGTCGTCGGTATTGCCTATGCAATCGACGCGGCGGTGTTTTGAGCCGTTGAAGCTCTTGCGCGAAGCCGCCCCGGGGCCGCCCCGCCCCCCCCCCCCCCCCCCCCCCCCGCGCCGGCGCGGGGCG
>DLSX01000105.1 GCA_002500765.1 Neorhizobium sp. UBA7851
CCGGCCCGGTCGACGTCGCACCTATTCTCGATGCTGCAGTCAAAAAAAGCGGCCAGAAACTCGACTGGCGCCGCTCGATCGTGGACCTGATGAAGGCGCTCGGCATGGATGCCAGCCTCGCCGAACGCAAGGAACTCGCGGCAGAACTCGGCTATACCGGCGATACGGGGGATTCCGCTACAATGAACATGTGGCTTCACAAGGCGCTGATGAAAAAACTGTCGGAGAACGGCGGAAAGGTGCCTGCGGATCTGCTCGACTGATACGAGATACGAGGACATCGTTCAGAGAGGCTGGCGCATCACAGTGCCAGCCTCTTTTTTGGGGCCGCTCAATGGCCCAGCCAAATGATGGCGCCGAAACGGCGAGCGGAAAAAGCCGATGCGGCGAAACCCTGCAATCTCTTTTGCAAAGCTTGGCTTGACGGAATCGTCTATCTACCTGAAAAGCAAGACCCAAGCGGACGTGGCGAAACTGGTAGACGCAAGAGACTTAAAATCTCTCGGCCTTGGTCATGCGGGTTCGATCCCCGCCGTCCGCACCAGACATCCAAGCATTTGATATAGAACAGATAAGCGGCGCATCTTCGAAACCCGGGACGGGTCGAAATTGTCGCAGCCGTTACGCCCGTGACCAAAACCGTGCCCGAAAACAAAAAGGGAGCGACGAGGCCGCTCCCTTTTTTCTTATATTTTTGTCGCGGTCAGGCCGACAGCTTGGCCGCAATCTTGGCGACATGCGCACCCTGGAACCTTGCGGCTTCCAGCTCGACTTCGGAAGGCTGTCGCGAGCCGTCGCCGTCGGTGATGGTCGAGGCGCCGTAGGGCGAGCCGCCCTTGACCGCTTCGACGCCCATCTGGCCCTGGAAGGCGTAAGGAAGGCCGACAACGGCCATCCCGTGGTGAAGCAGGGTCGGGATGAAGCCGAGGATGGTCGATTCCTGGCCGCCATGCTGCGTGGCGGACGAGGTGAAGACGGAGCCGACCTTGCCGACCAGCTTGCCGGTTGCCCATAGGCCGCCCGTCTGATCCCAGAAATTGCGCATCTGCGAAGCTACGGTGCCAAAGCGCGTGCCGGCGCCGATGATGATTGCATCATACTGGTCGAGTTCGGCAGGGGTCGCGATCGGAGCAGCCTGATCGAGCTTGAAATGCGAGGACTTGGCCACCTCTTCCGGAACCAGTTCCGGAACGCGCTTCACTGTCACTTCGGCACCCGTGGACTTAGCACCCTCGGCGACCGCGTAAGCCATCGTCTCGATATGGCCATAAGAGGAATAATAGAGAACCAGAACTTTCGTCATTTTGTTCATTTCCTTTGCGGGTGTTGAAGCGTTTTCCGAGCTTACTGAAGGTGTTCCAGCGAGCAATCTTTTCAAGAACTCCAGGATCATCGATCTGCCCTGTTACAAACATATGGCGAAACGGTATCGGAGACAGGCACCGGCCGCCAGACAATGTGCTCAGGACGCACTGTCCACTATTTTCGAACGACGGGTGGTGATCTTCTGCAATTTGTATCTCATCAAGTATCGTTGACGGATTGCATTCCCCGGCAGGCGGACTAACGTCCAGGCATCAGAAAGCGAGAACCTCACATGTCCAGTCAATCCGCCTCTCCCGTCATCGTCACCGCCGCCATGCTTGCCATTGGCGATGAACTGCTTTCGGGGCGGACCAAGGACAAGAATATCGGACATTTGGCCGACATGCTGACGCTTTCGGCCATCGACCTCAAGGAAGTTCGCATCGTCGCCGACGACGAGGATGCGATCGTCGAGGCGCTGAACGCGTTGAGAACGCGCTACGACTATATCTTCACCTCGGGCGGGATCGGCCCGACTCATGACGACATCACCGCGGATGCCGTTTCCAAGGCCTTCGGTGTCGAGTGCATCTACGATCCGGACGCCATGACCCTGCTCGCCGACATGTACAAGCGGCGCGAGATGGAATTCACCCCTGCCCGCCAGCGCATGGCGCGGATGCCGCAGGGGGCGAAACATATCGTCAATCCCGTTTCCACCGCCCCCGGTTTCGTCATCGGCAATGTCCATGTGATGGCCGGCGTACCGCAGGTATTTCAGGCGATGATCGACAATGTCCTCCCGACCTTGCGCACGGGCGCAAAGATGTTGTCGCGCGGCGTTTCCTGCCCCTATGGCGAAGGTGATATCGGAACGCTGCTCGCCGACATACAGAAGCTGCATCCGGAGACCAGCATCGGCTCCTACCCGAAGTTTGACGGCAAGAAATTCTCGACCGAAATCGTCGTGCGCGCCCGGGAAGAGATGGCCATACATGCGGCGGCCGACGCGGTTTCAGAGATGATTGCCGACCTCGATCGCAAGGGAATTTCGGCCAATCCCACTGCCGACGCATAATGCGGGGATAGCAGCCGTTGACCGACGTCGCGGCAGTACCACCTTATTGGAACAAGGCTCGACACAAAGCCTTTAATGAGGAGATACCCATGTCCTACAAGACTGTTCTTGCCGTTCTCGACACGCAGCGAAATGCAAGCCAGATCACCGATTTCGCGGTCGCAATCGCCGAGCAGTTTTCCGCGCATCTGGTGGGGGTACATGCCGAGACGCTGACCGCCGTGCCGCTGATCGCGCCGATGGAAATCCCCGACCCGACCGCAATCGAGATCCTGCAGGAAAGCGCACAGAGGGAAACACAGGCGATCGAGCAGATCTTTCGCCAGAAGACGACGCGCGAGGGACTTTCGGCCGAATGGCGCAGCTACATGCTGGCGGCCGGTTATGCGTCGGGCTCCGTGCAGGAAGTGGCGCGGACGGCGGACCTCATCGTTGCCAACCAGAGCAGCCCTTCGCAGGCGGACCATCGCGCCGATCTGGAGACATTCCTGTTCGAAAGCGGCCGTCCGATGTTGCTCGTTCCCTATACGCTGAAACAACCGAAGCCGATCGAACGGGTGCTGATCGCGTGGAACGGTTCACGCGAAGCCGCGCGCGCCGTGTTCGATTCGCTGCCGCTTCTCAAGCAGGCCGCCTCGGTCGAGGTTCTGGTCATCGATCCGCCTGAGAGGGGCGACAGGGATCGCGAGCTTGCCGGTTCGGAACTCGCTGCAACGCTTGCCCGTCACGATATCAACGTAACCCTGACGACGCAGGACAGTGGCGGCAATTCACCGGCTGCCGCGATCGAAAACCGGCTTGCCGACAGAAGCATCGATCTGCTCGTCATGGGTGGCTACGGACATTCGCGCTGGTGGGAAATGTTCTTCGGTGGCGTGACGCGCAGCCTGCTCGATTCGATGACGGCGCTGACGCTGCTGTCGCGCTGAGAATTCTGTTCCGGCAGCGGCCTGTTGGCTGCTGCCGGTGCTCCTGCGCGAAAGCCTATTTCCGGCCGAACCTTTCGCGCGTGGCATCTTCTGCCGTGATCTCCCGGATCACGCGAGCCGGATTTCCGGCGGCGACGACATTCGGCGGGATATCGCGGGTGACGACCGCACCGCCTCCGACCACCGCACCGTCACCGATCGTCACGCCCGGCATGATCGAGACGCCGCCGCCGATCCAGACATTGTCGCCGATGGTGATCGGAAGCGCATATTCGAGACCGGCATTGCGGCGCCCGGCATCCAGCGGGTGACCGGCCGTGTAGATGCCGACATTCGGGGCGATGAAGACATTGTTGCCGATCGTAACCTTTGCGCCGTCGAGAATGACAAGATTGACGTTGGCGTAAAAATCGTCGCCGATCTCGATGTTGAAACCGTAATCGCAGTGAAGCGCGCCGTCGAAGACGAAATTCCTGCCGATCCGGCCCATGAGGCCGCGGATCAACCGCGCGCGCTCTTCGTTCTCATCCGGAGAAAGGGCGTTCAGCCGATGCAGCACGCGTTTTGCAGCCTTGCGCTTTTCGAGAACCGTCGGATCGTAATTTGCATCATACAGCAATCCGCGCGCGGCTTTTTCCAGTTCGTCCATCAAATAACTCCTCATTACGAATAGATTGGCAATCGGGCCTTGATCGCTTCGCAGAGGATTAAGGCCATATCTGGCCGCAAAGCCTGCCGATCAGAGAAGGTCCGCTTGCTTTCCTGCCGCATCTGCCGCTATTAGCGAGAGCCAACGAAGCCCTTAAGCACTTGGCAGAACCCTATGTCTCTTCCCGAAAAAGCATTCCCCGTTTCCTGGGACCAGTTTCACCGCGATACCCGCGCGCTCTCCTGGCGGCTCTCCGGCCTTGGCCAGGAGTTCAAGGCGATTGTCTGCATCACCCGCGGCGGACTTGTGCCGGCGGCGATCATTTCGCGCGAACTCAATATCCGCCTGATCGACACGGTCTGCATCGCCACGCGCCATGATTACGTCAATCAGGGCGATACCGTCCTGCTCAAGGGCATTTCGCCGGAGCTGACGGCAAACGGCGGCGAAGGCATTCTCGTGGTCGACGACCTGACCGACACCGGAAAAACTGCCAAGGAAGTGCGGGAAATGCTGCCAAAGGCACATTTTGCCTGCATCTATGCAAAGCCGTCCGGCGTGCCGACGATCGATACTTTTGTCACCGAGGTTTCGCAGGATACCTGGATCTATTTCCCCTGGGACATGGGCTTCACCTATCAGGAGCCGATCGCCAAGGGGCATCGGGGTTAATCTCTCAGCGGGGCGCAGACCACAACAGATAGTAGCTCGACCGCTTCGCAACCACCAGCCGCATGATATGCGCTGATGCATACCCTGCCCTGAAGTTTTGATGTCAATAGCCGGTCCGTCATCCACAGGATGGCGGGCCGCTTGCCATTTAGCCGGTCGTGTTACCGATATGTCTCAATATGGTATGGCCAAATGCTAAAAAGCCCGTTCAGGAAGGGCTTCCGGAGCCACCGATCCGCCCCGATCGCGCCACAATCGAAATCGGCAAGCCCCGCGCAAGCTTGAGCCATTTCCGCCAAGCGATTGAGAATCCTAGCTCTTTTTTATTCCCCATTATCCACAGGCAGCAGCCACAATATCTTGTGGTTTAGAAACTCCTACTCGCTACGGCTTGACCGAATCAGGCGGTGCGGCCATGAATGAACCCATGTTGCGGCGGCGACTGGACCGGGAGTAACGAGGCCGGTTCTTTTTCGAGTTTGATGGAAACAATCGAGCGCAGGGCTTGTTCTGACAGACAGCCGGGCGACGGGTTTCCATGCGCTTTGAAAATCATCGCCAAGACGGCGATTGGGCTGGCATAAACATGTTGTTAATACTATATTTAGTGTTGGCAGCCATCATCCAGCACAATATACAGATAGACATCCAATGAGTCTGGATGGAATTTCAGCCGGCTGCCCATGATGGAGAGCGGCCGCATCGAACACGTGCGCCTATATGGCGCCAAAGGATGAGGGACTAGAGGCAATGCGCATCGAACGTCGTTTCACGAAGCCTGAGACAGGCGCCTACGGAACAATCGAGTTCCGCAAGGCGACCAGCGAGATCCGCAATCCGGACGGTTCCATCGTCTTCCGGCTTGCCGATATCGACGTGCCGTCGCAGTTCTCCCAGGTCGCAACCGACGTCCTGGCGCAGAAGTATTTCCGCAAGGCCGGCGTTCCGAAGATCCTGAAGCGCGTCGAAGAAAACGACGTTCCGTCCTTCCTGTGGCGTTCGGTCGCCGACGAGAAGGCGATGAAGGATATTCCCGAAGGCGAGCGCTACGGTTCCGAAACCGATGCCCGCCAGGTCTTTTCGCGTCTTGCCGGCACCTGGACCTATTGGGGCTGGAAGGGCGGCTATTTCACGTCGGAAGACGACGCCGCCGCCTTCATGGACGAGCTTGCCTACATGCTCGCCACCCAGCGCGTAGCCCCGAACTCCCCGCAGTGGTTCAATACCGGCCTGCATTGGGCCTATGGCATCGATGGTCCCGGCCAGGGCCACTTCTATGTCGACCCCTTCACCGGCAAGCTGACCAAGTCCAAGTCTTCCTATGAGCATCCGCAGCCGCATGCCTGCTTCATCCAGTCCGTCGGTGACGACCTGGTCAACGAAGGCGGCATCATGGACCTGTGGGTTCGCGAAGCGCGTCTGTTCAAATACGGCTCCGGCACCGGCTCCAACTTCTCCCATCTTCGCGGCGAAGGCGAAAAGCTTTCCGGCGGCGGCCGTTCCTCCGGCCTGATGAGCTTCCTCAAGATCGGTGACCGGGCAGCCGGCGCGATCAAATCCGGCGGCACGACCCGCCGTGCGGCCAAGATGGTCGTTGTCGATATCGACCATCCGGATATCGAGGAATACATCAACTGGAAGGTCAAGGAAGAGCAGAAGGTTGCTGCCCTCGTCACCGGTTCGAAGATCGTCGCCAAGCACCTGAAGGCGATCATGAAGGCCTGCGTCAACTGCGAAGGCTCTGACGACGACTGCTATGACCCGCTGAAGAACCCGGCCCTGAAGCGCGAAATCCGCGCTGCCAAGAAGGACCTGGTTCCGGAAAACTACGTCAAGCGCGTCATCCAGTTCGCCCAGCAGGGTTACAAGGATCTTGAATTCAAGACCTATGACACCGACTGGGATTCGGAAGCCTACCTCACGGTTTCGGGTCAGAACTCCAACAACTCCGTCTCGCTGAAGGATGACTTCCTTCGTGCAGTCGAAAACGACGGCGAGTGGAACCTGACCGCCCGCAAGGACGGCAAGGTCATGAAGACCCTGAAGGCCAAGGATCTGTGGGAACAGATTTCCTATGCCGCATGGGCGTCGGCCGATCCGGGCATCCATTTCAACACGACGATGAACGACTGGCACACGTCGCCGGCCGGCGGCCCGATCCGCGGCTCCAACCCGTGCTCGGAATACATGTTCCTCGACGACACGGCCTGCAACCTTGCTTCGCTCAACCTTCTCCAGTTCAAGGACAAGGCAACGAAGAACATCGCGATCGCCGATTACGAACATGCCGTGCGCCTGTGGACCATGGTGCTCGAAATCTCGGTGATGATGGCGCAGTTCCCGTCGAAGGAAATCGCCGAACTCTCCTACCAGTACCGCACGCTCGGCCTCGGCTATGCAAATATCGGCGGTTTCCTGATGTCGTCGGGTATCCCCTACGATTCGAAGGAAGGCCGCGCGATTGCAGGTTCGCTGACCGCGATCATGACCGGCATCTGCTATGCGACCTCTGCCGAAATGGCAGGCGAACTCGGGCCGTTCCCGAACTTTGCCCCGAACCGCGAAAGCATGCTGCGCGTCATGCGCAACCATCGCCGCGCGGCCTATGGTGAGACGACCGGTTACGAGCAGCTGTCGGTCGACCCGGTTCCGCTCTATCACGACGAAAACCCGGACCAGACGCTGGTCATCCATGCCAAGGCCGCATGGGACAAGGCGCTGGAACTCGGTGAAAAGCACGGTTACCGCAACGCCCAGACGACCGTCATCGCGCCGACCGGCACGATCGGCCTCGTCATGGACTGCGACACGACCGGCATCGAGCCCGATTTCGCACTGGTCAAGTTCAAGAAGCTCGCCGGTGGCGGTTACTTCAAGATCATCAACCGCGCTGTTCCGGATGCGCTTCGTTCGCTCGGTTATTCGGAAAGCCAGATCGCCGAGATCGAAGCCTATGCAGTCGGCCACGGCAACCTGAACCAGGCTCCCGGCATCAACCCCGGCACGCTGAAGGCCAAGGGTTTTTCCGACGAGAAGATCGAGGCTCTGAACGGCGCTCTGAAGTCGGCATTCGACATCAAGTTCGTCTTCAACCAGTGGACGCTCGGTGCGGACTTCCTCAAGGAGACCCTCAAGGTCACCGACGAGCAGCTGTCGGACATGAGCTTCAACCTGCTTGAGCATGTCGGCTTCTCGAAGAAGGACATCGAGGCTGCCAATGTTCACGTCTGCGGTGCGATGACGCTCGAAGGTGCGCCTTTCCTCAAGGAAGAGCATCTCGCCGTCTTCGATTGCGCCAATCCCTGCGGCAAGATCGGCAAGCGTTATCTCTCGGTCGAGAGCCATATCCGCATGATGGCTGCTGCCCAGCCGTTCATCTCGGGGGCGATCTCCAAGACGATCAACATGCCGAACGAGGCGACCGTCGAGGATTGCGGCGCAGCCTACATGCTGTCCTGGAAGCTGGCTCTCAAGGCCAACGCTCTCTATCGTGACGGTTCCAAGCTGTCGCAGCCGCTCAATGCCTCGCTTATCGACGAGGACGATGCGGAAGACGCGATCGAGGAACTGGTACAGGCTCCGACCGCCGCCCAGGCGGTGCAGATCACCGAAAAGATCGTGGAACGCGTCATCGAGCGCGTCACCCGCGAGCGCGAAAAGCTGCCGAACCGCCGTCAGGGTTACACCCAGAAGGCCAATGTCGGCGGACACAAGGTCTATCTGCGCACCGGCGAATTCGGCGACGGTCGCATCGGCGAGATCTTCATCGACATGCACAAGGAAGGCGCCGCCTTCCGCGCAATGATGAACAACTTTGCCATCGCCATCTCGCTGGGTCTTCAGTACGGCGTGCCTCTCGAAGAATACGTTGAAGCCTTCACCTTCACCAAGTTCGAGCCGGCCGGCATCGTGACAGGCAATGACGCGATCAAGAACGCCACGTCGATCCTCGACTACGTGTTCCGCGAACTCGCCGTTTCCTATCTCGGCCGTCATGACCTTGCGCATGTCGACACGTCCGACTTCTCCAACACGGCGCTCGGCAAGGGCATCAAGGAAGGCAAGACGCAGCTCGTTTCGACCGGCTGGACCCGCGGTTACAAGCCGACCCTGATCCAGGGCGGCCAGGCTGCCGGTGGTTCGGAAGCCAAGGGTTCGGCCACCGCCGCCCCCGCCCGCGCCTCCGCCAGCGTTACCTCGATTGCCGGCAACACGGCCCGCAAGCTCGAGCCGGCCGTTGCCATCTCGA
>DLSX01000136.1 GCA_002500765.1 Neorhizobium sp. UBA7851
CTTCGGATCGGCAAGTCGGCCTTTTCCCGCGGCGTCGACGCGGCGGCGCTTGCCTATCCGATCGGCGTCATTCCGGCCGGCGCCAATATTGCCGGATCGGGAAAGGCGCTCGCCTATTCGATCGCGCGGCAGGAAAGCGCCTTCAACCCGGCGGCCGTTTCCCCGGCCAATGCCCGCGGTCTCCTGCAGCTTCTGCCCGGAACGGCACAGGGCGTCGCCAAGCGGCACGGCATGAGCTTCAAGGCCGAGCGGCTGACCAGCGACGCAGGCTACAACGCAACGCTCGGCGCGCATTATCTCGGCGAACAGATCGATGCTTTCGGCGGCTCCTATGTGCTGACCTTCATTGCCTATAATGCCGGGCCGAAACGGGTACCCGAATGGATTGCCCGTTACGGCGATCCGCGCGGCAAGTCGCTCGACGAGGTGATCGACTGGGTGGAGCGCATCCCCTTCCCCGAGACGCGCAATTACGTGCAGCGGGTGCTTGAGAATTATCAGGTCTACAAGACCCGGCTGGGGCAGAAGACGGATATTGCCGCCGACCTGAGATTTGGACGGCAGTGAGGTCGGGAACCACCGGCAGCCACGCCTTGCCGCATTTCTCAAGCCGTTGATGGCAAGATGCCCTATAAATACGAAAAGCCCGGCGAAGCCGGGCTTTTCAGTTCTACACGATCAGAAATCCCGCTGCAGCCGCAGGAAGCCGTCGAAGCGGTCGCCATCGCCATAACCGGCGGTGTCGATGTCGACATTATTGTAGTTGAAGGTCGCCTTGGCCAGGAGGTTCGGCGTGACTTGGTAATCCGCCGTCACGCCGACACGCCAGGCACTGCCGCCCGTATAGTCGTCGCTGGTGGGAATGATGTTATCCCAATACTGGACGCCGGGCGTGAGCTTGATTTTTTCGGAGACGGCAAACGCATATTCAGCGCCAATCGTCCATTCGGAATAATCCCAGTAGCGGGTCGGCCCCGAGGAATAGACACCGAAAACACCCAGCTTGCCCGGCCCGATCTCGGCCGACAGGGTGGATGCGACGACGCCGTCTTCGTGGTCGAATTCATAGGCGCCGAACAGATCGATGGAAAACGCGTCGAACGTGCCGCCCACCAGAGCGCTGAGGCCGATCTCGTCAGCGCTGCCGTCGGCATCCGTCTTCCAGCCGGCCTGCGAATTGAAGAAATCAGCCTGGCCGTAGGCCGTGAATGCTCCAGCTTCATAGGTGTAGCGAATGGAATTGTTCAGCGTATCGCCGCCGATATAATCGCCGAAGATATCGATTGCGCTGCCCGAAAGCGGGCCTTCATCCGAAAGCACGGTCTCACCCGGCAGGCCGGTATCGAAGTAGTTGTAGAAATAGCCGATACGGAAACCGCCAAGTTCGATATAGGTCTCGTTCAGCGCGAAGTCCGAGCTGTCGGCGTTGTTGTTGGCGCGCAACGTGAGGCGCGAGCCGAGTGTGCCGAACTCGGTGTCGGACTTGGCGTCAAACCGGAGCTGCGCGCGCGTATTGGTGCGATAGCCGGCATCATCGTCGAGTTCGACCGCGCCGGCACTGGTGTCGATATCGTAATTACTGCGGCCATCGAGCTGCAGACGAATATAACCGCCGATCTTGAGGCAGGTTTCGGTGCCGGGGATGTAGAAGTAGCCGGTGCCGAAGGCGTCGCAGACGCGGACATATTCCATCGGTTCCGGCTCGGCGGCGACAATGGCGTCGGCGGCCTGGGAAACGGATGCGGTAACAAGGGCTGCAGCCGATGCGATGAGTAAACGGGAAAGCTTCATTGGGATTTCCTCGGTGAGCTGCATTCGCAATTACCAAGCAAACGCTACTCCCGATGCGCAGGAGCGCAAGCGACCTTCCATATTCCAATGTCCTAAATCACGAAGATGAAAAACGACAGTTACCAATTTATCACGACAGGACCTGAAGCTGCCGCCAAAACGAGAAAAGCCCGGCACGAGGCCGGGCTTTCCAGATCAGATCCGAGAGCCGGATTAGAACGAGCGCTGCAGACGCAGGAACCCGTCCCAACGATCAGCATCGCCGAGGTCATCAGCGTCAACGTCGGTGTAGTTGACGGTTGCCTTGGCGGTCAGGCCCTGGGTGATCTTGTAGTCGGCGGTTACGCCAACGCGCCATGCATTGCCACCGTCGAAGTCGCCATCGGTGTCGAGGACGACGTTATCCCAGTACTGGATGCCCGGTGCGATGGTGAACTTGTCGGAAACCGCGAAGGCATATTCCGCGCCGATCGTCCATTCGGAAGCATCGAAGTAACGGTTTTCACCGAAGGAGTAGGCAGCGAAGACGCCGAGCGAACCCGGGCCGATTGCAGCCGTCAGCGTGGAAGCGAGAGCGGCATTTTCGCGGTCGAAGTCATAACCGGCGAAGAAGTCGAGGGTTACGCCACCGAACTTGCCGGTGACAACGCCGTTGATGCCGATTTCGTCCTGGCCGCGACCAGAGCCCGGAACGTCGTCCTTCCAGCCATCCTGCGAGTCGAATGCATCGACCTGGCCGTAAACGGAGAATGCACCGCCGTCATAGGTGTAGCGGATGGAGTTGTTCAGCGTGTCGCCACCGAAGCCGCCGTTACCGAACGGAGCGGAGTCGGCGAGTACCGTCTCGCCCGGAAGACCGGTATCGAAGTAGTTGTAGAAATAACCAACGCGGAGGCCGCCGAGCTCGATGAAGGTTTCATCGAGATAGAAGTCGTTGTTTGCGGAAGATACGTTATAATCGACGCCACCGATCGTCAGATCGTAGCTCGTCGAGGAATTCGTATTTGCTTCCATATTGATTGTCGCAGCCAACGTGCCGTATTCGGTGTCGGACTTAGCGTCGAGGGTCAAGTGACCACGGGTGTTGGTACGGTAACCGCCCTCGCCACCGAAGTCGTCGTCGCTGCGAGCGTCGAGCTGGACGCGGACATAACCGCCGACCTTGAGGCAGGTTTCGGTACCTGGAATGTAAAAGTAGCCCGTTCCGAAAGCGTCGCATACACGAACATATTCCATCGGTTCCGGTTCGGCAGCGACGATTGCGTCGGCAGCCTGAGCGACGGTGACGCTTGAGAGCGCCGCGGTCGATGCGATGAGTAAGCTGGTGATCTTCATTTGGGGTTCCCCGGTCAACTCTAGGCTTTACAGTTGTCAAGTTACAGGTGGGGGACGGGTCTTCACAAGCATTTCCGCATTCACGCAGAGCGCGAACCAACCACTTGCAGCACTGGCGTTACTTATTTGTCACAAACCTGACGGGTAAACCGAGACCACCCCCCTCTCTGCGCGTATTCGCCGGGCAATTTCCGCGATGACCCGACGGTGCGCGCGAATCAAAAACACAAAAAGCCCGGCGCAAGGCCGGGCTTTTCGCTCATATCTGAAAGGTCAGATTAGAAAGAACGCTGCAGACGGAGGAAACCGTCCCAACGGTCAGCAGAGTCCGTACCGGAGTCTACGTCGGTGTAGTTGATGGTTGCCTTGGCAGCGAGGTTGGTGGTGATCTTGTAATCAGCCGTTACACCAACGCGCCATGCGTCGCCGTCTTCGAAGTCGCCGTTAACAACGGTGATGTTGTCCCAGTACTGAGCGCCAGGAGCGATCGAGAACTTGTCGGTGACCTTGATGGCGTATTCAGCGCCGATCGTCCATTCAGCGAAGTCGAAGTAACGGTTAGCACCGGTTGCGTAGGCACCAAAGACGCCGAGCGAGCCAGGGCCGATTGCAGCCGTCAGCGTGGAAGCGAAGGCAGCTTCTTCACGATCGAAGTCGTAACCAGCAAAGAAGTCGACGGTTACGCCACCGAACTTGCCGGTGATAACGCCGTTGACGCCGATTTCGTCGTCAGAACCGTTGTCGGTCTTCCAACCAGCCTGCGAGTTGAACGCGTCAACCTGACCGTAAACCGAGAACGAACCAGCGTCGTAGGTGTAACGTATGCCGTTGTTCAGGGTGTCGCCGCCGAAGCCGCCGCCACCGAAGCCAGGGCCACCGTCGGAAAGAACGGTTTCGCCCGGAAGGCCGTTATCGAAGTAGTTGTAGAAGTAACCAACGCGAAGACCGCCGAGCTGGAGGTAGGTTTCTTCCAGGTAGAAGTCGTTGTTGTCCGACGAGTCGCTGTAGTCTTCGCCATCGACTTCGACCGAGTAGGTGTTCGAAACGTTGGTGTTTGCGCGAAGCGTGATCTTCGAAGCGAGCGTACCGAATTCGGTGTCGTTCTTGGCTTCAACAGCGATCTGACCACGGGTGTTGGTGCGGTAACCGCCCTGTGCGCCGGTCAGATCGAAGTCCGAACGACCGTCAACCTGAACGCGGACGTAACCACCGATCTTGAGGCAGGTCTCGGTGCCCGGGATGTAGAAGTAGCCGGTGCCGAAAGCGTCGCAAACGCGAACGTATTCCATCGGCTCGGGCTCAGCAGCCACGATTGCGTCGGCAGCCTGTGCGCCAGAAACTGCTGCGAGGGCAGCAGCGGAGCCGAGAAGAAGGCTCTTGATGTTCATTTTTGACCTCCAGTCAAAGTTACGTATGGGTCTAGGTCTTGATTTACCGAAGGACAAAAATTCCTTGGGCCCATCCCCGTGTTCTTAAAGCTGACGAACCACCGCCGCGCTTCGGAGTTGAAAATACAAATCGCCGTGAGGTGCGCAATGGCGAACTGGGGATGAACGGGAGTTTCACAGCCGCTTACCAAAATCATGTTGCCGAAAGGACACAAAACCGCATCCGGGCATCGGTAAAAATTTAGTTTTCGTTAAGAAAACAGTTTCATGACAGTGGCTTAGGGATTGTTCACATTAGAACGGATGGCGAAATTCCGGCGTTGCCGATGGGCAACAGGCATATGACGCAGAGGCCTTATATGCATCCGCTAAAGAGCCAGCAATTTCAGGAAGGATAATGGCGGAGAGGATGGGATTCGAACCCACGATACGCTTTTGACGTATACTCCCTTAGCAGGGGAGCGCNNTCGACCACTCGGCCACCTCTCCGGTCCGGCCTGATTATTGCGGATAAATTCCGAATGCAAGGTCTTTTAGCAAAAAGTGGCGTCGCAGGCTGGGGATGAACCCCAACCGCTTCATTATTTCGGCCCGCAGGCAGAGAATGCGGGCCGAAAGCCGGTCAATAACCCGAGCCTACCGAGCCGGCGCCCGGGCCGCGGCCATAACGACCGGCGAGGTTCTTAAGGGTCGCGGCGAGTTCCGTCACATCGGCGCCGACGGCCACGAAACTCGCACCGAGCTCCATATAACGGCGATTGAGCGTTTCATTGAAGGTCAGGATGCCGGCCGGCTTTCCGGCTGAAATGATTCGGCCGATCGCCGATTCGATCACTTCCTGCACTTCGGGCGCTTCTATACGCCCGAGGTAACCGAGATCGGCCGAAAGATCGGCCGGACCGATAAAGACGCCGTCGACGCCCTCCACAGCGGCAATGGCTTCGAGATTGTCGATAGCCACCCGCGTTTCCGCCTGAACCAGAAGGCAGATTTCATCGTCGGCGGTCTGTGCATAATCGGGAATGGCGTTAAATCCCGAGGCACGGGCGACGGCCGCGCCCAGGCCGCGCGTGCCGCGCGGTGGATAACGCACCGCCTGCACCAGCGCCTTTGCCTGTTCGGGTGAATCGACCATAGGGATGAGAAGCGTCCGGGCACCGGCATCGAGCAACTGCTTGATGAACCATGTCTCGCCTGAAGGCGGGCGCACGACCGGTTCTACCGAAAAGGGTGCGAGCGCACGCAATTGCGCAATGATGCTGCGCAGATCGTTCGGCCCGTGCTCCGAATCGATCACCAGCCAGTCGAAGCCCGCACTTGCCGCAATCTCGGCCGGAAGCGCCTCACCGGTATTCAGCCAGAGGCCGATCTGCCGGCGGCCGGCACGGATCGCAGCCTTGAAATCATTCTTCGGTACCGGCATTTTTCCTCCCATGCCTTTCAGTGGAAATCTCGGACGCGCCTCGTGAGCCTCACAAGGCGCCCTTCATAGAATCAGGACAGCAACGTCTTGAGGTCGGTCGCCGGGTCGGCCAGCAGCGCCCGGTCCGGATTGATACCGGTTTCCAGCAGCTTCTTGCCCGTCACATAGGCCTTGGCATCATTGATGGCATCGACGGCAATCAGCCTGCCTTCACGGAAATACCAGATCGACACCGCGCCCTCGCGGGCGCCGGAACGCACCAGCGTGTCGTCATAGCCGAGATTAAAACCGGCGATCTGCAGTTTCACATCATACTGGTCGGACCAGAACCATGGGTTTGGCGCATAAGGCGCAGTTGCGCCGGCAAGCGTCGCGGCGACCGATTCGGCCTGGTCGACGGCGTTCTGCACCGATTCGAGGCGGATGCGCCCGTCTTCCCAAGGCAGGAGGGCGCAATCGCCCATGGCGAAGATCGACGGATCGGACGTGCGGGCGAATTCATCGACGATGATGCCGTTGCCGACATCGAGGCCGCAATCCTGTGCCAGCCGGTCATTCGGCGTGACACCGATGCCGACGATGACGAAATCCACATCGACGACGGAGCCATCGGACAATTCTGCAGCTCGCACCTTGTCGTCTTCGCCGATCAGGCGGATCAGGCCGGTCTTTTCGCGAATCACGACGCCATGGTTGCCATGAACGCGGCGCATGATGTCGGCGGTTTCCTTCGAGGCGACACGGGCGAGAATGCGATCGGCCATCTCGATCAGCGTCACTTCCAGCCCGAGGTGACGCGCGACGGCTGCCGCTTCCAGGCCGATATAACCGCCGCCGATGATCAGCAGACGACGGCCGGCCTTCATTTCATCCGCCAGACGGTCGGCATCGCGCTTGTCGCGCACGGTATAGACGCCGGCCAGTTCGCCGCCGATGCTGGCGGGCAAGGTGCGCGGGCTCGCACCCGTGGCAAGCGCGAGGGTCTCGTATGCGAGCGTCGAGCCATCCTGCATGCGGACGGTCTTCTTCTCGCGGTCGATCTCCTCGACATAGGTCGAGAGCCGGACGTCAACATCGTTTTCCGCAAACCAGGTGTCCGGGCGAAAAGTCAGCCGGTCGAAACTCATCTCGCCGAGCAGGTATTTCTTGGACAGCGGCGGCCGCTGGTAGGGATGAACCTCCTCTGCGCCGATCATCGTGATGGGCCGCGTATCCTTCAATGCCCGCAGTTTTGCCGCGAGCGCAAAGCCCGCCTGCCCTGCCCCGACGATCACCAGCCTGCCTGTCACTTGCTTGCTCCATTCCGTTTGCGCCGCCCAGTGATAGCACTTGAGACGGCCGCAAAGGCGTATCGTCGCGACGACCGGCCGTCAACAACGCGACATTATGTCCGGCGTGCGGAAATGGGGCGGCAGCGTGCACCATAGATCGAGAAAAATTTACCAATCAACTTTAGAATGCATCAGAATTACAGGAATAAAATCATATTCGTGGGACAAGTCAGGAGGAAGCCATGGCGCCATTGATTGACGGGACCAACACCGAGGAACCGGCCGGCCTGCGCCGTGTCTTTGAAAAGTTCAGCATCGATCGACCGGGCAAAATCGTGCTCGTCGAACATCATCTGAGCACCAAAACCAGCATTCGCTGCCTGATCCGCACGATGTCGCTGCAGGGCGCGGAACTCGAGGTCACACCGCATATTCCGGTGCCGTCTCATTTCTTTCTCGCCATTCTGGGCATTCGCGACGAGATCGGCTGCACGGTCATGGCGCGCGAGGAGGAAAAGGTGACGGTCGGCTTCAACATGCTGATCAATCCCGAATTCCTGCACCACGTCATCCGGCTGAGTTTCGAGACGAGCCACTGAGCGGCTTGCTGCTTATAAGGAGCAGGTCGCGGCGGTCGTGCTTCACTGCCGTGCCCGGCGCCATCCGGCCGCCCGGGCATCTGCTTCGGAGCAAAACCATCGCTCGCCATATTGCTGGCTGATCTTCGTCTCTTCGTAAAAAAGCTGCCCCGGCACATGATAGATGCGTTCGCCGGAGTTGATCGAGACATTGCCCTTGATCCGGCATGACGGGCTGACATTGGCCTGGACGTAGCGGGTAATGCCCGGAAGCAGGGAATGACCGCCCGTGGCGAGAAAACTCGCGGTGGCCGCCCCAATCACCATCAACGTGAATTTACTCATAAGGCGAAGATGCGCCGCAAAGATTATTTCCCCGCTTCAGCAATCTCTAAAGTTGCATAAAAATCACCAAAAAACCCAAGGTCGAAATTACCGGCGCGACTGTAGAGCGTAGCCAGTCAATCCCTGCCATAGAGGTCTGCAGGCGGGCCTCCTGCCCTTGCGCCACGGCAAAAGCTTTCTATTGTGTGCCGGCTTTCAACCGGACTTGCTCAAATGCCTGAATTTTCCCGTTTCACCCCACTGATCAGTTCCCTGCCTTCAACCGTGCCGTTTGTCGGCCCGGAAGCGCTGGAGCGGAAGAGCGGATCGGCCGTCAGGGCGCGGATCGGCGCCAATGAAAACGGTTTTGGCCCAGCGCCTTCCGTGCTTGCGGCAATGGCCGAGGCGGCGACGGGGATATGGAAATATGCAGATCCGGAAAATTTCGAGCTGAAGGCAGCCCTTGCGGCACATCTGGGATGCAAGCCCGAGAACCTGGCGATCGGGGAAGGTGTCGACAGCCTGCTCGGCCAGATCGTGCGGCTGGTCATCGATCCGGGCATGCAGGTCGTGACATCCTTCGGCGGTTATCCGACCTTCAATTTCCATGTCGCCGGTTTCGGCGGCCAGCTCGTCACCGTGCCCTATATCAATGACCGGGAAGACATGAACGGGCTTCTCGATGCGGTACGCCGGGTCAACGCGCCGCTTGTCTATTTCGCCAATCCGGACAATCCGATGGGCAGCTGGTGGAGCGCCGACGAGGTGACCGCCTTTGCACGAGCGCTGCCGGAAACGACGCTGCTGGTGCTTGACGAGGCCTATTGCGAGACGGCGCCTGCCGGTTCGACACCGCCGATCGATGCGCTGATCGACCTGCCGAACGTCATCCGCACCCGCACCTTCTCCAAGGCTTACGGGATGGCCGGCGCGCGCGTCGGTTATGCGATCACCACGGCCGGCACAGCCAAGGCCTTCGACAAGATCCGCAACCATTTCGGCATGAACCGGATCGCGGTTGCAGGCGCCATCGCGGCGCTGAAGGATCAGGCCTATCTCGAAGAGGTGGTCGGCAACATCAAGGCGTCGCGTGAACGGATCGCCGCGATCGCGGCTGCCAGCG